>JAITMR010000023.1 GCA_031277215.1 Burkholderiales bacterium
TGGTATTTAAGGCTGTACACACCGTGTGCGCTTTTCGTGACTTCCATGCCTCAATATACCGCCTCCGGGCTCATTCACCCACGGCTAAAGCCGTGGTGCTCTGTCTACGACCGCATAGATTGTCGGGCGGTCAACTGAGATTTTCAGATTTAAATACGTTTATCGATTCGTTTTCGCGTGAACCATTTTGTCTTTTTCACCGCCATTCCCGGTATTAGCGTCGCCCTATTCCAAAATACTCCAGCCCTGCTTCGCGCACTGTTTGCGGATCGTAAATGTTACGTCCATCAAACAACAATGGTGTTTTGAGTTGTTTGCGAAGTGCTGCAAAATCGGGAGAACGAAAAGCCTTCCACTCGGTCATCAGCACCAAAGCGTCGGCGCCGCGCACCGCTTCCATTTCCGAATCCGCATAAGACAGGCTCAGTTCTTCCTGATCGAAAATACGTCGCGCTTCTTCCATCGCCACCGGATCGTAGGCCGCTATTTGGGCGCCACGTTGCAATAATTCACGAACAACCACCCGCGACGGCGCTTCGCGCATATCGTCGGTGTTCGGTTTGAACGCCAATCCCCACAAAGCAATCTTGCAACCGGACAAGTCATCACCGAGACGCGCACAAATTTTTTCGATCAGCACATGCTTTTGCCGCTTGTTGGCGCGTTCGACGGCTTCCAGCACATGAATCGGAGAACCCGCCTGCGTCGCCGTTCGCAACAACGCTTTGACATCTTTGGGGAAACAGCTTCCGCCATAACCTGCCCCGGCATACAAAAAATCGTAACCGATCCGCGGATCAGCGCCGATGCCTTGCCGAACCATCTCGATATCCACATTCAGCCGGTCGGCGAGATTGGCCAGTTCGTTCATGAATGAGATGCGCGTCGCCAGCATGGCATTGGCTGCGTATTTGGTAAATTCTGCCGACCGTGCGTCCATTACCAGAAGCCGTTCGTGATTTCTCTGAAACGGCGCATACAGTTCTCGCATCGTCCGCGCCGCCTGCGCGTTGTCGGTGCCGATCACGATCCGATCAGGTCTCATGAAATCGTCGATGGCTGCGCCCTCCTTGAGAAATTCGGGATTCGATACCACGGTGAATTCAGCTTTTGAGCGGCGCTTCTCCAGCTCTTCGGCGATCACTGCACGCACACGGTCGGCGGTACCTACCGGCACAGTCGATTTATCAACGACGATTTTCCATTCGTTCATTCGCCGACCGATGTTACGCGCTGCTTCCAGCACGTACTGCATATCGGCAGAACCGTCCTCGCCGGGCGGCGTCCCCACCGCAATGAATTGCAGCGCACCAAAAGCCACCGCGTGATCGATATCGGTCGAAAAATGCAAGCGCCCCGCCGCCACGTTGCGTGCGATCATTTCCTGCAAGCCGGCCTCGTGAATTGGCACGCCACCGTTTTGCAGAATGTCGATTTTGCGTTCGTCGATATCGAAACACAGCACGTCGTTACCGACTTCGGCAAAACACGCGCCCGTCACCAGTCCCACATAGCCGGAACCGATCATGGTAATTTTCATAATGTCTCTTTTCGTTCAATAAGCAACCTTAAGTTTATTTTAACCGCAAAGAAAGAACCGCTCAGAAACCCTATCCCCACCCCAGCTACGGCACTGACATCTGATTAGCGAAAACCTTCCGGCGTATCGCTGCGCCGCGCTTGGGTCGTTTCCCATTTCTGGCAACCCGGACAACGCCAATAATACTGACGTGCGCGAAATCCGCAGTGCGTACAACGGTACTGCCCCATCTTTTTCAGATACGGCGCTACCTGATTTTTAATCAGCAACAGATTTTGCTGCGATTCCGGCGACGAGACCGCGCTCATTCTCGCCTGCAACCAATGATCGAGGCTGAACAAACTCGGCCTCTGCTCGATTTCATCGCGCACCCGCTGCGCCGCCGCCTGCGGCCCTTCCTCTGTGAGACTCAGATGGAACAACGCATGAAAGATGTCGAGCGACGGCGCTTCCTGCTGCCAGCGCGTCAACAGCCGGAGCGCATAGTCTGTCTTCCCTGTCTCCCGGCAGACTTTGACGACACGTTCCGCCGCCAATCCCAACGACGCGATCTGATGCGAAGCGATTTGCTCCCAAGCCGCCAGCGCCTTGTCTGGCGCGTTCCGTGCCATTTCAATGTCGCCCCGAATCAGAAAAGCGCGCACGCAAGCTCGGTATTCGGCAAATGCCAGTTCGACATTCTGTTGCGCCTGCTCCAGATCGCCGTGAACCAACGCCTCCTCAGCAATCTCACAATGGTAATGCGCGATCTCCTTGAAATGCGGCGTCTGCGCCACGGTTTCCATCTGCCGCGTCACCCGAATCGCTTCCGGCCAATGTTTTTCGGTTTGATAAATTTCCAGCAGATGCCCCAGAGCTTCATGCTCGAAACGCGTTCCTTCAAGTTTCAGAAACAGCGTTTCGGCGCGATCCAGCAAACCGGCGCGGTGAAAATCCTGCGCCAACTCGAATTCGGCGCGCTCACGATCAAGCGCCGCCAATTCAGGACGCTCAAGCAACGCCTGATGCATCCGGATCGCCCGCGAAAATTCTCCTTGCCGCCGAAACAGCGTCCCCAGCGCAAAGTGCAAATCCAGCGTTTTCGGATCCTTTTCGGCGACGACCATGAACGATTCGATCGCCTGATCCGGGGCTTCCTCCAGCAGCGAATTAAGCCCTTCAAAATAAGATCGTGGCAGTTCCCGCGCTTCCGCCAACAATTGCCGAATGTCGATTCGCGCCGCCCCCCAGCCCAACGCGAAAAACACCACCATAGTCAGAAACAGCCACCACAGCCACGATTCGATATACATGATGCGCTATCCTTAAAAGTTGCCGCTGCCACTCTTAAGAAATCGGCGGAGCAGGTGGCAGAAGCGGCGCCGGGTCTGACTCGGCCGTCGGTTCCGTTTCCTTCTCATACGCCAGCAATTCCTTGCGAACTTTCTTCAGCTCCCGGTTAAGCCGTGCCACTCGGAAAACGCCAGCCAACAAACCGCAGGTCACCCCCAGAGCAAAAGCGCAGAATACAATGAAAATCAATGGCGCCTGCCAGCTTCCGAATCCGAAGAAGCGCAATGTCACTTGATCGGCATTGGCAAACGACAATAACAGGACGGTAAGAAAAATGACGACTCCGACAACCCAACGAACGATGCTCATGGCGCATTCCTTAAAAATGGAAGTTTCACAGACACGTTATAAACCGGCTTCGCCCAAAAAGAAAGAGGCGCCGTCAAAAAACGGCGCCTCTTTACTTTTTTATAGCGACTTACGATTTTTCCAAATCCACACGCTCGCGCAGTTCCTTGCCAGCTTTGAAGTGGGGTATGTACTTTTCGGATACCTGCACCTGTTCGCCGGTTTTGGGATTGCGCCCGATACGCGAAGGGCGGTAATTGAGTCCGAAACTGCCGAAACCACGAATTTCAACCCGCTCTCCGCGAGCCAACGCCTCCGCCATCGCATCAAGAATTGTCTTGACCGCAAATTCGGTGTCTTTGGCCAACTGCGGAAACCGCGCAGCCAGGCAGTCGATCAGTTCCGATTTCGTCATACCGCTCCCGTCGTTCACGAGTTGTCTTTGTTATCTTTGTTGTCGAGTTTGGCCTTCAGAAGCGCCCCGAGGTTGGTCACACCAACGCTAATGCCGGCATTCTCGGTCTTCATCCGTTGCATCGCCTCGCTTTCATCGGCGCTGTCCTTCTGCTTGACGGACAGGTTGATCGTGCGGTTCTTGCGATCAATGTTGATGATCATCGCAGACACCTTGTCGCCTTCTTTCAGATGTTGGCGAATGTCCTCAACACGATCACGCGACAGTTCTGACGCTCTCAGGTAGCCCTCGACTTCGCCTTCAATCAGCGAAATCATGGCGCCCTTTGCGTCCAGACTCTTGACCGTGCCTTCGACGATGCTACCTTTGTCGTTGAGCGCCACGAAGTTGGTGAACGGATCGCCTTCGAGTTGCTTGACGCCCAGCGAGATGCGTTCACGCTCAACGTCAATCGCCAACACAATCGCCTCGATTTCCTGCCCTTTTCTGTAATCGCGCACCGCCGTTTCACCCGGCAGCGTCCACGACAGATCAGACAAATGCACCAGCCCGTCAATGCCGCCCGGAAGACCGATAAAGACGCCAAAATCTGTGATTGATTTGATCGCACCTTTGACGTGATCGCCCTTCTTGTGGTTCATCGAGAACTCTTCCCACGGATTGGGCTTGCACTGCTTCATGCCTAGCGAAATGCGGCGACGTTCCTCGTCGATTTCGAGAATCATCACCTCGACCTCATCGCCCAGTTGCGTGACTTTGGTCGGATGGATGTTTTTGTTTGTCCAGTCCATTTCGGAAACGTGCACCAACCCTTCGATGCCCGATTCGACTTCGACAAACGCGCCGTAATCGGTGATGTTCGTCACCTTGCCGAACAAATGTGTCCCCGGCGGGTAGCGGCGCGACAACCCATCCCACGGGTCGTCACCAAGCTGCTTGATGCCGAGCGAAACGCGGTTTTTGTCCTGGTCGAATTTGAGAACCTTGGCCGTCACTTCGTCGCCCACTGCCAGCACTTCCGAGGTGTGCTTGACGCGACGCCAAGCCAGATCGGTGATGTGCAGCAAGCCGTCAACACCGCCCAGATCGACAAACGCGCCGTAGTCGGTGATGTTTTTGACGATGCCCTTGACGATAGCGCCTTCGGACAAAGTCGCCATCAGTTTTTCACGGTCTTCGCCCATCGTTTCCTCAAGCACGGCGCGACGCGACACTACAACGTTATTGCGCTTCTTGTCGAGCTTGATAACCTTGAATTCCATCGCCTTGTTTTCATACGGCGACGTGTCTTTGATGGGGCGCACATCGATCAACGATCCCGGCAGGAAAGCGCGGATACCGTTCATCATCACCGTCAAGCCGCCTTTGACCTTGCTGGTCACCAGGCCGTTGACCAGCGACCCTTCTACCATCGCCATTTCAAGGTCTTGCCAGGCTGTCAGACGTTTGGCCTTGTCACGCGACAGACGCGTGGTGCCGTAGCCGTCCTCGATCGAATCGATCGCGACCGTGACAAAGTCGCCGGTTTTCACCTCGACTTCGCCGTTATCGTTCTTGAATTCCTCGATGGGAATGAAACTTTCCGATTTCAAACCGGCGTTGACCACAACAACGTTGTAATCGACTCGGGTCACTTCAGCGGTGATCAGTTCACCTTGCCGCATTTCCTGCCGGGCAAGCGACTCTTCAAACAGTGCCGCAAAACTTTCGGAAGCCGCCGGTGCAGCGGAGGGATTAGCAGTAGCCATTGGGGTTGGTTCCTATATATAAAAGTAAAAGACCGCCGTGCGAGAACCCTGTATCTCGCCATCAACGGGCCGATTCATAAAATTGTTCTCCACTCGCCGGCTAAAGCGGCAGAAAACCGTTGCTCTTGCAGAAACGTCAGCAGTCGGTGGATTTCAAACGCGAGCGGCAATACGCCAACGCCTGCGCCAATACCATCGACGCATCCAGCTTTGTGGTATCGATTTCCAAAGCCCCCGGCGCCGCTTTTAACGGCGCCACATCGCGCCCGGCATCACGCACGTCGCGCTCACCGATTTCCTGCAAAAGGGTTGATATGTTACTCGGTAATCCTTTTTCGATCAACTGCTTATGTCGGCGTTGCGCCCGTTCTTCGATACCCGCAGTGATGAAAATTTTGCAAACAGCATCAGGGAAAACCACCGTTCCCATATCACGACCGTCCGCCACCAGCCCCGGCACTCGCCGCGCCATGCGTTGCGCATGAAGCAGCGCCGTCCGCACCCCTTGCAGCGCCGCCACCTCTGAAGCTGCCGTACCGATCTCTTGCTGCCGCAAGGCCAACGATAGCTCGCGGCCATCCAGCCAGACCGCTTCGCCATCGAAACGCGGGCGTAAATCAATCGCCAACCGTATCAGCGCCACCTCGTCGCTCAACGGCACTCCACTGTCCAGCGCCTTCCAACCGACCATTCGGTAGAAAAGCCCGCTATCAAGCAAATGAAATCCCAATGCCGCCGCCAGCCCCGCCGCCAGCGTGCCCTTGCCGGACGCGGCCGGACCATCGATCGTTACGACAGGAATGGAAGGAGAGGTTGAAAAACTCATGAAAGTATTTTAACAAACATAGAAAAAAGGACGGCGTTACCACCGTCCTTTTCGCTCGTTGAAAGAACACCAATTATTTTTGGCTCAGCGCAAATTCGACTATTGCATTGAGTTCGTCGTCGGTTCCCGTCACTTTCATGTGACCCTGACCATCCCTGAGCTTCTTGACGATTGCCGGCATCGCTTCCTTCGTGTATTTAGCCGACAATTCTTTGTAGCTCGGGCCCATTTTCTTGGCTTCGATAGCATGGCAGTTCAGGCAATTTTTGCTCTTCAACAGAGCCGCCACATCCTGTGCCGAAACCGTACCCACCGACAGTAGCGCTCCGGTCGCCACCAACACCATCATTTTCAACTTCATGCCTTCTCCTTTTCCATGCGCCTGATAGCGCGAGTCAAAAAAACTTTCAATGGCTCGTTTCATTCTTCCGGCGCTTTGTGGGCCAAGCCTTTGTGACATTCTATACAAGCCTGCCCACCTTCCAGCACGCCGGCGTGCATCTCTTTCAAATACTCTTTTTCAGGGTTATTGACTGTGTCCATAAAATGGCAATTCTTACATTCCTGCGCACTATTGGCTCTCATCCGCGCCCATTCCGTTTCAGCCAATTTCAGACGTCTGGCTTCGAATTTTTCGGGGGTGTTAATCGTTCCGGTAATATGCGCAAAAACTTCTCCGGATGCTCTCATCTTTCGCATAAGACCCGGCGCAAGTTCTTTCGGCATGTGGCAATCGGAACATCCCACGCGAACCCCGTAGCTGTTGGAGTAATGTTTGGATTCCATCCACTCCTTGCCTGCGTCAGGCATGTGGCAGGACAAACAGAATTCATTGGCATTAGTTGAACTCAGCGCGAAATTCATCGTGCCCAGTCCTACCGCACCAACAACAATCCCCACAGCCAGCCAAAACCATACAATCTTTTTCTTCATTGAAGCATCCCTTCTTGTAACGAATTATTTATAAGTTTACCCGCTTGATTTGACCTATCTTCTGTACGTTCCCTGTACCCAAAAAATCGCACAATCTTGGCACGTATTCTACACCGAAGCGATGCTAACCCAAGCCTGTTTCAAATCGCCCCGTTCTTTCTGATCCAGATCAAAAACAGGCGCTTTTCCGAACAAAAACATCGGTTTTTTTCCCTTTGTCTCCAATTGACGTCACCTTGTCAGGAAACAAAGATCAAGGATCAGAGGTCAGAAATCGGGAATCAGAAAACACACACACTCTCGTGAACTCTCGTGATGAGGAAAGGACTGGATTCTACGGCTTCGCGCAGAATGATGTGCCACGCTCTGCGTTCTCCGCGAGAAATTCTGATCCCTGGCCTCTGGCCCCTGACATCTACACCAAAATAAAAATCACCACTCCGGCCAACGCCGCGAACACGATACTGGCGCGTAGCGTCACCTTCAGCATCGCCGCCTCGCGCCCCATCAGTCCCACGGCGACGCAGGCGACCGCAATTGATTGCAGTGAAATCATCTTTCCGGCAGCGCCGCCCAGCATGTTGGCCGCCACCAGTAAGGTATCGGAAACGCCGATCTGGTGCGCGACGGTTGCCTGCAATGGCGCAAACAAAGCATTGGACGAGGTGTCCGAGCCGGTCAGAAAGACGCCGAACCAGCCCAGCGCGGGCGCCAGTAGCGGATAGACTTTGCCGCTTTCTGCGAGTGCCAGCGCCAGCGTCGCCGACATCCCGGCGTAGTTGGTCAAAGTGGCAAACGCCAGCACCACCCCGATGGTCAGCGCCGTTGGCCACAATCCGGCGCAGGTTTCCCTGAACACGTCCAGCATGAATGCTGGCCGCCAGCGCAAGCACAGCGCCGACAACAGCACCGAAAGAAAAATGCCGGTGCCCACCGCACCGAGAACATCGAACTTGAACACCGCTGGATACATCGCCACGCTCTCGGCAACCGGTGCTGTTTTATGAACCACTCCGTGCAAAAACGGCACTTCCAACCACCGCGTCGTTTCCGACAACCCGCCCTCCGGCGCAAACCAGGACTGAAACCCCTTGTTTCCCCACAGCACCACGCACGTCGTCAGCAGTCCGAACGGCAACCAAGCACAGGCGACACGGCGGAGCGTCAGCGGCGGCGTGTCGATCAGCGCCGGATAAATCGGCGTATGTTCGCGTAACTGCAAGACCTTGGCCGGTTGCCAGAAACGCAGCAGCACTGCCAGCGATGCCATGCAGACAATCGACGACGTGATCGCCGGGAGTTGCGGGCCGATCCACAGCGCCGTCGCCATCATCGTACCGGCAAAGCTCACACCCGCCACCAGCAGCGCCGGCCAGATATCGCGTGCGCCGCGCCAGCCGGCCAGCGCCACCACGATCCACCCTAGCGTCAGCAACGAAAACAGCGGCAACAGCGTGCCGGTAATTGCCGTCAGCGCCGCCAGATCGGTATGGCTCACCTGCGCCGCCACCGTAACCGACGTTCCCATCGCTCCGAAAGCCACCGGCGCGGTATTGGCAATCAGGCACAAAGTCGCCGCCCGCAGCGGGTCGAAGCCCAGCCCAACCAACAACGCGGCGGTAATCGCGACCGGCGTGCCATAACCAGCAGCGCCTTCGAGAAATGCGCTGAACGCAAAACCGATCAAAATCAGTTGCAGCCGCGCATCGGGCGTCACCGATACAATCGACGCTCGCACCAGCTCAAACTGCCCGCTTTTAACCGTCAGCCGATACAAAAACACGACGCCTGTGATGATCCAGACAATCGGCCACAAGCCATAACCAAAGCCGTAAAACACAGCAGCAGCCACCGACATCATCGGCATCCCATATACCGTCACGGCGATCACGGCAGCCAACAGCAGGGTTCCTGCCGCCGCCCAATGCAAACGCCAGCGAAACACCACCAGCGCCACAATGAAAAAAAGAAGTGGCAACGCCGCCGCCAGCGTCGATCCCGTCACCTGATTCAGCGGATCATAAGATTGCAGCCAGGGTGCCATGACGTTCCTGCCCCCTTTTCAAAGAGCCTGTCCCCGAAGCGATTTTGATCGGGAGGACGTCCGTTGACGGACGGGGGTTTGTCTCGACCGTCCCCTGTTTTCGGGGCGGGAAAGGGTGGCCGAGCCATGAGAAAAAATTACCCCTTTTTGCATAATGCCCTATGCCGCTGCGCCTGAGTCGCCGCCAGGCAAACACCAGCAGCCACCGAAACATTCAAACTCTCGACCATCCCCAATAACGGAATACTAATAACACGATCACAACGCTCTCGCGTCAGCCGCCGCAAACCGCTTCCCTCCGCACCCAACACCCAGGCCAACGGGCCGCTCAAATCCGCGTCGTACAAATTCTCGCCGTCGCTGTCCGCCGCCACACACCAGACCCCGCGCGCCTTCAGTTCCTCCAGCGTTCGAACCAGATTGGTCACCGTAATCACCGGCACCGTATCCGCCGCGCCGCACGCCACCTTCGCCACCGTCGCATTGACGCCGACCGAACGATCCTTCGGCAGAATCAACGCCTGCACTCCGAACGCATCGGCGCTTCGCAGACAAGCGCCCAGATTGTGCGGATCCGTCACCCCGTCGAGCGCCATCAGCAGCGGCGCAGTGGTCGTCGTACTGTCGAGAAGATCATCGAGCGTCAAATGTGGCAAGGACGCTGCCACCCGTGCCACCACTCCCTGATGCCGCCCCACCGGAGCCAGACCATCCAGCCGTGCCGACTCGACCGGCTGCACCGCGCAACCAGCCAGCGCCGCCCGCTCCAAAAGATCGCGCAAGCGCGGGTCCTGCCGATTGGCGTCGTAAAAAAGCGTCTCCACCGAATCGGGATGCTGCCGCAAACGGGCAACCACGGCATGAAACCCGAACAAAATTTTGGAAGCAGGCATAGAACACACAAAAAAACAACGAAAGAAGGTGTCGATGGTATAGTGTGTTCCGACGCTTGTTAAGCCTTTTCTGCCACATTTTTTGGAACCTGTGAGCGCTCCCTCCTTTAAGGAAATGCAACAAAACGTCCTCCCCCTCGTCGTTCCAGCGAAAGCGGGAATCCAATGCCAAACAAAGGGGTTGGAGTATGGAGCAGGAATGGGAGCGAATGGCGCACACATTTTTTAACGCAAAGCCCGAATGCCTCAAGACCCGTTTATGATGTCCTTCGATATGCGCCTCATCCTCGAAAACTTCGTGCTCGTCATTGCCGCGCTGATTCCCATCGTCAACCCAATGGGCGCTGCGCCGGTGTTCGTCACCATGACGCGCTCACTAACGCCCGATACCCGCGCCCTGCTGGCGCGTCGCGTGGCGCTCAACGCTTTCCTGCTGCTCGCCGCCTCGATGTTCATTGGCAACTACGTCCTCGGCTTCTTCGGCCTCTCCGTCGCCGTCGTCCAGGTCGGCGGCGGCCTGATCGTCTGCTCCGTCGCTTGGGCGCTCCTGAAACAAGAGCCGGACACCAACCCCGACCCGCAATACATCGTCAAACCGCAGGACGGACTGGCCAAAGCCTTCTACCCCCTCACCCTGCCGCTGACCGTCGGCCCCGGCTCCATCAGCGTCGCCATCACCCTTGGCGCCAACCATGCCAGCAACGTGCATTCATTGCTAAACGCCGCGCCATCATTGATCCTCGGCTCCGCCACCGTCGCTTTGTCGATCTATCTGTGTTTCCGCTACGCCTACCAGCTCACCTCCGCTCTCGGCACCACCGGCACACTGGTTTTCCTGCGCCTGTTCGCGTTCATCCTGCTGTGCATCGGCGTACAAATCATCTGGAACGGCCTGTCGGCACTTCTCGCCACACTTCCCGGTTGATCTGGCAGGCAGGCAAGGATCGGCCTTCAGCCCCCCCCTTTCCCATGAGGAGAAAGAATTTGTTTCTCCGCGCTCTCTGTGCCTTCGCTTTGAACATTGCTTTTCCGGTTCCTGTCGCCACCTGTGGATAACCAAAGAAAAAACTGTTGGTGGAATGTGGAAAAAAGGCGGTTAAACATGAACAAGTGCGCGTATCTGACTGTTTGGGCATGGTTTTCGGTGTGCTTCAGGAATCATGCCCCTGTGATTGCTTTGTAGATATCTTAGGGCTATCAACACTATATATAGCGCAGTATAGAAAAATTTTTCTAAATATAGTAGCATTCCCTTCCTTTTTCAATGCGTTGCCACAACGGTAACACCACCGGCTGCGCCGCACCTAGTGGTTTGTTTTTACTTTCATTTCGAGGTTTTCATGTCCGTATCTGCAACATCCACGCCTTCAACGTCCGCTTCATCCCCTGAATCGCCAGCAACAAAGCCTGCCGACCCGCGCTACGTCCGGTATCAAGTGATCCGTCGTAATGGGTCGGTTGTCGGTTTTGAGCCCGGAAAAATTGCAGTGGCAATGACCAAAGCATTCCTGGCGGTACGCGGGGATCAAACCGAAACCAGCGCGGCCATGCGCGACCAGGTTGCCAAACTGACACAGACTGTTATTCATGCGTTGATGCGCCGCAAACCGGAAGGCGGTTCGATCCATATCGAAGAAATCCAGGATCAAGTCGAATTGGCTCTGATGCGCAGCGGTGAACATGAGGTAGCGCGTGCCTACGTGCTGTACCGTGAACGAAGGGCACAAGAACGTGCGGCGGCAGCGCAAACAATTGTAGAAAAAACGACAGCGCCGGAACTGCGCGTCGTCGAGAATGGCGTATCAAAACCGCTCGATACGGCGCGGCTTGAAAACCTGATCCGCTCTTCGTGTGAAGGCTTGGAAGCTGCCGAACCGGAACGCATCCTGAAAGCGACGCGCAAGGATTTGTACGACGGCGTGCCGATGGCCGAAGTACGCAAAGCAGTGGTGCTGGCCGGTCGCACACTGATCGAGAAGGATCCCGTGTATTCCCGCGTGACGGCGCGGCTCCTGCTCGACGCCTTGCGTTTTGAAGCGCTTGGCGTGGAGACAACACAAACCGATATGGCAGAACAGTACCCGATGTATTTTCCAAAATTCATTGCTCACGGCATCAAGATCGGTTTATTGAACAAAGAATTGGCGACCTTTGATCTTGTCAAACTCAGCGCAGCGCTGAAACCGGAGCGTGATCTGCAATTCGGCTACCTCGGTCTGCAAACGCTGTATGACCGCTATTTTCTGAACGACCCATACGACAATAACTTTGAACATGGCCGCCGTTTTGAATTACCGCAATGCTTTTTCATGCGGGTGGCGATGGGGCTGGCGTTGAAAGAAAAAGACCGCACCGCCCGCGCCATTGAATTCTACAATTTGTTATCGTCGTTCGATTTCATGAGTTCAACGCCCACGCTGTTCAATTCAGGAACGCAGCGTTCACAACTGTCGTCGTGTTATCTGACAACCGTTGCCGACGACCTCGACGGTATCTATGAAGCGATCAAAGAAAATGCGTTATTGTCGAAATTCGCCGGTGGGCTGGGCAACGACTGGACCAGCGTGCGGGCGATGGGGTCGCACATCAAAGGCACCAATGGCCGTTCGCAAGGTGTCGTGCCTTTTTTGAAAGTGGTCAACGACACGGCAGTGGCGGTGAATCAAGGCGGCAAGCGTAAAGGCGCGGTGTGTTGCTATCTCGAAAGCTGGCATCTCGATATTGAAGAATTTCTTGAACTGCGCAAGAACACCGGCGATGACCGCCGCCGCACGCACGACATGAATACAGCCAACTGGATTCCTGATTTGTTCATGAAACGGGTGATGCAAAACGGAGAATGGACGCTGTTCTCCCCGTCTGATGTTCCCGACCTGCACGACTTGTGGGGCAAAGCGTTTGAAGAAGCGTACACTGCCTGCGAAGCAAAAGTCGAGCGCGGAGAAATCAGGCTTTTCAAAAAGCTGCCTGCTGTGCAATTGTGGCGCAAGATGTTGTCGATGCTGTTCGAGACCGGCCATCCGTGGATGACATTCAAAGACCCTTGCAACGTGCGCTCGCCGCAGCAACACGTCGGCGTTGTTCACAGTTCCAACCTGTGTACCGAAATCACGCTGAACACCAACGCTGATGAGATCGCCGTCTGCAACCTTGGCTCGATCAATCTTGTCGCCCACATGAAAAAAACGAATAACCGTTGGCATCTCGATCTCGACAAACTGAAACAAACGGTGAGTACTGCGATGCGTATGCTCGACAATGTGATCGACATCAATTTCTACGCCGTTGACAAAGCGAAAAACGCCAACATGAAACATCGCCCGGTCGGTCTCGGCTTGATGGGCTTTCAGGACTGCCTGCATCTGATGCGCGTCCCCTACGCATCAGATACCGCTGTGCATTTTGCCGACACTTCAATGGAAGCGATCTGTTATTACGCTTACTGGGCATCAAGTGAATTGGCGCAAGAACGCGGTGTTTATTCGAGCTACAAAGGAAGTTTGTGGCATCGCGGTATTCTGCCGCTCGACTCGATTGCGTTGTTGGAAAGAGAACGCGGCGGTCACCTCGACGTCGATACATCCTCGACGCTCGATTGGGGAGAACTTCGCAAGAAAATTAAAGCGCACGGAATGCGTAACTCGAACTGCGTCGCCATCGCGCCAACAGCAACAATCTCAAACATCATCGGCGTGTCGCAATCCATTGAGCCCGATTATCAAAACCTTTACGTTAAATCGAATCTGTCCGGTGAATTCACCATCGTTAACGAACAACTGGTAAGCGATTTGAAAGAACTGAATTTGTGGGACGACGTGATGATCGCCGACCTTAAATATTTCGATGGCTCACTGGCGAAAATTGAACGGATACCGCACCCTCTGCGCGAACTGTACGCCACTGCGTTTGAAATCGAACCCCACTGGATCGTCGAAGCGGCGTCACGCCGACAAAAATGGATCGACCAAGCGCAAAGTCTCAACATCTACATAGCGGGCGCGTCCGGTAAAAAACTCGACGACACTTACAAACTCGCCTGGACGAAAGGACTGAAAACAACCTATTACCTGCGGTCGCTGGCCATCAGTTCCGCCGAAAAATCGACCGGACGTGGCGGGGAATTAAACGCAGTGTCGGCGTATGTGCCGAGTGCCCTCACAGAAGAAACCGTGCCGAAATTCTGCGTGATCGACGATCCGGCGTGTGAAGCCTGCCAATGACAGGCATCGGAGGTCAGGAATCAGAAAATCATTTCACGCGAAGGCGCGAAGATGACCTCCCTCTCCCGCTTGCGGGAGAGGGTTGGGGAAAGGGCGCTGAAAAAAGCAAAGATGGGTTCCCGGACGGCGCTTCACTCGTCCAGACTACTCATACTTCCTCGATATTCCTTCGCTTGAGTCAAAATATTTTTGTTTTTAAATCAGGGAAAAAATGGAGAACCCCATGCTAACCTTTGAAGAAGTTACCGCTCCCCATGCCGCCGACCGGGCGATGGCCGAAGCTGCGGCAAAGCACATCGAGACCCGCCGCGTGCGTGTCGAAGACAAATTCATCATCAACGGTAAAGCCGACGTCAATCAACTCGTACCGTTCAAATACAACTGGGCGTGGGACAAATACCTTGCCGGATGCGCGAACCACTGGATGCCGCAGGAAGTCAACATGCAGCGCGACATAGAACTGTGGAAAAACCCGGGCGGACTGACCGACGACGAGCGGCTTATTGTCATTCGTAATCTCGGCTTTTTCTCAACCGCCGATTCTCTTGCAGCGAACAACATCGTGCTCGGCACCTACCGCCACATCACTGCACCGGAGTGCCGTCAATATCTGTTGAGACAAGCGTTCGAGGAAGCGATCCATACACACGCCTATCAGTACATCGTCGAAAGCCTCGGCCTCAACGAAAGCGAAATTTTCAACGCCTATCACGAAATCAAATCGATTGCGGAAAAAGACGCATTCCTGATGCCGTTTATCGACATCCTCATCAACCCGAACTTCAAAACCGGAACCCGCGAAAACGATCAAAAACTACTGAAATCGCTGATCGTTTTCGCCTGCATCATGGAAGGCTTGTTCTTTTACGTCGGCTTCGTACAAATTCTGGCGCTTGGTCGGCAGAACAAACTGGTGGGCGCCTCCGAACAGTATCAGTA
>JAITMR010000031.1 GCA_031277215.1 Burkholderiales bacterium
TCTCCCGCAAGCGGACGAGGGGAGCGCACCGCGCCTTTCTCCGCGTTCCCGCGTGAGATAAAACGATCCCCGGAGGGCGCTTTGCTTGCCCAAGCACGATCTGATGCCTATTTCCTGACACCCGACAACAGCACCCAACCATCGAGTGTTTTCCACGGCGCAATCTCAAACCTCGGCGCGTAGCAAGCGCACAGCTCTTCTTGTTGCTCTTCGAGAATGCCGGAAAGAATGAGGCGTCCGCCCGTTGTGGTACGACCGGCAAGCAGTGGTGCCAATGCTCTCAACGGGTCGGGCAACAGCGTTGGATTGAAAGGGGTCAGCAAAGCCCGCTATACCGTAGTAGGAACGGCCAAGCTGACGTTTATATCGCCCACAACAGCAAAATTTGAATACGATGTCGATGGTTCAAGTCGCACCATTGATCTCATAAAGCTTGAGTAACCCTGTAGCAGCTTGTCCTCCCCTTCGTGCGAGGGCGGCTGAATTTCCGTTTTCGCTGGTGCTGACGGAGAAAAACGCGGCGCAGATATCAGCAGTCAGTAGCCTAACCGCTCCCCGCCTACGCGGGGACGGCGACTTCTTGATTCCCGCTATGCCCACTCCCGCAAAAACGCACACCAATGCGCAGCATCGCTCGCTTGTAACCGTTCACGAACCAGCGCCATCTCGCTATCGTATTTTTCCGATGTCAGCACGCCACGCATCAACTGAAACCGCTGAAAAAGAAGATAGGTGTTCAGCGTATCGCATTCGCAGTAGTTGCGAACGTCGGCGATTCGTCCTTCGGCGATGGCCGCGCCGACATCGCCACCGTCCATCAACAGTTTTCCGGGAAAACCGCATAATCGCGCCATCGCATCGAGTCCGGCATTGGCACGCGGCTGGTATTGCGCCAGCACGTCCATTAAGTCGATGTGTCGTGTGTGATAACGGTTGAGGTAATTGTTGTATTTGAAATCGCGGTCATCGTCGCCCCACTCCCAGTAACGCGCCGCCGTCACGCCATGCAGCATCGCCCGATAATGCAGCACCGGCAAATCGAAGCCGCCGCCATTCCATGAAACGAGTTGCGGCACAAAGCGTTCGACCCCTTCGAAGAAACGGCGAATCAATACGTCTTCGCCGTCTTCAGGTTGACCGAGCGCCCAAATTTGCAATCCTTTATCGTTACGCAACACACAGGCGATTGCTACGATTTTCTGAAAATAATGGTGCGCGAAATCGCTGCCGGTCGCTGCGCGGCGTTGTTGTCCGTACCAGTCAAGCACATCCTGATCGGACAATTCCGTCGGCAAACGATAAACGCTGCGCATTCCCGAAACATCGGGAATGCTTTCGAGGTCAAAGGCAAGTATCGGGGTCATGGTTTATATGGATTTTTCGTACACCATCATCGCAACGCCGCTTTGACTTTCTGTCCGTGGGTCAGTTTTTCCTCCGGCAGATAAACGCCCTTGATGCCGGCGGGCGGTTCGGTGAGTCGCGGAATATTGTCGTCGGTCACGGCGTTCGCAGCAGCGATCAGCCCTACCACCTCCCCGCTCTCACGAATGCCCCAAGCGGCAATCCTGAGGACGATATCTTCACCGCGAGCGCCTTTGCAGCAAAAAAACCAGCCGGAACAGGTGCTGATGCTCTGAAATTTCATAAATTGCCTCCTTGCGACAAACAGAAACGGTCTTATGATACGCTGTTGAGGCGATAATGCGAAGTGCCGACGCGAAGAACGTTGCCGTTCTTTCGCCACCCTTGTTTCAACGCTTCAGGAAAAGGAGATTTCATGCCGCTTCCCCTTGAGAAAACCATGGCTGCCGCCCGGCGGGTTTCGCGCATCTACCGCGTTGATCGCGGCAAGAATTTCCGTCTGAAACACATTTCCCCCGACGATACCGGCGGGTTGACCAAAAACCATGCTGAAATCCAGTGGCGTGCGAAAACGTTTCTCGATTTCGCCAACGCCCGTCTGGCAGCGTTGCAGGAGAAACTGTACGCGCAGAAACGCTGGTCGGTATTGATTGTTTTGCAGGCGATGGACGCCGCCGGTAAAGACGGAACGATCAAGCATGTGATGTCCGGCATCAATCCACAAGGTTGCGAGGTCACGCCTTTCAAGGTGCCTTCGGACACCGAGAGGGCGCATACTTTTTTATGGCGCTGTGCGCTGCGCGTTCCCGAAGCGGGAATGATCGGCATTTTTAACCGCTCCCATTACGAAGAAGTTTTAGCGCCACGCATTCATCCGGAGTTTTTGAAAGCGCAAAACCTGCCTCCTTCGTTGGTAACGAAGAAAATCTGGCAGGAGCGTTATCAGGACATCAACGCATTCGAGAAACATCTTGCGCGCAACGGCGTGCTTATTCTCAAATTTTATTTGCACTTGTCGAAAGAGGAGCAGAAGAAGCGATTGCTGGAGCGGATTAACGAAAAAAACAAAAACTGGAAATTCTCCGAAAGCGATGTCAAAGAACGCGCTCTTTGGGATCAATACATGGCGGCGTACGAAGACGCCATTCGGGCAACCGCCAAACCGTGGGCGCCGTGGTTCGTCGTTCCCGCCGATAACAAATGGTACACCCGCGCCATCGTCGCTGTGTCGATCATCGACGCGCTGGAATCGCTCAAACTCAAGCGCCCCAAAAATCCCAAGGGACACAAAAAAACGCTTCTCGACGCGCAAAAATCTCTTGCCGGAGAAACGTGACAAAACCTGCGCCCATGCTGTCGCTGAACTCTTCTCCCCTTTCATTGCCTTGCTGACATGCGAAATTTCACTTCGGGTCATGCAGTTCATTTGTTGCGCGGCGGAAACGATTTCTTTCCGGCGTTGATCCGCGCTTTTGATGCTGCGCATCACGAGATATGGCTCGAAACCTACATCTTCGCCGACGACGTCAGCGGTCGCGCCGTTGCCGAAGCCCTGATTCGTGCCGTGCGTCGCGGCGTTAACGTGCGTGTGTTGATCGATGACTGGGGCGCCCGTCTTTATTTGTCCAAAGCATTGAAGCACAAGCTGACTGCCGCAGGCATTGACTTACTGCTCTACCGCCCCGAAGTCGAAAAGCTGCCGTTCCATTTTCGCCGATTGCGTCGTTTGCATCGCAAGCTCTGCCACATCGATGGCAAAGTGGCGTTTGTCGGCGGCATCAATATCATCGACGACATGAACACCCCCGGACATACGCCCCCACGAATTGATTTTGCCGTGCGTGTCGAAGGGCCGATTCTGGCGCAAATCGTGCGAACCATGCGCCGCGTGCGCACCCTCGTCGAGCTGTCCCAACTGCGCAACATCACGCTCGAAAAAGATGCTCTCCCCGCTGTTACCGAAACCGCCGGCGCAATCCGCGCGAATTTGATCGTTCGCAACAACCTGGATCAACGCCATGCGATCGAACGCGCCTATCGGGTAGCGTTGGGACGCGCCAAACACGAGGCCATCATTGCCTGCGCTTATTTTTTCCCCGGGTGGCGTTTTCAGAAAGCCTTGATCGCCGCTGCCCAGCGCGGCGTCAAAGTCACGCTGCTGTTGCAAGGGCGCGTCGAATACAAAATCATGCATTACGCCGTGCGGACGCTTTACGAAAAGTTTCTCAATGCCGGAATTGAAATTCAGGAATATCACCGCTCGTTTCTACACGCCAAAGTTGCCGTGATCGACTGTCAGTTCGCCACCATCGGCTCATCGAACATCGATCCTTACTCTTTCCTGATGGCGCGTGAGGCCAATGTTGTTATCCACGACCCGGATTTTTCCGGACAGTTGCGCCGCGTTCTGCTTGAACTGATCGCCGATGGCGCCATGCCGGTGCTGGCGTCGCAGTGGCGGCAGCGTACACTGATGACGCGACTGTTGTCGGTGCTGGCGCTCGGTACGCTCCGGCTCATCATGGCCGTTACCGGCGCCGATCCGGAAAACGGCTGGTTCCCAATGTCGCGCGAGGCGCGGGAAGCGCGTGAACAGAAAACCGGAGCGGCTTCTACCGTTCAACCAATGCAATGACCCGCGAGAATATTGGAGCGGGTTTCGCTTCAAGCGCACACACTTTTTTCCTGCTTTTAATATCAATACGGCGAACCCCGTTCAATCAGCTCGACCTTATAACCATCGGGGTCTTCGAGGAACGCGATAATGGTTTTACCACCCACCACCGGCCCCGCTTCGCGCACGACTTTCGCGCCTTGGGCACGCGCCGCGTCACAGAAGGCTTTGGCGTCATCAACTTCGATGGCGATGTGTCCGTAAGCGTTGCCGAGGTCGTAGCGGTCGGTACCATAGTTGTAGGTCAACTCCAGCACGGCCTCGTCGGCTTCGTCGCCATAACCCAGATACGCAAGTGTGTATTTTTGCTCTGGACGGTCGGCAGTACGCAAAACGCGCATGCCCAGTACTTCGGTATAAAACGCCTGCGCCCGCGCCAGATCGCCAGTGCGCAGCATCGTGTGTAAAATCCGCATGATTCTTCTCTCGAAAAAACGGTGATTAATGGCTAAAGAATACCTGAAATTTTCTGCGCCGGAATATCTGATCGCCCTCTCCCCCGCCCTTCTCCCGCGCTTCGAGAGAGGGGAATGCAGCGCGGCGCACACGGTGACCCGGCATGACTGAATGGGCGGGGCTGGCAGGCCTGTTCAGCTCGGCGTTTTTGTCGGCGACGTTGCTGCCCGGAACTTCCGAGCTGACGCTGTTGGCTTTTTTGTATTTCATGCCAACATGGGCGGTTGCTGCGGTGATTGTCGCTATGGTCGGAAATACACTGGGAGGTATGACCTCGTATGGTATCGGTCGTTTTTTCGCGCACAAGGTCACTCGCCCGATTCCGTCGTTGGTGCAACGCTACGGCGTGTGGGCGCTGTTGTTGTCGTGGGTGCCGGTAATCGGCGACGCGCTGTGCGTGGCTTCGGGCGTCCTGCGGCATCGCTGGTGGCAGGCGATGCTGGCGTTGGCAATCGGCAAGGGAGCGCGTTATATGTCGATAACGTGGGTGTTTTTTGCGAGCGCCTGATTAACGGGAAAGGGGTTGCCAAAAATCAGAAGAGTCTCAGCAACTCCTGCAAAACCCCGAACGGTTTTGACGACTGCCCATTCAGGATCAAGGCGCCGTCTTTGAAGTTCGCGTCAATGCTCAGGGCGCCATCTTTTTCTATCAGAACACCGTTTTGAATCATCGTATTGAGCATATCGTTTTGTTCCCGTTCGACGTCTTTAGTTGCCGCCTGCATCTCCAACAAGCGAATGGCCAGTGTGCGCGGCAGGCTGAACTGAAAAGCAACAGCCAGATCGGAAGGTGAAAACCGCATGGGGTCGCTGTCGCCCACGTAAGCCACACGGAGATTCCCCGTCATCATGCCTTCCGGCCAGTGCGCACTCAGGTCTTTGATGGTGATCGCGGGCTGGCGCTGCAAAAATGCTTTTGCTTGCTCCCGCAAAAAGGCATGATGCACGCTTTCTCCGCCCTGTCCCCACCTGACTTTTTGAATCGCTTCATTTACTTGTGCGTCAAAATTTTCGAAGAGAAATGTTGCTCCTGGTTTTTCGATGGCGATCGCTCCGTTTCTCATAACGATCTTGTCTGCGTCAAATCGGATTCTCCCGTCCTGTACATCGTTGACAATGGTTGCATTAACTTCGATTCGTGTGTTGTCAAGCGCGATTTCGCTCATCGCGCCGGTATTCTCGTCCATCGTCCGAGACCAGAGCCTATCCTGAACAAAGCTCACCGTGCCAACAGGGGTAAACTCGTAGCCTGCGGGTTGCTCCACATCGATACGGAATATGGTGCGCCCTATCTGAATCTGATCTTCATTGCTCCCGATAACGGTCAAACCGCCCATCACAATGCTCGCTTTCATTTTTGAATAGGTGGAATCCATGGCGATTTCGCCATCCAGTCCACCCCAAGAAAATCGGCTTTGTCCCTCTTCGGCGGGAAATTCGATTCCAGGCGAAACGATGCGGGCATGACGCCCTCCGCTCCAACCGATGGTCGTTTCGATCGTGAGCGGCGCTTTCCCGTCAAACGGGTCGCTGCTAAAACCATCGGCGAGCACAGCAGCCAGCGACCCTTCAACCGAATCGTCGCCGAAGGCATTGATGAGCGCGGCAACCAGCTCCTCTGATAGCATCAGCTCGGAGCGAATGCTCGCCGCCGCCGTCGGGGAGAACACGGGGCCGTGCCGGATGTCGTGCTTATAGGATACAGTCAGCGGCTCTCCCTCCGGAAACATTAGACCCCACTCGGGGAGCAGCTCCCATTCGGTGTGCGCCGTCGCGCTGAAAATGCCACGCCGATAATCAATCTGTTTTATCAAAAAGCCGTACTCGGCCATTCCTTCCGCGCCGGCACGAAACGTCTTTTCGACACTCTTGCCCGTCCAATAGCTGCCGCCAATGATGAATACCCCCGTAATCAGGGCGACTGCGCCAATGATTTTTTTCGTTGTTCCCACGTTTTTTCCTTTTCTTGCGCTGATTCTTATCTCCGCCCGTATGGCGCAGAGGCCTTCAGGATTATGACGCACAACGCTGCCTTGCGCCACGCCCTTTTTGCGTTTTTATCCCGCTTCTCGTGCTTTTCGGACAACAGCGGCCAAGTTTGAGGAATCGAAAGAGCGCCTGCGGTAGAATAAACGGTTTTCCAACAGGGTCGCGCACCATGACCGAGCTATTGCATACCGCCACGTCCGATGAGATGACATCGCCGGGAACACCCCGGCTCCGCGAGATTCCGTACAACTACACCTCGCTCTCTGACCGTGAAATCGTCATTCGCCTACTCGGCGCACCGATGTGGAATGTGCTCGATCAGTTGCGTCTGGAGCGGCGCACTGGGCGGTCGGCGCGAATGCTGTTTGAAGTATTGGGCGATATCTGGGTGGTGTGCCGCAATCCGTATCTGCAAGATGATTTGCTCGACAACCCAAAGCGTCGCGCACTTCTGGTCGAGGCGATGCACCATCGGCTGCGCGAAATCGAGAAGCGGCGACAGGCGAGTTTTGCCGACGCGCCGGAACGCGCCGAAAAAGTCGCGCAACTGGTTGAAGCGGCGCGCGGCGCAGTTGACACGTTTGACAACTGGTTCCCGCAAACGCAGGAGATGCGGCGACGCATTGTGCGCGTGTTGTCGCGTTATACGCACAAAGACAATATCGCGTTTGATGGACTGGCGCGTGCCGCACACGTCACCGACGCGACCGACTGGCGCGTCGAATATCCAGTCGCCGTGCTGTATCCCGACAACGAGGAAGAAATCCGCGGACTGGTGCAGGGTTGCATCAAGCTGGGGCTGACGATTCTTCCGCGCGGCGGCGGCACCGGCTACACCGGCAGCGGTATTCCGCTGACGACGAACGCGATAGTGATCAACACCGAAAAACTCGATCATCTGTCGGACGTTGAACCGATGGTGTTGCCGGGTCACACCGAAGCGACGCCGACCTTTGCTACCGGCGTCGGTGTAGTGACGCGCAAAGTGATGAACGCGGCGGCAGCGGCAGGGCTGGTGTTCGCCGTCGACCCGACTTCCGCCGACGCTTCCTGCATCGGCGGCAATATCGCGATGAACGCGGGCGGCAAGAAAGCAGTGCTATGGGGAACGACGCTCGACAATTTGGCGTCCTGGCGCATGGTAACGCCCGACGCGCAATGGCTGGAAGTCACTCGGATCAATCACAACTGCGGCAAAATTGACGATGTCGAAGAAGCGGTGTTCAATCTGAACTGGCTGAACCCCGGCGGCAAAACCGTGCAGCGCAGCGAAACCTTGCGCATTCCCGGTAGCGCCTTTCGCAAAGAAGGATTGGGCAAAGACGTTACCGACAAGTATTTGCACGGCTTGCCCGGTATCCAGAAAGAAGGTTGCGACGGCATCATCACTTCGGCGCGTTTCATTCTTCACAAAATGCCGCCGGTCACGCAAACGATTTGCCTTGAATTTTTCGGACTGGCGCAGCATTCGACACCGGCCATCGTCGAAATCAAACGCTATCTCGACACCCAGCCGCTCGGTGTGCAACTGGCCGGGCTTGAGCACATGGACGAGCGTTACATCAAAGCGGTTAAATACGCGACAAAAGCATCGCTTCGCGGTCGTCCGACGATGGTCTTGATCGGCGACATCGTCGGCGGCGACACCGATACAGTGTCGCACGTCGCCGAAGAAGTGGTGCGTATCGCCCAGGCACGCGATGGCGAAGCGTTCATCGCTGCCAGCGCCGAAGAGCGGCAACGTTTCTGGGTCGAACGCTCGCGCACTGCGGCAATCGCCAAACACACCAACGCATTCAAACTCAATGAGGACGTCGTGATTCCGCTCGAACGACTCGGCGATTACACCGACGGCGTTGAGCGAATTAACATCGAATACTCGCTGCACAACAAACTCAAACTGTGCGATGCGTTGCTGGATTTTTTCAATGACCCGTCGTTGCCGCAGGTTTTCAGCGGGCGGGTCGATCTGAAACCGTCCGACGCGCTGCTCGAAGAAAAACTCGGCGAAGCGCGTTTACTGGTGAAACAGGTGCGCGATCGCTGGCAAGACCTCTCCGACCGGTTGGACGAAACCTTTCTCGCCTTGCAGAATCATTCCGAAACCGCCTCGTGGAAAAAAGAACTGCGTAATCCGCTGCAAGACCTTTTTTCCGGATTGGCGCTGGCGCCACTGACGACGCGCATCAAAGAGATTCACACGCAAGTATTGCGTAGCCGCGTTTTCGTGGCGTTGCACATGCACGCCGGCGATGGCAACGTGCATACCAACATCCCCGTCAATTCCGACGATTACGAAATGCTGCAACAAGGCAACGCCGCCGTCGCACGCATCATTGCGCTGGCCAAGGCGTTGGGTGGCGTTATTTCGGGCGAACACGGCATCGGAATCACCAAGCTCGAGTTCATGAGCGATGAGGTATTAAAACCTTTTGCCGATTACAAAGCAAAAGTTGACCCCAACGGCTATTTCAACGCCGGCAAACTGTTGCGCTCCGCCGAGCTTCCCGCCGACTTGACCAATGCTTATACGCCGAGTTTTTCGCTGATTGGTCACGAAAGTTTGATTCTCGAACAAAGCGACATCGGCACCATCGCCCGCGCCATCAAGGATTGTCTGCGTTGCGGCAAATGCAAGCCCGCTTGTTCGACCCATGTGCCGCGTGCCAATCTGCTTTATTCGCCGCGCAACAAAATTTTGGGAGTGTCGCTGTTGACCGAAGCGTTTCTCTACGAAGAGCAAACGCGACGGGGCGTCTCGCTGCGCCACTTTGATGAAACATATGATCTGGCGTACCACTGCACCGTTTGCCACAAATGCCTGAACCCTTGCCCAGTGGACATTGATTTCGGCGACGTGTCGATTGCGATGCGCAACTTCTTGCGCAAAGAAAAGAAAAAACCGTTCAACCCGGGCGCGGCGTTGGGGATGATGTTTCTCAACCTGCACAATCCGCTGGCAATTAAAACGTTCAAGCACATTGTTATCGACCTCGGCTATCGACTGCAACGCACCGCCAACTTGCTGGCGCGTCGCACCGGTTTGCCGCAGCGACAAACGAGACGACCACCGGCGACCGTTGGCAAACCGCCGCTGAAAGAACAGGCTATCCATTTCATCAACAAACCGATGCCGGGGAGCATGCCTTTGCGCACCTCCCGTGCGTTGCTCGGTATTGAAGATTCTACGGTTGTGCCGATTCTCCGTGATCCGGGAAAAGTAAACGGCGACGCCGAAACCGTATTTTATTTTCCCGGCTGCGGTTCCGAACGGCTGTTCTCGCAAACCGCGCTGGCGACACAGGCGATGCTCTACGAACTCGGCGTCTCATGCGTGCTGCCGCCCGGTTATTTGTGTTGCGGCTATCCGCAGATCGCCGCTGGTGACGAAGACAGAGGGCAAGCGATGGTGATGCGCAATCGCGTGCTCTTTCATCGGATGTCTACCACGCTGAACTACCTCGACATCAAGACCGTGCTGGTGTCGTGCGGCACTTGTCTGCACGAATTGCAACATTACGGCTTTGATCAAATCTTTCCGGGCAGCCGAATACTCGACATTCACGAATACCTGTACGAAAAAGGGGTACGGCTCGAAAGCGGCGAAGACACGCGCTATCTGTTCCACGACCCGTGCCATTCGCCGATGAAAGCGTACAAACCGATCACCGTTGTGCGCGGACTGGTGGGCGATGGCGTTGTGCAAAGCGATCGTTGCTGCGGCGAATCGGGAACCTTGTCGGTGACACGTCCCGACGTGTCAACCCAAGTGCGCTTCCGCAAAGAAGAGGAATTGTGCAAAGACGCGAAACAGGTGCGTCTCGACGACTTCAAAGGGCAGGTCAAAGTATTGACCTCATGCCCTTCCTGCTTGCAGGGATTGTCGCGCTTCAACCGCGACGCAAAAACCAAAGCCGATTACATCGTCGTCGAGTTAGCTCGTCGCCGCCTTGGCGAACAGTGGATGCGCGACTATGTGAGAAAAGTTCTTAAAAACGGTATTGAGAGTGTTCTGCTTTGACAAGCGCCTGGGGAAGCGGCGCTTGGATAACTGAAACAATCCAGGCCCCGCTTGCTATGCGCTATTTGTGAACTTGCTGCGCCTTGCGGATCATGTCATAGACTTGGCGAGCGTTCTTTACAAACTCGAAGGTTGGGAAAACCTCCGTACATTCGCCACACATGCCCACCCATATCGCTTTCGACCACCCCGTTTGCGATAAACCAATAGTTGGTCCAAAAATAATATCGCCGCTCTTATCAGAATGCTCTTTGAGAGATATTTCGTTGAGCCTTTGCAAAGCCAAACTTGTTACCCTGCGAGGCCGCAAGCCACTCAAGATAATCACCCGTTTATCCGTCAAGCCGTAATGAAGGCAACTTCGTCGATAACTATCCCAAAAAAAAACGTCCAACGATAAAAAAAATACCAATCAATACAAATGGGAGTCCCCATAAAACAAAAGAAAAGCCGCCGCCTCCTTCCTGCATCATTTCTTTTATCGCTAAATTAGAGGCGTAGTATTCCCAACGTGCGAACAGGTGCCGCTTCTATCCTTACCTGCTGCGTGGGTCAAGATCCGCATGGGCGGAAAAGGCTGTTGGCGAGACAATGTTTTTGGGAAGGGGTTGGCCCGTCGAATTAATCAGAGGTTCCCTAAATAAACGAGCATCTTTTGTTCGCTACGCTCACCAGCCGCCTGCGCGCATTCTATGCGCGTGAAAAAAGAGCGGGTTTTAAACCCGCTCTTTATGTCTCTGTGTAAGCTCTTTTGTTGCGGCTCGCCACGCCCATCGGCAACCTACGGTTTTACGGCTTCTGACTACCGCACTTCGGCGCGATTCTTGTATTTCCGCAGAATTTCCATCTGCGCCATAACCGCCGCCAATTCGGCTTCCGCGCGGGCGATGTCTTCTTTCGACGAGCGGTCGGCCATCGCTTCTTCGGCTTTTTGTTTCGCTTCCATCGCCGCTTTTTCGTCGAGGTCTTTGGCGCGGATCGCGGTATCGGCAAGCACGGTCACCAGGCTCGGCTGTACTTCCAAAAATCCGCCCTGCACGAAGATCACTTCTTCTTGCTCTTTGTCGGGCTGTTTGATCCGCACAGCGCCGGGTTTGATCTGCGTGAGAAGCGGCGCGTGGCGCGGATAAATGCCGAGTTCGCCGCAAACTCCCGGCAATGCGACGAATTCGGCCTGACCGGAGAAGATCAGTTCTTCGGCGCTAACGACATCAACACGTATTGTTGTGCTCATAACGTGTTTCCCTTATTGCAGGGTTTTGGCTTTCTCAAAGGCTTCGTCGATCCCGCCCACCATATAAAACGCTTGTTCCGGCAACTCGTCGCACTCGCCATTGACGATCATGTTGAAGCCGCGGATGGTTTCTTTCAACGGCACGTATTTGCCCGGCGAGCCGGTAAACACTTCGGCCACATGGAACGGCTGCGACAGGAAGCGCTGGATTTTCCGCGCCCGTGAAACGACCAGCTTGTCTTCCGGCGACAGTTCGTCCATTCCCAGAATCGCGATGATGTCGCGCAGCTCTTTGTAGCGCTGCAACATTTGCTGAACCGAGCGCGTCGTCTTGTAATGCTCTTCGCCGATGGTGTGCGGATCGACTTGCCGCGAGGTCGAGTCGAGCGGATCAACCGCCGGATAAATTCCCAGCGACGCGATGTCACGCGACAGCACCACGGTGGCGTCGAGGTGGCCGAAGGTGGTCGCCGGAGACGGGTCGGTCAAGTCATCCGCCGGAACGTACACAGCCTGAATCGAGGTGATCGAGCCGGTCTTGGTCGAGGTGATCCGCTCTTGCAGTTTACCCATTTCTTCGGCCAGCGTCGGCTGATAACCCACCGCCGACGGCATCCGGCCAAGCAGCGCCGACACTTCGGTACCGGCCAGCGTGAAACGATAGATGTTGTCAACGAAGAGGAGTACGTCGCGGCCTTTGCCGGAAGCGTCTTTTTCGTCGCGGAAGTATTCGGCCATGGTCAAGCCGGTCAACGCCACGCGCAATCGGTTGCCCGGCGGCTCGTTCATCTGGCCGTACACCATTGCCACTTTGTCGAGCACGTTCGAGTCTTTCATCTCATGATAGAAGTCGTTGCCCTCGCGGGTACGCTCTCCAACGCCAGCGAATACCGACAAACCACTGTGCGCTTTGGCGATGTTATTGATCAGCTCCATCATGTTGACGGTTTTGCCGACGCCCGCGCCACCGAACAGCCCGATCTTGCCGCCTTTGGCAAACGGGCAAACGAGGTCAATCACTTTGATGCCGGTTTCGAGCAGTTCGGTCGATGGCGACAATTCTTCAAACGTCGGCGCTTTCCGATGGATCGACAATGTTTTCTCTGCGCCGATAGGCCCCGCTTCATCAATCGGGCGACCCAATACGTCCATGATACGCCCCAGACACTTGGTGCCAACCGGCACTGAAATCGGTGCGCCGGTGTTCACCACCTTCATTCCGCGGCGCAAACCGTCAGAACTGCCCAACGCAATGGTGCGCACGACGCCATCGCCGAGTTGTTGCTGAACTTCCAGCGTCAACCCGATCTCGTCCATCGTGAGCGCGTCGTACACTTTGGGCATGGCCTGGCGCGAAAACTCTACGTCCACCACGGCGCCGATGCACTGAACTATGGTTCCTTGGCTCATTCTTTTGACTCCTGCTCGCTATCTTTTATCAATCCGTTAAACCGCTGCGGCACCGCCGACGATTTCCGTCAATTCCTGGGTAATCGCTGCTTGCCGTGTCTTGTTGTAAACCAGTTGCAATTCGCTGATGATTTTGTTGGCGTTATCGGACGCCGCTTTCATCGCCACCATTCGCGCCGACTGCTCCGACGCCATGTTTTCCGCCAGCACTTGATAAATCACCGCTTCAATGTAGCGGCGCATCACGCCGTCCAGCAGCATCTTGGCGTCCGGCTCGTAAATGTAATCCCATCGCCCGTGCTGCGCTTCGATCTTGCGCACTTCGCCGGTGGGCGACCGGAACTCCGGCGGCACAGGCAACAGCAAATCTTTGCGCGCCAGTTGTTTCATCGTGTTGACGAAGCCGGTCGAGAACACATAAATCTCGTCAATACTGCCTTCAATATACGCATCAAACAACGGCTTCAGCGGACCGACCAAGCGGTCGATGTGCGGCACATCGCCAAGGTGCACGGCGCTGGCCAGAATGTTGGCACCCATGCGCGACAGGAAACCCAATCCTTTGTTGCCGATTGCCACGTAATCGACTTCCAGCTTTTGCGCTTTCCAGGCTTTGTGCTGCTGCATCACCATCCGCAACAAGTTGGTGTTTAAGCCGCCGCACAATCCTTTGTCGGTGGAGATGATGACCGCGCCGACGCGCTTAACAGTTTCGCGCTGCACCAGAAACGGGTGGCGGTATTCAGTACTGGCCGTCGCAACGTGCGACGCGATGTAAAACATCCGCTCAAGATAAGGCCGCGACGCACGCATGCGGTCTTGCGCTTTGCGCATCTTCGACGCCGCCACCATTTCCATGGCTTTGGTGATCTTGCGTGTGTTTTGCACGCTTTTGATCTTGGTGCGTATCTCTTTCGAGCCTGCCATTGTGTGTTCGCCTTAATCCGTCGCCTTAGTCTGTCGCTCTTTTCCGACTTTTAATACGTGCCGGTTTTCTTGAAATCTTCCATCGCCGCCATCAACGCTTTTTCGTCGTCGCTTGTCAGCTCTTTCTTGTCCTCGATGCGCTTCATCAGTTCGCCGTACTTGCTTCCCATGAACTGCCGCAGGGCGCTTTCAAAGCCCAGCGCTCTTTCGACCGGCACGTCATCG
This sequence comes from Burkholderiales bacterium, assembly GCA_031277215.1. Classification (GTDB taxonomy): domain Bacteria; phylum Pseudomonadota; class Gammaproteobacteria; order Burkholderiales; family Casimicrobiaceae; genus UBA931. The sequence goes on from JAITMR010000031.1 coordinate 14,302, forward strand.
AGAAACCCTTTTTCGACGGCGAACAACGTCAGCGCCATTTCAAAAACCTGCAACGGTTCATACTGCGGCTGTTTCATCAGCTCCGTTACCATACGACCGCGATCCAACTGCTTGCGGGTCGCTTCATCGAGGTCGGAGGCGAATTGCGCAAATGCCGCCAGCTCGCGGTATTGCGCCAGCGCCAGACGCACGCCGCCGCCGAGCTTCTTGATCACTTTGGTCTGCGCCGCACCGCCGACCCGCGACACCGAAATACCGGCGTTGATCGCAGGACGAATACCGGCGTTGAAAAGGTCGGTTTCCAAAAATATCTGACCGTCAGTAATCGAGATGACGTTGGTCGGCACGAATGCGGTCACGTCGCCCGCTTGCGTTTCGATGATCGGCAATGCGGTCAACGAGCCGGTCTTGCCCTTGACTTCGCCGTTGGTGAATTTCTCAACATAGTCGGCGTTGACGCGCGCAGCGCGCTCCAACAAGCGCGAGTGCAAATAAAACACGTCGCCCGGATACGCTTCACGCCCCGGCGGACGGCGCAGCAACAGCGAAACTTGCCGGTATGCCCAGGCCTGTTTGGTCAGATCGTCGTAAATGATGAGCGCGTCCTGACCGCGATCACGGAAGTATTCGCCCATCGTGCAGCCTGAGTAAGGCGCAATGTATTGCATTGCCGCCGAATCGGAGGCCGATGCGGCAACGACAATGGTGTACTCCATCGCGCCGTGTTCTTCCAGCTTGCGAATCACGCTCTTGATCGACGAGGCTTTCTGGCCGATGGCGACGTAAATACAGATCAGGTCTTTGCCCTTCTGATTGATGATCGTATCGACCGCCACAGCTGTCTTGCCGGTCTGGCGGTCGCCGATGATCAATTCGCGCTGACCGCGACCGATCGGCACCATCGCGTCAATCGACTTCAGCCCGGTTTGCACCGGCTGCGCCACCGATTGCCGCGCAATCACGCCGGGCGCCACCTTTTCGATCACGTCTGTCATCTTGGCGTTAATCGGGCCTTTGCCGTCGATCGGCTTGCCCAACGAATCCACGACTCGCCCGATCAATTCCGGCCCCACCGGAACTTCCAGAATGCGCCCCGTGCATTTGACGGTGTCGCCTTCGGAGATGTGTTCGTATTCACCGAGCACGACGGAACCGACCGAGTCGCGCTCAAGGTTGAGCGCCAGACCGAAGGCGTTGCCGGGAAACTCCAGCATTTCGCCCTGCATCGCGTCCGACAGTCCGTGAATGCGGCAGATGCCGTCGGTCACGGAAATCACGGTTCCCTGTGTCTTGATCTCGGCTTGTGTGTCGAGATTCTGGATCTTGTTTTTAATCAGTTCGCTGATTTCAGAAGGATTCAACTGCATGGTGTCCTCATCATGCCCCAGGGGCATCGCTTTAATTCAAAAAGTCAGGCGGTGCCTTACGCGTGTAATTCGCGCGCCATCACCGCCAGCCGGCCCTGCACAGAAGCATCAATCACCGTATCGCCGACCGTAATCCGTGTGCCGCCGATCAACGCCGGATTGACGGAAATCTGCGCGTCCACTTTTCTGCCGGTGTGCCTCGCCAACGCCGCCCGGATTTCATTTTCCTGCGCCGCATCCAACGGCAGCGCCGTTTCGATGGTGGCTTCAACCGTGCCTTCCGCCGCTTCCTTGCGCAGCAAAAACAGCTTTTCGATTTCCGCCATCAGCTTGATCCGACCGGCCTGCAACAATATTTCCACCAGGCGCCGACCGCCCACATCCAGCGCGTCGCCGCACACGTTCACAAACAAATTCATCTTGGCGGCAACGTCGGTTTTCGGGTCGTTGAGCAGTTCGCGCACCTTCGGCGCTTCGCTCACCGCCCGCAACAACGCCAGCGTTGACTGCCAGTGTGGCAGTTTTTTTTCCTCAGCCGCCAGCGCGAACACCGCTTCGGCGTAGGGGCGGGCAACGGTCAATCGTTCAGCCATGACAACGCCTTATAATTCCTGCTTCAGCGCCAGCAGCAATTCTGCGTGCGCCTTCGCGTCAACTTCGCGCTGCAAAATTTTCGTCGCGCCGGCCACCGCCAGATCCGCCACCTGATGCCGCAACGTCTCACGCGCCCGCGAAACTTCCTGATCGACCTCGGCGCGCGCCGCCACCATAATGCGCTCGGCTTCGTCTTGCGCACTGACTTTGGCCTGATCCAGCATTTCGGCTTTCAGCTTCTCGCCTTGCGCGATGATCTCGGCCGCTTTTCCTTTGGCTTCGCGCAGGATGTCGGCTGAACGCTTGGCCGCCAGTTCCAGATCGTGTTTGCCGCGCTCCGCAGCGGCCAAGCCATCGGCGATCTGTTGCTTGCGCGCCTCCAGCGCCCGAATGACCGGAGGCCAGATAAACTTCGCGCAAAACCAGACGAACGCAGCAAACATAATCGTCTGGCCGAGTAGGGTCGCATTGATATTCATGCAGAAACCTTTTCAACTCGTTGAAAACAACGGTTCGTCGGGATAATTACCCCGCCACCCCGAACAGGACGAACATGGCGATACCGACTGAAATCATCGGCACGGCGTCAACCAAGCCCATCACGATAAAAAACTGAATGCGAAGCATCGGGATCAGCTCCGGCTGACGCGCCGCGCCTTCCAGAAAACGGCCGCCAAGGACGCCAACGCCAACGGCTGCGCCCAAAGCGCCCAAGCCCAGCATCAAAGCACCGGCAATATAGAGCAGAGAGGTTGCGAGTTCCATCTTTTGAATCTCCTGTTAAAAAAACCAAAAATTATCTGAGGTTAATGCTCTTTCTGATGCGCCATGTCGAGATAAACAATGGTCAGCGTCATGAAAATAAACGCTTGCAGCGTGATAATCAGAATGTGGAAAATAGCCCAAGGCAAGGACAGCGTCCATTGCATATAAAACGGCAGCAGCGCGATCAGAATGAAGATCATCTCGCCCGCGTACATGTTGCCGAACAAACGCAAGGCCAGTGAAATAGGCTTGGCGAGTAGATTGACAACCTCAAGAACAAAATTCACCGGGATCAGAACGATCAGCGCCACGATCCGCAGCAAATTGCCGGGCTTCAGAGAAAACTTCACCGGCAAACAAAAGCTGGCGAACGGGTGCAGGGTTAGCTCACCGATAAAGCCACCGATACCTTTGACCTTGAAACTGTAGAAAAGAATCAGAAGGAAGACCCCCAGCGCCATACCGATGGTTGCATTCGGGTCGGTCGTCGGAACCAGCTTGAAGTGGCTCAGCCCCAGCAACTGCATCGTATACGGGATGTAATCTATCGGCACCAAATCCATCAGGTTCATCAAAAAGACCCAGATGAAAACCGTCAATGCCAGCGGCGCAACCATCGGATTGCGGCCAGTGAACGACCCGCGCACGCTGTTGTCAATGAACGAAATGATCGCTTCGACAAAATTCTGCGTCCCATTCGGAACGCCCGAGGTGGCTTTCTTCGCAACGCTGCGAAACAGAAAGAGGAAAAACAGCCCCAGTAACAACGACATTCCGAGCGTATCAATATTAAGCGCCCAAAAACCCATCTCTTTTGCTTCTTCTGCGCTGTGGGCGCAATGAAAACCACCGTCCTGAATCGTACAGGTTAGGTTTTGCAAGTGATGCTTGATGTATTCCGTCGATGTTAAGTTTTCTGAAGCCATTGTTCGCTCATTTTACTTTCTCAACGCTCGCCCAAATCGGGGCGGCCAACCAGGTCGCTTGCACCCCCAGGAATCCCGCCAGCATCCAGAACGGATCAAGTTCCAGAAACTTGAATCCTACCACCAGCATTCCCACCACCCACACAAACCGCTCAAAGGCCGTGCGATACGCCTGACGCAAATGCCATTCCGCGTTCGCACGCTTGTTGCGACGCCCCTGCTGAAACCGCCAGGCAAGGAACAGCGCACTTACCAAAACGATGCACCCACCGAACGCCACGGCCTTTGCCGCCAGAAAAGAAACCGCGAAATAAACCGCGATAACGGCAGTCATCATTATGGCGCCCTGCAAACCTACCAGTCGTCGGTATTCAGGAAGCATGACGCTCCCCAAAGCCAACTGTTGGAGGCGGAAGAAAACGGTCTGTTCGCTGTGAGCGGTCATGGCGCACTATCTCTATGTACCAGCTTTTGTCCTGTTCTATCGCTATCGGTCTTGCTTTACCCGCGCCGCAAAAATGCTGCGCCAAAAAATCATACTGTAACGAAAAAACGAAGAATTGAATGCCTTTATAAAATAAATAACGCCAAAAACCAGATCTCCTACATCGACCCGTCCGCTATTCCCGACAGGCGTACTCAAATAATCGCGGAATTGTAAGGGCTTTTACCGCGTCCCGCAACCAATTTTAACGTGTTACAACAAAGAAAAGAGAGGTTGCCCGTATAAAGCGTCTCATATAACCACACTCCGCATTGGGTTTTTGCGCTGCCTCGCCCACAAAGAATCACGCGGGGGCGCGGAGCACACGGAAAAACTCTCCCGCTTGCGGGAGAGGGGAGCACTTAAATTTGAATCCATTATTCCTCTCTTGCACTGCCCCTAATGGAAAATTTGGGATAAATCGAGCTTCTACGGATGATGCGCTTTGAGCGTTTTTTGTGGGGGTTTCTGGTTCCTGACCTCTGATCCCCGATATTCCGGAATCCAGCATTTCAGTCGTTCGCGCAGCGTTTCGAGGTCGGGCAGCGTCCGGTCGTTTTCGCAATGCGCGAGGATTTCTTCGATCAGCCCGACGGGGACTTGCCGCGCTTGCGCTACTTTGATTTTCGGGTGCGGTGTCGGGCGCCCTTCTTCGTCGTCCGTCAGCAGTTCTTCGTGCAGTTTTTCTCCGGCGCGCAAGCCGGTAAATTCAATTTTGACTTGCTCGGAATCTGCTCCCGACAACCGGATCATGCTGTGCGCCAGATCGACGATCCGGATCGGTTCGCCCATATCCAGCACCATGATGTCGCCACCGGAACCCTGCAATCCTGCTTGCAGCACCAGCCCCACCGCTTCGGGGATCGACATGAAGTAACGGGTGATTTCAGGATGTGTGACAGTCACCGGCCCACCACGGGCGATCTGCGCCTGAAATTTGGGGATCACGCTGCCGGCGCTGTTCAACACGTTGCCGAAGCGCACCATCACGAATTGCGTCGCGCCATTTTGCAACCGCTGACACACCATTTCGGCCAGTCGCTTGGATGCGCCCATTACAGATTCGGGGTTGACCGCTTTGTCGGTCGAAATCAGCACAAATTTGGCAACCTCCGCAGCCGCAGCAGCTTGTCCCAGCACGAAGGTTCCGTAAGCATTGTTGCGCACCGCTTGCCAAGCGTTGCCCGTGTCCTCCATCAGCGGCACATGTTTGTAGGCCGCCGCGTGGAAAATCACATCCGGTTTGAAGCGCGAGAGCACCGCCGATACGAGCACCGCATCTTTGACATCGCCGACCTGCGCTATCAGCAGGGTTTTCCCCGCCAAACTTGCAAGCTCGCTACTAATTTCGGAAAAGGCGTCGTAAAGAGCGGCTTCGGAAATATCGAACAACACCAGTGTTGCAGGCCGATAGTGCAAAATTTGTCGGCACAGTTCGCTGCCGATGGAGCCGCCCGCGCCGGTCACCAATACCACTCTGCCGCCCAGCCAGTCGGCCAGCCCGGGCATGTCAAGCAGCACCGGCTCGCGCCCGAGCAGGTCTTCGACATCGAGATTGCGCCAAGTGGTCAGTTGCGTTCCCGCCAGCAGGTCTTCGTAAGTTGGCACGGTCAATGCTTTGACGCCGACTTCCAGACACATTTCGCTGACCTGGCGGCGTATCCGGTGGTTGGCCGACGGCAACGCCAACACCACCTTGAGAACGTTATAGCGTTTCACCCAATACGCCAGTTCGGCGATGCTGCCCAGCACCTGTACCCCATGCACGCGACGATGCTGTTTTCTGATGTCGTCGTCCAGAAATCCGACGATGCGCCATTCGCGGCTGCCCGCCAGCGCCTCGGCCAGTCGCACACCGGCAGCGCCCGCGCCCAGCACCAGAATAGGTTCGCCCAGCGCGGTCAGCGGGCTGAACAGCCGCGCCTCGCGCCACATCCGGTAAATAAAGCGGCTGCCTGCCATCAGGAAAGTCAGCAGAATCGGGTAGAGAATCAGCACCGTGCGCGGCACCGTAGCCGGGGTTTGCACTAACATCAACACCACCGGAATCGCCAGCGCCCCCACGCCAGCGGACAAGACGATACGTTTCAAATCATCGAGACTGGCGTAACGCCACAGGCCACGGTACAAGCCGATCGCTATAAAGACCGCAGCCTGCACCGGAATCACCCAGGCCAACGTTTGGCGCAGCCCCTCCCAATCCATCGGAAGCGATCCCAACGAGAAACGCAGCCCATAAATCGCCCACCATGCGACCAGAGAGGCAACAATGTCGTGAAAAAAAGCGAACCAAGCCCGTCCGCGGGGAACTCGCGCCATTAGATTTTTATTCTCTCACATTCCGTTTAGCCTGGAGCGGTTTCGTTTCAAGCGCACACCCTTTTCACTCTCTCCCCCTCGCGGGAGAGAACGCCCCGAAGGGGCGTGAGAAGGGAGCAAAGCGCAGCGCCGTTCGGAAAATGAATGCTGCTTAATCTGTCAATGTCCGTATCCATGCAAAGCTCGTAAGGGGAGTAAGCGGTCAACTGCTGTTTCCAGACTTGCTCCAATAATAGTCGATGACTGCGAAGAAGCCCAAATGAACCAGCGCCCAGGCCAGCAACGCCATCCCTCCCATCTCCGGCGCGTTGACCGCGCAAAAAACCGCTGTTCCGGCGCAACCCGCCATCAACACGGCATAGGCCGCCAACGTGCCGCGATGACCGGCGCCCATTTGCAGCAACCGCTGATAATAATGCGCCTTGTGCCCTTCCCAGATTTTTTCCAGACGCCACAACCGGCGTAGCAGCGTGACAGTCGCGTCCATGACGAACGGCAAAAAGACCAGCACCGGAAACCAAAGCCCCCAAACCTGCTCGGCGATTCCCCACCAGCCGAACAACGCGGCTAAAAAACCCAGCGGCACCGCGCCGACATCCCCGATAAACATCCGTGCTGGCGGTAAATTGACCGCCAGAAGCGGCGCCAGCGCTGTCCCTCCGACCAGCGGCAACCACCACCAGCTTAACCCAGTCGCATAGCCGACTCCGGCATACGCCGCCAACCCGACCAGCGCCATCGCCGCCGCCAGCCCGTCGCTGCCGTCCATGAAATTGAAAAGATTGCACATCCAGATCGTTGACAGCACAAAAATAACGCCGCATCCCCACCGGAAAGCCGTAGAAAAAACAACGGGGTTTTCGGATGTGAGCGCCCACAAACTTATCGCCGCCATCAATGCTGCCGCCACTTGGGCAAGCAACCTCCAGTGCGCCGACACACCGCGACAGTCGTCCCAAAACGACACCGCCGCCACCAGTGCCCAGCCGCAGAAAAGCAATGCCAAAAACATGCCGTTTTTCAAAGAAACAGCCGACAAAACGCCGCCGAACACCAAAACCCAGCCTGCCCCGATCAGCCAGCCGACCCACAGCATCAGTGCCGCCACTCGCGGAACTGGTTTGTCATGAAGCGACCGTGCGTTGGGCTGCGCGTGTGGTAAAAAGGCAACAGCTTTGGTCAATGCGGCTCCCAGCGCCGCCGACATTAAGAATGCTATCAACATTCCGCAAATCAGGATTTCCGTGTCAATGCTCATTTTTACCTTTCCATTCGCATTCACCGTTAATATTTTAAAAAAGTTCAATCATGATCAGAAAAACATGAGAGCGGATTCTCTTCCATAATTTATGCCGCCATTCTTTCCGTTTTCCCTCAACGCCCTGTTGTTTATGAACAACATCTATTGTAAGACTTCATCTTGTCCGTCACCGTTGCTTGCCTCATCCTAGCCGCTCTTGGCACAATGCAAACAACTTCTCGGTGCTCAGAGAAGGTTTTTAATGATGGCAAGCGTATTCTGTAAAAACCTTGCCGATTTTATCTGTTAGAGGAGAGATTTTCATGAAAAAGAAACTCGTCGCGATTGCTGTAGCCGGCCTGCTGGCCGCACCGCTGGCGCACGCGCAAACCGCGAACGTCACGATTTATGGTCGTATCAATATGGATTTGGATTTTATCAGCTCGGCTAACGACAGCAGTCTCGGTAAAAGACAGCGCGTCAGCTCCAACGCATCACGTATCGGTTTCAGAGGAACCGAATCGCTGGGCGGTGGCCTAAACGCGATTTTCCAAATTGAATCGCAAGTTCAAATGGATGGCGTTGATGCGGGCAGAGCAGGTTTGTTGGGCTCGCGCGACACATGGCTCGGCCTGCAAGGCGGCTGGGGTGCTGTCAAGATCGGTAACATGTTGACCCCGTATGATGCGATTCAACCCATCTTCGGTAATGCGCCAAACGGCGGCCCGGTAACCATCCTGTCAACTGCTGGTTTGTGGGGGCAGTGGGGCTTGGCTAACAACGCCGGCGGCTTCGGTCAGCGTTTGGCTAACGCGGTTCGTTATGACTCGCCGAAGATCGCGGGTTTCCAGGGCATGGTACAGTATTCGACTCTCGAACTGGCAAGCAACAACGGCTGGAACGGCGGTCTGGGTCTGTTCTATGATAACGCCGGTCTGCAAGTCGCGGCCGCGTACGAAACCAACCAGGAATATCGTGCGGTCGACATGAATGACCACGCACTGACCCTGACGGCTGCTTACAAGTTCGGCGCTTTCCGTCCGGCGGTTGTGTATGAATACCTCAAGTATGATGTAGCCGGCGGCACTCTGAAGCGTCACCTGTATGGCGCCAGCTTGACGGCCGACCTCGGCCCGGGCAAGCTGTATGGCGCGATCCTCGTTGCTGACAAAGGCAAAGGTCGTGCTGGTTCCCGCGTTGGTAACATCCACCAAGGCCGTGACACCGGTGCCACGATGTACAACCTCAGCTACACCTATGACCTGTCGAAGCGGACCTCCGTCTATGCTGGTTATATCTATATCGACAACAAGGACAGAGCAACCTATACCTTCGGTATGAACGGGTACGGCGCCAATGGAATCACCCCGGGCTTGACCCAACAAGGCCTCATCCTCGGCGCGGTGCACAACTTCTAAGAAGGCACAGCGTAACGAATTCCGTTTTTTTACGGAACACCAACAGCAGGCGGGCCTCGAAAGAGGCCCGTTTTACTTTCTACCCTCCACAAAGCGCAAATGCGATGGCCGTTCCCACCTCCAGAGCCAGCGAGAAAGCTCAGGTTCACATTGATGCCTCTCTATGTGATGGCTGCGGAAAATGTATCGACGTGTGCAAAGATTTCGGACTCGAGCTGGTGGATGAGCGCATGCCAAGCGCCATCCCCAGTCAAGAGGCCATGACGACTCAAAAGGCAAAAATCAAAGAAACGACCTTTGTCGGGTGCTTCGCTTGCGGGCACTGCATGGCGGTGTGTCCCAGGATGGCGATAAGCATCAACGGCAAAACCTTATCTCCGAACGATTTATTCAGATTGCCAACGATCAGAAACAAAGCCAATTACGAACAACTCTTAACCTTGCTTCAACGAAGAAGAAGCATCCGCGAATTTATCGACAGGAAAGTCGAGCCTGAAATCATCGAAAAAATACTCGATGCCGCAACAACCGCCCCCATGGGCGTTCCTCCGTCGGATGTAAATGTCCTCGTGTTCGACGGCAAAGAAAAAAACCGAAAATTCGCTGAAGATTTTTGTACGCTTCTCAAAAGCAAAAGGTGGCTTGTCTCCGCATGGTTTTTGGCGTTGATGCGCCCGTTCTGGGGGAAAACAAACGACGAGCTGTTCCGAAAATTCATAAGACCGCTTGTTGATGTTTACATCAGCGCGATGGACAAGGGCGTCAATGTGATCAACTACGATGCTCCCTGAGCTTCCCCCGAAATTTCGTCTCCCGTGCCGGGATGAGATAATCTAACCGGCATGTAAGGAGAAAGAGATGAAGATACCGAGACGGGAATACACAACAGAGTTCAAGGAGGTGGC
>JAITMR010000036.1 GCA_031277215.1 Burkholderiales bacterium
CCGTGTTGGCATGCTGCATCACTATCCTCATCGCTCGCTTGGATAAGCGAGGCTCTAAAGTAGAAAATCCAAAGTCATACAATCCATTATGACGCAATACTTGTGTAGATACCTATGCCCGCGAGGGAGAGGGTGAAAAGTGTATGCGCTTGAAGCGAAGCCGCTCTAGATTTCAAGGGTTTTCCTTTTCGGTTAAATCGGTTGAATTTTCTGCTCCCCGCACCAGCGGCGCAGCAGTTCGAGTTGCATCGCAAAAGGCGGTACGTTGTCGTCGTGGTGTATTTTCTCGTAGCGACCGTCGGCAAGCAGGTTCCAGGCATTGCGGTTGTCGCGCAGATAGCCCGACAATCCTTCATCCAGTACGCGCTGTCGAATTTCGGGGTCGAGCACCGGAAAAGCAATTTCGATTCGTCGAAACAGGTTGCGCCCCATCCAATCGGCGGAGGACAGCCAGACATCGGGATGACCATCGTTCTCGAAGCACCAGACGCGATGGTGTTCAAGAAAACGGCCAAGAATGGAACGGACGCGGATCCGCTCGGAGATGCCGGATACGCCGGGGCGAAGTGCACATTGGCCGCGCACGATCAGGTCGATCTCAACGCCCGCTTGCGAGGCTTTGTAAAGCGCCTGAATGATGCGTTCTTCGAGCAGCGCATTCATCTTGGCAATAATGTGCGCGGGTTTGCCAGCGCGGGCGTGACGTTCTTCGCGGCGAATCATCGCCAGGATGCGGCGAGGCATGGTGAACGGCGCCAACAACAGGCGTCGCATTGGCGCTGCAGGCGACAGGCTGCTGATGTGCATGAATACTTCGTTAACGTCGCGTCCGATGTCCTGATTGGCGGTCAGCAAACCGAAATCCGAATACAGTCGCGCCGTACGGGGATGGTAATTGCCGGTACCCAGATGCGTGTAGTAGCGCAGCACGGGCTGCCCCTGGTTGTCGCGTTCGCGGCGAATGAGCAACGCCATTTTGGCGTGCGTCTTCAAACCAAGGACACCGTAAATGACTTGCGCACCGGCGCGTTCCAGTCGCTCGGCCCAATTGATGTTGGCGGCCTCATCGAAACGCGCCATCAATTCGACGACGACGGTCACTTCTTTGCCGCGGTTTGCCGCTTCGATCAGCGTTTCCATCAATTCGGACACCGCGCCGGTACGGTAAACGGTTTGTCGAACGGCGATCACATCGGGGTCGTGCGCTGCCCGTTGCACGAATTCGATCACAGGGTCGAACGATTGGTACGGATGATGTAGCAAAACATCTTTGTGCCGCAGATGCTCAAAAAACAGCGACGGGTCAAGCAATTCCGGTGGGCGGCTGGGAGCGAACGGCAAAAATTTCAGGCGATCAACGTCAATCTGGTCGATCAACCATTGGAAGCGCGTGATATTGACCGGGCCGTCGCAGCGGTAAAGATCGTCCTCGCTCAAATTGAATTGCGACAATAGCAGATGCGCCAGATGATCGGGACAGGTATCGACCACCTCAAGACGTTGCGGCACACCGAAAGCCCGATGCGTCAATTCACCTTTCAACGCCTGCCGCAGATTCTTCACTTCTTCTTCACCCACCGCCAGATCGGCGTCGCGGGTCACGCGAAACTGCGAATACGCCAGGATTTCGCGGCCGGGAAACAGCGACGCAAAATGCATGTGAATGATTGACGACAACAACAAAAAGTGATGTTTGGCGCCGCAGACTTCAGCCGGAATTGGGATGACCCGTGGCAAGACCCGTGGCGCTTTGATAATGGCAATCGACGTTTCTTTTCCGAAGGCGTTTTTCCCCGACAGCTCGACGATGAAATGGAGCGATTTGTTTTCTACTTGCGGAAACGGATGCGACGGGTCAAGTCCGATCGGCGACAGCAATGGGCGCACTTCGCGCTCGAAATAATCGGACGCCCAAGCTTTTTCGTTCGCGGACAGCTCAGAACGAAACATAACGCGAATGCCTTCTTCGGCCAGCGCCGGCAATACGGAACGATTGAGCGCCCGATACTGATCGTTGACAAGCGCGTGCGCGGCAGTGCTGATATCGTGTAATTGCTGACGCAGTTGCGACAACGTGGTTTCCGGCGGCGGGGTTTGTTGGCGTATCGCGTCTTTCAGCCAGACCAATCGCAATTCAAAAAATTCGTCGAGATTGCTGCCGAGAATGCACAGGTAACGCAGCCGTTCGAGCAACGGCATCGCGGGGTCTTCGGCCATTTCGAGAACCCGGCGGTTGAACGCCAGCAACGACAGCTCGCGGTTGATCAACGGGCGAGAGGCGGCGGTATGGGCGAGGGTTTTAGACATGGGGTTGTTCTTCGGCGAAAGGAACTTTTCTAGCTTACCGCAGAATGCGTCGCCGTGTACCGGCAATGGCGTTACGGCGGCGGAACCTTCAAAATTATTGCCATTGAAACAACAGAGGAGGAAATTACGGCGATGTCCAAGGAGATTCAGGCGGCTTTTTATTTCCCGGATGTTGCATTGTGCTGGACACATCGCCAACGTGGACAGGTTGAAACCTGCTGGCCGACCGCTGGGGAGGGGCTATCGTCTTGGTATTGATGCTCGTCTTCAGATGGCGTCCCCGCCAGACGTTTTCATTGGAATTCCTTTTCCTCAAGGGGATCCCACAAACAGCGCCCATCTTTCCGCAGCGCGGCCAGATAGGCGTGATGCGCTGCTTGTTCGTCGTTACTGGCACGCAGAATTTTGAGCGGATGTGTGCTGTTAAACGCAACCGCCGCTGCACTGGATTGCTTCGGTTGGCATAGCGACGGTGCCATGATCAGCGACTCCTGACCGCGGGTCAGCGCCAGATAGACTTCCGCCAGCAACTGCGCGTCCAGACAGGCGCCGTGCAAAGTCCGGTGCGCGTTGGAAATGCCGAAGCGCTCGCACAGCGCATCAAGGTTGTTGCGTTTGCCGGGGAATAACGTGCGCGCTTTTTGCAAGGTATCGATCAGGCTGCCGTAGATTTGTGCGCACGGCAGCTTGTCGAGACGCGCCAGTTCGGCATCGAGAAAGGCGATATCGAACGGCGCGTTGTGAATAATCCATTCGGCGCCTTGGCAAAACGACACGAATTCGTCGGCGATATCGGCAAACAGCGGTTGATCTTTCAGTTTTTCCAGAGTCAAGCCGTGAATGTTGACGGCGTCGGCGTCAATGTCGCGTTCCGGGTTGAGATACCAGCGGCGGATTTCGCCGGTTGGTCGCCGCGACACCATTTCCAGTGCCGCCAGTTCAATGATACGGTGTCCCTGTTGCGGGTACAGTCCGGTAGTTTCGGTGTCGATGACGATTTGGCGCATCTTGGTATTGTAGCGCTATTCATGTGAATAGAGTGAACGGCGTAAGCGGCTGCCTTTGAATGGAATCCAAATGTTGAGGCTCGCTTCGCTCACCAGCAACCTACGCACTTCATGCGGTTTTTTTCGGTTACTTTTTAGCGCCGGAATTTTTGGATGGTTGCCTGGATTTCGGCGATGGCCTGCTCGATTTCGTCGTCGGTCAATTCGCGGTTGGCGCCTGTGCGATCGGCAACGGTGACGGCGTTTTCAAGCTCGGTCTGGAATTCACCGGCGACCAACGTGTTGGTTTCAGTGGCCGCTGACGGATCGGTGGCCGCGTCAGTATCCCAGCGCATGATGATGGTTGATAAATTGTCGCCGTCCGGCCCGCCTCGTTGTTGCGCTTCGCGCATCATCTTGGGTGCTGTTTGCAGCAGCGGCGCTGAGGTCAGGATGTTGGCGATTTCTCGCGCCGGCATAACGGTCCAGAAGCCGTCGGAACACAGGAGCAGAATATCGTTGGTTTGCAAGGTCGTGCGCCGCGACAAATCGATGACCGGTTCCACTGCGCCGCCAAGGCAACTGTAAATCCGGTTGCGCTCAGGATGGTAGGCAGCATCATCTTCGGAGATCAGACCACGATCAAGCAGGTACTGAACTTTTGAGTGATCTCTGGTTTGGCTGTAGAGATGTCCTTGGCGGAACAGGTAAAGCCGTGAGTCGCCGGCGTGCGCCCAATAAGCGAAACCCGCTTGAACGATGACTGCGACGCAGGTGGTGCGCGGCGTTTCAACCAGCGAGAACTGACGCGCATACGACCCCAACGCAGTATGGGCGCGACGCATGGTGTCGTGAAGAAATTCGAGCGGATTGCGTAATATCGGCTGAGCCTCTTGCTGAAAACGTTCAGCGAATAAGCGCACGGCGATTTGCGCGGCGATTTCACCGCCAGCATGACCGCCCATTCCGTCGGCGAGTACCATCATCAGGGTGTCGCGACCGTAAATATAGGCGATCCGATCCTGATTGATTTTGCGCGAGCCTTTGCGCGAATCCTGAAAAATAGTAAACCGCATGATTGTTCCGGGCGTGAACTCTTTAAATTATCGCTTATTCACCAAACTTCTGATGTTACCGAAAAAAGACGCTTTAGGCTGCGGTTCCTCGAAAGAAAGCAGCACTTTTTGTAACGCCAGCAGGCTTTGTGGGCGACGTGACGGATCGAGATCCAAACAACGATCAATCACATGTAGCAGTGTATGTGTATAACGTCCCGCCCACAACTTGCGTGCGGTGATCAAATGATCTTCTTTCATCCGTGCGTCGGCAGCCTGCGGCGCAAAACCGGCGAGACAGGCGAACATCGACGCGCCTACACCATAGACATCGGTCCACGGCCCCAGCTTTGTAATATCGCGCTGGTATTGTTCTGGCGCGGCGAACCCCGGCGTGTACATCGGCGAAAAACGACCGGTGGTGCTCGACAGTGTTTGTTGGGCGGCGCCGAAATCAAGCAAAACCGGTGTGCCGTTGGTACGCAGATAAATGTTGGCGGGTTTTAGATCCAGATGCAACAACCGATGGGTGTGCACTTCGCGCAATCCGTTCAGCAATCGGATAAAGACACCGCGAATAAAACGTTCCGACAAACGGTCTTGTTTGATCTGAATGTGTTGTTGCAAAGTGCGGCCATTTTCATAGCGCATCACCATGTAAACAGTTTCGTTGGCGCGGAAAAAATTCAACACGCGCACAACATTCGTGTGGTCGATCCGCGCCAACGCCCGGCCTTCTTCAAAAAAACACTTCATGCCGTAACGGAAGGTCGATAAATTTTCGACGGTGCTGGCGCGAATGATGTCGCCCTCCATCCGAACGCCAAGCGTCGCTGGCATGTATTCCTTGACGGCGACGATTTCGCCATTATGATCCGTCGCCCGATAGACGATCGAAAACCCGCCTCGACTGATCTGCTGTTCGATGCGGTAATTCAGCAACTGGTAGCCCGGTGGAAGGGCTTGGTTTTTTGAAACGCCCATGATAAAAGCATTTTCTTGGCTAAACTAACCCACGACCACAAATTGGCCGATATCGTTGGATTTTCCTTGTGTCGCCAGATAAAGTAAAGTGATACATCGTCTAGTTTGGTGAAATTTTATGAAAATGAACGTTTTGAGCATGACCGGCTTCGCTGTTGCCTCTGCCAGCGTCGGCGCAGAGACCCTGAATATCGAACTCCGGGCGGTCAACCACCGCTATCTTGATGTTAATGTCAAGACACCGGACGAGATGCGCACGCTGGAGCCGGTGTTGCGCGAGCGATTGGCGGCGCGGATGAAGCGCGGCAAAATCGACTGCAAAGTGTCGCGGGCGCGCAACCCGGATGCGGCAATGCCCGGCCTGCGGGTGGACGTGGCCCAAGTGGCCGCGCTGCTGGCAGCAGACGCCGAAATTCGCCTTCAGGCGCCTAAAGCAGCCCCGTTGACGGTGGCCGACATTTTGCGCTGGCCGGGGACGCTGGTGGCACAGGATGCCGCCAATGAAACGCTGACGGCGGCGGTGTTGGCAGTGTTCGATACCGCCTGGGACGAATTTATTGCCAGCCGGACGCGCGAAGGCGGTAAACTAACGGAAGTGCTGCTGCAATGTTGCGATGCGATGGAGACGCAGGTGGCGCGTGTGGCGCCGCGGATTCCGGCCATCCATGCCGCTTATCAGGCAAAATTGACGAACCGCTTGCAGGAGGCCGGACTTGACCCCGATGAAGAGCGGCTCAAGCAGGAACTGGCGCTGTTTGCCACCCGTATCGAGATCAGCGAGGAAGTCACGCGGCTTGTTACCCATGTCGGTGAAGCCCGGCGCGTTCTCGGTGCCGGTGGCGCGGTCGGAAAACGGCTTGATTTTCTGGCGCAGGAATTGCATCGGGAGGCCAATACGCTTGGCTCCAAATCAGTCGATGCGGAACTTTCGCAGGTGGCGCTCGAATTGAAAGTGTTGATTGAACAAATGCGTGAACAGATTCAAAACCTGGAGTAAGGAAAGTCATGGCAGAAACCACGAGATCTACGTCGATTGCTACCGGTTGTCTTTTTGTGCTGGCCGCTCCGTCCGGCACCGGGAAAACAAGCCTGGTCAATGAGTTGCTGGCGCGCGAGCCGGGCATCCGTCTGTCGGTGTCCTACACCACGCGCCCGCCGCGTCCCGGTGAGCAGGACAGCGTTCATTACCATTTTGTCGATGACGCGCATTTTCAGGCGCTGCGTCAGGCTGGTGAATTCCTCGAAGACGCGCAAGTTTATGGACACTGGTACGCGACCTCGGCCACCTGGCTCAAGAAGCAAATCGACGCCGGTCAGGACATCCTGCTGGAAATCGACTGGCAGGGCGCGACACAGGTGCGAACCTTTTTCCCGGACAGCGTGCAGATTTTCGCGCTGCCGCCGTCGCTTGCCACGTTGCGTGAGCGGCTGGAAAAACGAGGACAGGACACTCCCGAAGTCATCACCCGTCGTTTGATCAGCGTTCAGGAAGAACTACGGCATTATGTCGATTTCGACTATGTTATTATCAATCAGACATTTGCCAACGCTGTTGATGACCTGGCCGCTATTGTTCGCGCAGCCCGTTTGCGAGCGCCGCGTCAGCGGTGGCGGCAGGCGCGGTTGTTACGTGAATTGATGACAGCGACCGATTTCTGATTTTTCTGTTTCAAAGGATAGCTTTCTATGGCGCGTATCACCATTGAAGATTGTTTGACCCGAATTCCCAACCGCTTCGAGTTGACGCTTGCCGCGTCTAACCGGGCGCGTTTGTTATCGACCGGTGCGCAGCCGTTGCTTGACCCGATGCGCGATAAACCGACGGTGATCGCGTTGCGCGAAATCGCCTCCGGTAAAGTCGGCGTTGAAATGCTGCACAAGCAAACGGCCAACAAAGTGTCGCTCGCCGAAGCCTTTTCGGGAGATAACTTATTTACGACGCCGATAGAACCGATTGCGGCGGAAGCCACTGCCGATGTGATCGAGCCGGTTGAAGCGATTGAGCCAATCGAGCTGACGGAAGCAGAAGCAGAGGCAGAGGCAGCGCCGGGGCCGGAAGCGGAGTTGGCAGAAGCGGCAGTAGAACCGATAGCAGCGCCGGAAGTAGAATCGGAGCCAGAAGTAGAACCGGAAGCGGACGAGAACACTCCATGACCGGAAGCATTTTTTCAAAAGTGTTCACGTCGGACGTCGATGATTCTCAGGCGGCGCTGACGGCTATGCGTACTTCAGAGGGACGCTTCTGCTGTTGCGCATGGGCTGCTTGCGGGTAGCCTCGTCTGCCTGCCGAAGGAAGTGCCAACCAGCGACCTCCTGAACAGGCTCGGGCAGTATCTGCCCTCCGATGAGGTCGCACTGATCGAACGCGCGTATCGATACGCGGAGTGTGCGCATGCGGGGCAATGCCGCAAATCCGGCGAACCTTATATCACCCATCCGTTGGCCGTGACAGGCATTCTCGCCAGTTGGCAGCTTGACGCTCAAGCGCTGGCGGCGGCGATGCTGCACGATGTGCTTGAAGATACGCCGGCCAGCAAAGAAGAGCTGACGCGCGAATTCGATAGTGTCGTCGCCGATCTGGTCGATGCGGTGTCAAAGCTCAACCAACTCGATTTTTCGTCACGCGAAGAAGCGCAGGCGGAGACATTCAGCAAAATGGTGCTGGCGATGGCGCGCGATGTGCGCGTGATCCTGATCAAACTCGCCGACCGGTTTCACAACATGCAAACTTTAGGCTCAATGAGCCTGGCGTCGCGCCGACGGATCGCTCGTGAAACGCGCGACATTTACGCGCCGATTGCACACCGGCTCGGATTGTATGCGTTGCGGCAGAGCTTGCTGGATCTGTCTTTCAAGCATTTGTATCCGCATCGCCATCGTGTATTCAGCAACACGATCAAAGCCATCCGCGCTTCCCGCCGCGACAAAGTCGATGGCGTGCTGTCGTTGTTGCGCGAACGTTTGGCGCAGCAGCCACAACTCAACGCTGAAGTCAGCGTCCGTGAGCGCACGGTGTACTCGGTGTATAACAAGATGCGCGAAAAACACATCAAATTGCAACAGGTGATGGAATCCTGCGGCGTGCTGGTGCTGGCCGACTCGCGCAACGCCTGTTACGCTGTGCTGGGCGTATTGCACGAAATCTACAAACCGCTTCCCGGTCGTTTCAAAGACTACATTGCGATTCCGAAAGCCAACGGCTATCAAGCGTTGCATACCACCTTGTTCGGACCTGACAGCATGCCGATCGACGTGCATATCTGCACCCGCGACATGTGCCTGATTGCCGAGAACGGCGTCGCGGCGTACTGGATGTACAACTCTGCGAGCGATCTGGTGCATCTGGCCGAAACGCAGCAGAACACCCGTCGCTGGTTGAAAGGACTGCTCGAAATGCAGACCGAAGAAGGCGATTCGCAGGAATTCGTCGAGAACATGAAGCGCGATCTTTTCCCAGAGGAGATTTACGTCTTTACGCCCAAAGGTCGCATCATGGTCTTGCCGCGTGGCGCGACCGTCCTCGACTTCGCTTACAGCATTCACACCGATGTCGGCAACCACTGCATCGGCGGTCGGATCGACCATGAAATCGTGCCGTTGCGCACCGTACTGAAAAACGGACGCCAAGTCGAAGTGCTGACCAATGCCGACGCCTGGCCGATGCCGGCCTGGTTGTCGTTCGTCGTCACCGGCAAAGCGCGTTCAGCGATCCGTCACTACCTCAAAAGCCAGCAACAACAAACCTCGGCGGCGCTGGGTGAGCGTTTGCTCAAACACGCGCTGACCATTTTCAAACTCAACGTCGAGAAAATTACTCCGGAACAATGGCAGGCGCTCGCCGAAACGCAGGGCGTCAAAACCGTTGCCGACCTGTGCACCGACATCGGAACCGGCAAACGGCTCCCGTTCATGGTGGCGCAAACATTCGCGCAACGGCTGTGCGGCGCTCAATCGTTGCCGGTACGGCGGCGCGGAAAGCGATTGCAACTGCGCGATAGCGACAGCGACGTTTTGCGTTACGCGTCGTGTTGCCGACCGCTGCCGAACGATCCGATCATCGGATGGTTCCGACCCGGGCAGGGCTTGGAAGTTCACGTTCGCGATTGCGGCATGCTGAAACAACATGCGACCCAACAGGGCGAGTGGATCGAAATGGCCTGGCCCGACGCCCCGCAAGCGTTTTTCCTCTCCGAACTTCGCACATGGGCGTCAGATCGGCAGGGGTTGCTGGCGGATCAGGCTGGCGCTATTGCGCAGGCGGAAGCCAACATTCTTCAGGTCAACATTGAACGGCCGCAGGGGCAGGCGTTGTCAGCCATGCAGTTTCAAATCGAAGTGCGTGATCGCCAGCATCTGGCCGACGTGCTGCGGGGATTGCGTCGCGTCGTTGGCGTCAAGAAAGTGCAGCGGGTGAGGGCGTAGGTCGTGGTGAGCGAAGCGAACCGCGACATCAGGGATCAAACCGTCCCGGAAATTCTGGAGGCTTCAATCTATATAGCCGCTCCTGAATAATTCATTTTTCTCTATGAAGCGATAAGCGTTTTATCCATAAAAAGGTTTGCAAGGTTTGCAAAAAATGGGCAAATGATTATCTGAAATCCTGCAAATTTTGACGAGGTTATCTACGGCACTCAGAGTCTTTTTATTCGGACTTTTTTGCGGGAGGGTCTTTGTCTGCAGCAACGTACAGCATTAAAAGAAAGACTATCAGGCTGGAAATTATCATGCCGATGTGGAGGATGGGAACCCAAGTGGGCAGATGCCCTGCTTCATGAGGCCGAGTGAAATGCAAGATAGAGAGGAAAATGCAAGAGATCGAATAATATAGCAGAAACAGGAAAAATGCTTTTTTCTTGCCAAGAAACCACAGCCTGACGAAACACAGCGGAACGATTAAGCAAAACGCAAGAATTTCTCCCCACCCATCCCATTTCTCTTTCCAGGAAACCCAAAAGAAGAAGATGAGGAGCGCAATCAGGGTGGTTTCGAAAAACCACCGTTTTCTGTAGATATCTCTTATGTGAAAATTTGAAAAGTAGTTCATACTACTTACACATCCCTTATTCAGCAGCCCAGTCCTCCGCCCGTTTGATATGCAGCCATTGCAAAAACGCGAACGCCGCAAGGAAGAATAAAAAGAGTTGTTGGAAAAGATCAAGGGAGACAAGAATCGTTATTTCCTGATAGGATAAAGCATTCAGATTCGCAAGGTTGCCTCCCAGGAAAATCAGGAAGGTCAGGGAAAGTACAACAATTCCTTCGCGCTTCCAGATACGTTTTTTCCATACCAAGAGTAGCCCAACAAGAATCAAAACGAGCTGCAAAGACGCTACCACAAGAGGAATAAGCGGAACGCTTTTCTTGAAAAAGCCGATTGTGTAATAGTGATATATTATTTGATAAGAATAGATGGCGAAATAAAGAGTTAACGCAAGAAGGAGTATTGCCAAGAACTTATAGTATCGTGCGCTGCTTGGCTTTTCAGTCAAGGGTATTTTTTTATCAAGGAAAAACAGCAGTAAAAACGCGGCCAGGAAAAGAAAAGCGCCAAGCAGTCCCCGAGAAAGCGTCTCAAAATCCGTCGTATAAAACCTAAGCACAAAGGCTAAAAGAAACAATGCCATAAAAAGACAGAGCTCTTCCAACAAAAACAATACGTCTTTGATGTATTGTTTTTTGAACATCGCCCCGTATTTCATGGGTATTCTCTTTTTCAATCCCTCGGCCTGAACACAAAACGCAATTCACGTCGGAAGAGGTCGGTGCGCTCCGGTTTCGGCAGCGGCGACGATTTCATGATTGCGCGGTAAACGGCGTCGTCGTAGGCGGTATTGCCGCTGCTTTTTTGAAGTTTGGCGTCGATGACTTCGCCGGTCGGCAATTGAACGATCAGGAAGATCGCTTCGGGATTGCCTGCGATGTTGGGGGGCAGCACGAGGTTGCCTTTGACCTTGATTCGGATGCTTTGCACCCAGCGGTCTTGTGCGGCTTGCAGTTCGTCGCGCACTCTTTGCTCGGCCAGCATTTTCTGCAATTCGGTTTCGCGCTGTGCTTCTTCTTCACGCGCTTTTTGCTCTCTTTCTTCTCTCTCTTTCTTCTCGCGCTCAAGGCGTTCTTTTTCCGCTTTTTCGCGAGCCGCTTTTTCTTTCGCGAGGCGTTCTTTTTCGAGCTGTTCTTTTTTCAGTTTTTCCTGACGCGCTTTTTCTTCCGCTTCTTGTTTGCGGCGTTCTTCTTCTTTCTTTTTCTGGATCGCGATTTCGGGATCGGGCTGCGCCAGCGGTTTGATTTCCGGCGGCGGTTTGACTGTTTTCGGTGGCGGTGGCGGCAACGGCTTGGGTTCCGGTGCAGGCGGTACATATAGTTCTGCCGTAACCGGCACCGGCGGCGGGTTGCGCCAGGAAACGGAGAAGACCAGAAGGCCGATAAAAACCAGATTGGTGATGATGGCGAACGTCAGCGCAAGCCAAAAATCGGCGCGACGTTTTGAGACGCTTGAAGGAGAAGATTGGCGCGGCGACATGATCATGGCGGTTTATTTCGCGCCGGGAACGACAAGCAAGCCGACTTTTTTGATCTGATGGCGTTGCAATGTGTCGAGCACGGCAACGACGGTTTCGTAGCGCACATTTTTGTCGGCGGCAATCACGACGGCTTGATCGGGGTTTTCCTGTTGCTGCGCGATCAAGCGGGCGACCAGACCTTCGGTGTTGAAACGTTGCGCCGGGTCGTTCGGCTTGGCGCGGTTACGCAACAACAACTGGCCATCGCTTCGGACGGTGATTTCAAACGGCTGCTTCGGTGTGATGGTGGCGCTGCCGACGTTCGGCAATTCGATTTCGCCGGGAGCAACCAGCGGCGCAGTGACCATGAAGATGATGAGCAGCACCAGCATCACGTCGATGTAGGGGACGACGTTCATTTCGTTGATGGCTTTACGGACGCGAGGCATAACAATCTCCGTTCGGTCAGGCGCTTTGCCGTTGCAAAATGTTGGCGAATTCTTCGATGAAGGTTTCGTAGCGGGTGGCGAGCCGGTCAACGTCGTGGGTGAAGCGGTTGTAGGCGATCACTGCCGGAATTGCCGCGAAAAGACCGAGAGCGGTGGCGATCAACGCCTCAGCAATGCCCGGCGCGACTTGCGCCAGCGTAGCTTGGCTAACACTAGCCAAACCACGAAACGAATTCATGATGCCCCAGACGGTGCCGAAAAGGCCGATGTACGGCGACACGGAACCGATAGTTGCCAATCCCGGCAGGCCGGCGTCGAGGGTATCGAGTTCGCGCTGAAAAGCGACGCGCATCGCACGGCGCGTGGCGTCAACGGCAACGGCGCCGGGGCTGCCTTGTTTGCGGTGTTTGGTGTATTCGCGGAAACCGGAAACGAAAATATGTTTCATGCCGTCGCCGGTGCGGGCGGAGCCAAGGCTTTGGTAAATCGCATTGAGATCGCCGCCGCGCCAGAATTCGTCTTCAAACTGCGTGCTTTCTCGCGTGGTGCGGCGCAGTTGCAGGATTTTCATGCCGATTCGCAACCAGCTCCAGAACGACAGCGCCAGCAGAATAACGATAACGATTTTGACGATAAACGACGACTGAGCAATCAGCGTCAAGATGGAGAGGTCGGCATGAACGTCCAAAATATTATCCTTTCGTGAAATCGAAAGCAGAAGAAACAGAAGAAAAATGCGTGCGCAGTGTTGCGGGTATTCGGACGGGGCGCCAGCGGTCAGCATTCAAACAAGCCAGCGTCACCTGCGCGTCAACCAATAATTCGGTGGACGCGGGTTGGTTAACAGTTCGGTGGACACGTTGCGCTACCGTGAAAGAGGCGCCGCTGGTTTTGACAGGCTCAACGGTGACGGACAGTCGGTCGCCAAGACGTGCGCCCAGCAGGTAATCTATTTCGACACGCGTGACGACGAACACGGTTCGTTCGCGCTTTTCGAGTTCGGCAAGCTCGATGCCGAAGCGCGATAACCATTCGGTGCGAGCGCGTTCCATGAAACGCAGGTAATTGGCGTAATAGACAACACCTGCCGCGTCGGTGTCTTCGTAATAGATACGAACCGGCCATTCGAACACGTTACGCTCTTGCATCGTGTCAAGCCTCTTCGAGCAGGTCGCCGCCTTCGCGTTTCGGCGGCGTCAGGCTGAAATGGCGGTACGACTGCAACGTGGCGATACGACCACGCGAAGTGCGTTGCAGAAAGCCCTGTTGGATAAGATAAGGCTCAATTACATCTTCGATGGTATCGCGCATTTCGCCGATGGCGGCGGCGAGGTTGTCAACACCGACAGGGCCACCGTTGAATTTGTCGAGAATGGCACTGAGCAGCTTGCGATCCATGATGTCGAGTCCTTGATGATCGACATCAAGCATCGATAGTGCGGCATCGGCGGTAGCGTGGTTCACTGTGCCATCGGCGCGGACGTCGGCGTAATCGCGCACACGGCGCAGCAAGCGGTTGGCGATGCGCGGCGTGCCACGCGCACGGCGGGCGATTTCGCAAGCGCCATCATTGTCGATTTTGATGTTGAGCAGCGATGCCGAGCGATGGACAATACACGCCAATTCTTCGACGCTGTAGAACTCCAGCCGGGCGACGATGCCGAAACGGTCGCGTAACGGATTGGTGAGCATGCCGGCGCGGGTTGTCGCGCCGACCAGCGTGAACGGTGGCAGATCAATCTTGACGCTGCGTGCTGCAGGGCCTTCACCGATCATGATGTCAATTTGAAAATCTTCGAGCGCTGGGTAAAGTATCTCTTCGACAACCGGAGACAATCGGTGGATTTCGTCGATGAACAACACGTCACGCGGCTCAAGATTGGTCAGCAATGCTGCCAGATCGCCCGGTCGTTCCAGCACAGGGCCGGAAGTTTGTCTGAGGTTAACGCCGAGTTCGTGCGCGATGATGTGCGACAACGTTGTTTTACCCAACCCCGGTGGGCCGAACAACAACACATGATCGAGCGCTTCGCCGCGCTTGCGAGTCGCTTCGATGAAGATCGACAACTGGCTGCGGATTTTTTCCTGGCCGACGTATTCATCAAGCGCGCGCGGTCGCAACGTTCGCTCGAACGCTTCTTCCTGTGGGCTGGCCACAGTGCTTTTGATCACGCGGTGCAGAGAGTCGTTTTCGATCATCGGAAATTGCTTTCGATTTACGCTTTTGACAACTGTTTCAAAGCCTTGCGAATGCCGTCGGTAACATTGATGTCGGCGGGCAGTTCGCGGGTGGCGGCGTGCGCTTCTTTTTCGCTGTAACCCAGTGCCAGCAGCGCATTGATAACGTCGAGAATGCCGGACGAAGCGCTGGCGGCAATGCCGCTGTCGATGGCATGGGCGAATTTGCCTTTCAGTTCGAGCAGGATTCGTTCGGAGGTTTTTTTGCCGATACCGGGAACGCGCGTCAAACGGCCGACTTCCTGAGTGGCGACGGCTTGCGCCAATTCTTCGGTGGACAGTCCCGACAGCACAGCCAGCGCGGTTCGTGCGCCGATGCCGGTAATTTTGGTCAGGACACGGAAGGCGTGACGCTCGCGTTCGCTGGCGAAGCCGTACAGCGTATGAGCGTCTTCGCGGACGATCAGGTGGGTGAACAGTGTGACCGTAGCGCCGTGTTCGGGCAAGTTGTAAAACGTGCTCATCGGAACCAGCAATTCATAACCGACACCCTGAAGATCCAGCAGGATTTGAGGCGGATTTTTTTCGAGCAAAATTCCGGAAAGACGACCAATCATGAGTCAACAAACACGGTAACCATAACAATGGTCGCTATTATCGCACGATGGAGCAGGCTGCGCCTGAGGGAAAGCAGGCGAATTCGGGCAAACCGCGAGCGTCGCAGGCATCGGAGGTCAGGCGTTAAGAGTCAGCGGAAAAAACCCCAGAGCCACAAAAGCACGACCATCGTAAGTAGTGCGTAGGCGGCAGCCAGCAAGTCGTCGAGCATCACGCCGATGCCGTTTTTCATACGGGTGTCGAAGTAGCGGATCGGCGGCGGTTTCAGAATATCGAACAGCCGAAACAGCGCAAACGCCAGTATGATTTGTTGCCAAGAACCGTCAATGAAAAAAAGCATCAGCACAAAAGCGGCGATTTCGTCGATAACGATTCCGCCATGGTCGGGTTCGCCCAGACGTTTTCCGGTGATGTGCGCCGCCCAGATGCCGCCGATAACCAACAACAAAGTGACGGCGAGATAAAGGACATCGTTGTTTTGTGCATGCAAAAAAAGCGCAATCGGAATGGCCGGCAGCGTTCCCCAAGTGCCCGGCGCACGCGGCATCAAACCCGTGCCAAAACCGAGCGCGATGAAATGCGCCGGATGCCTGAGCAAAAAAGAAGGCGGAATGGGGGTGCGCTTGCTCATGGGCGAAGACCGTTCGAGAAATGATTGTAGGCGGCAGGCAATGACGGCAAGGGAAGGCGTTGCTCGTCGAAAACCGTGAGGCCGGAGGCTGCTGCGATGACGCCGATGCGCGTTAATGGCAACGCCAACTCGTGCGACAGGGCGATGAGCGCATCGCGGGCAACGGGCGGCGCGGTGAAGCACAATTCGTAATCGTCGCCACCGGCCAGCAGGCAGCGAAGCGCCAACGGGCGATTTGCGCCATTCAACAATGTTTTCAACGCCGAATGACAAGGCAAGAGCGGCAATTCAACGTCCGCACCGACGCTGGAGGCATTCAGAACGTGCCCCAAATCGCCGATCAGCCCGTCGGAAACATCGAGAGCCGCGTGAGCGAGACGGCGCAGCTTCACGCCAAGGGCAACACGGGGATCGGGCATTTCGAGGCGGGTGCGCAGAGCGGTCAATGTCGTTGAATCAAGCGTGATGTGCCCTTGCATCGCGGCCAGCGCCAGCGCCGCATCGCCCAGTGTGCCGGATACCCAGATATCATCGCCCGCCTGCGCTCCAGAGCGAGTCAGTGCGCAACCGACAGGAGCCTCGCCAACAATGGCGAGAGTGAAACTGCGCGATCCGCGCACCGTGTCGCCACCTACAATTGATACATCATATCGCTCAGCCAGCGCAAAAAGACCGCCACTGAAAGCGGCAACCCAATCAGGATCGCTGTCGGGAAGAGTACCGGAAAGCAGCGCCCAGCGCGGTCTGGCGCCCATGGCCGCCATGTCGGAAAGATTGACCGCGAGAATTTTGTGGCCGAGCGTGGCTGGCGGAACGTTGGCGAAAAAATGACGACCCTCAACCATGGTGTCGATCGCCAGCAACAAATCATGACCGGGCGTTGGTGCTACGACAGCCGCATCATCGCCGACACCAAGGCGCACCGCGCCATCGGCGGTGGGGCGGCTGAAAAAACGGCGAATCAATTCAAATTCGTTCAAGAGACACCCGGCGAGACGAAGAGAAACAGCCAATCGTACCAAAATCAGGGATCAGATTGGTTCACGCGAAGACGTGAAGAAAAACTATTTTCACGCGGAGACGCGGAGGAAAACCTGTTCTCACGCGAAGACGCAAAGGCGCGGTGTATGAATTCACGACTCCGTTGGAAAAGGTACGATGCATCGTCATTCCCGCATGTTTTTGGCGGGAATCCAGCGTCTTTTTTCCGCCCAATCACACAGTGATTTTGGGCGGAAGGGAGACAACCCCCCCGTTTTCTGCGCGAAGTCACAGTATCCAAGCAGTTTCTGGATTCTGCGACTTCGCTACGCTACGCGCAGAATGACGGTGCACCGTGCCTTTTTCAATGGAGTCGTGAATTCACACACTGTGCCTTCGCGTGAATAATAAAAGACACTGGATTCCCGCCAAAAACACGCGGGAATGACGGAGTGCTAATTGGGCGGAAAAAGACGCTGGATTCCCGCCAGGCTTGTCCCCGCAGCGATTTTGGGCGGGGAAACACGCTGGAATGACGGAGTGTGCATCAGGCTCCCCTCGCCCGCTTGCGGGAGAGGGTGGTGGATTCACGCGGAGAACAGGCTCTCGAAGGTGAGGGAGAAAGGGTATTTGACACAGCCTGGGAAGCGGGTTAGAATCCCAAGTCTTTTTAGGATTTAGGAAAAGACGCGGCGCTTGGGGTGTCCCTTAGGGGTGCGCCTATCACGCCTGCGGCTTTGGAAGGCGCCGGACAAGCGCGTGCAGGGATGCAGGCGGTTGTCGGCAAAGAGCGATGCGGCAGCCTCGGGGCAAACTCCGAGGTGACCCACTCAGGAAAATTCAGAATGCCAACTATCAATCAGCTCGTACGCAAGGGTCGAACGCCCGAAGTGTACAAAAGCAAGGTGCCTGCGCTTGGACAGTGTCCGCAAAAGCGTGGGGTCTGTACCCGCGTCTATACGACGACGCCGAAAAAACCGAACTCCGCGTTGCGGAAAGTGGCGAAGGTGCGCTTGACCAACGGGTTTGAGGTGATCAGCTATATCGGCGGCGAAGGCCACAATCTTCAGGAGCACTCGGTGGTGTTGCTGCGTGGTGGCCGCGTCAAGGATTTGCCGGGTGTGCGTTACCACATGGTGCGCGGTGCGCTCGATACGGCAGGCGTTAAAGACCGTAAGCAGTCGCGTTCCAAGTACGGCGCTAAACGACCGAAAAAAGACTGACCGCACGAATAACCATTCGAGGACGATATGCCCCGACGTAGAGAAGTTCCCAAACGCGAGATTCTCGCTGACCCCAAATTCGCGAGTGTTGAAGTCGCCAAGTTCGTCAATGTTTTGATGACCAGCGGCAAGAAATCCGTGGCCGAGCGCATTATTTATGGCGCGTTCGCCAATATCAGCGAAAAATCCGGCAAAGATCCGCTTGAAGTGTTTGTGACGGCGCTGTCTAACGCCAAGCCGATGGTGGAAGTCAAGAGCCGTCGCGTCGGCGGCGCCAACTTTCAGGTGCCGGTCGAGGTGCGTCCCAGCCGCCGCTCGGCGCTGGCGATGCGCTGGCTGCGCGAAGCAGCCCGCAAGCGCGGCGAGAAGTCGATGGACGCGCGACTTGCCGGTGAACTGCTGGATGCTTCCGAAAACCGCGGCGGCGCGGTGAAGAAGCGCGAAGAAGTCCATCGGATGGCTGAAGCAAACAGGGCATTCTCCCATTTCCGTTTCTGATTTTTAACTTGCGCGACAGCGTAAGCCCTTGTGGCTGCCTGTCGTGCTTTTTGGCACAAGACTACCGTGGCACGTACAACACCTCTTGAGCGTTATCGCAACATCGGCATCAGCGCGCACATCGATGCGGGCAAGACGACGACGACCGAACGCATCCTTTTTTATACGGGCGTTTCGCACAAAATGGGCGAAGTGCACGATGGTGCTGCGACCACCGACTGGATGGAGCAGGAACGCGAGCGCGGTATCACCATCACCTCGGCGGCGGTCACTTGTTTCTGGAAAGGGATGGGAAAGAACTTCCAGGAGCACCGGATTAACGTAATCGACACGCCCGGACACGTTGACTTTACGGTTGAAGTGGAGCGGTCGATGCGGGTGCTCGACGGCGCGTGCATGGTGTATTGCGCGGTCGGCGGCGTACAACCGCAGTCGGAAACCGTGTGGCGACAGGCCAACAAATATGGGGTGCCGCGCCTGGCGTTCGTCAACAAGATGGACCGCACTGGCGCCAACTTCTTCAAGGTTTACGAACAAATGCGCACGCGCTTGCGTGCGAATCCGGTGCCGGTGGTGATCCCGATCGGCGCTGAGGATACTTTCAAAGGCGTGGTTGATCTCATCAAGATGAAAGCGATCATCTGGGACGAAGCCAGCCAGGGCATGAAGTTCGACTACGTTGACATTCCGTCGGAGCTTGCGGCGCAGGCCAAGGACTGGCGCGAGAAAATGGTGGAAGCGGCAGCCGAAGCCAACGAAGAATTGATGAACAAATACCTCGAGGGTGGCGAATTGACCGACGACGAGGTGGTCAAAGGATTGCGCGAGCGGACGATTGCCTGCGAAATTCATCCAATGCTGTGCGGAACGGCGTTCAAGAACAAAGGTGTGCAGCGGATGCTGGACGCTGTGATCGAATTTCTGCCAGCGCCGTGCGACATTCCTCCAGTCAAAGGGCAGAAAGATAACGGCGACGAAGAATTTCGTAAAGCCGACGATGCCGAGCCGTTCTCGGCGCTGGCGTTCAAGATCATGACCGATCCGTATGTCGGGCAGTTGACCTTTGTCCGTGTTTATTCGGGAACGCTGAACTCCGGCGACACCATCATCAACACGGTGAAAGGCCGCAAAGAACGGATTGGCCGATTGTTGCAGATGCACGCCGATGACCGTCAGGAAATCAAGGAAGTGCGCGCCGGTGACATTGCCGCCGTGGTTGGGCTGAAAGATGTGACGACCGGCGAAACGCTTTCCGATATGCAAAAACAAATCATTCTGGAAAGAATGGAATTTCCGGAGCCTGTGATTCACGTCGCCGTCGAGCCGAAAACCAAAGCCGACCAGGAAAAAATGGGTCTGGCTCTCAACCGTCTGGCGCAGGAAGACCCGTCGTTCCGCGTCCGTTCCGATGAAGAATCAGGCGAGACGATCATCTCCGGCATGGGCGAGTTGCACCTCGAAATTATTGTTGACCGGATGAAACGCGAATTCTCGGTCGAAGCCAACGTCGGCGCGCCGCAAGTGGCGTACCGCGAAACCATTCGCAAACCGTCGGGCGACACCGAAGGGAAGTTCGTCAAACAGTCCGGTGGTCGCGGTCAATACGGCCACGTCTGGCTCCGCGTCGAACCGAACGAAGTCGGCAAAGGATTCGAGTTCGTTGACGAAATCAAGGGCGGCGCGGTTCCGCGCGAATACATTCCGGCGGTACAGCGCGGTCTTACCGAAACGTTGCCTGCCGGTGTGTTGGCAGGTTTCCCGGTAGTTGATGTCAAAGTGACGCTGTTCGATGGCTCGTACCACGACGTTGACTCGAACGAAAACGCCTTCCGTATGGCCGCCTCGATGGGCTTCAAAGACGCGATGCGCAAAGCCAGCCCGGTGCTGCTGGAGCCGATGATGGCGGTGGAAATCGAAACGCCCGAAGAAAAAATGGGCGACGTGATGGGCGATTTGTCGTCGCGTCGCGGCATCATTCAGGGAATGGAAGATATGGTCGGCGGCGGCAAAGCCGTTCGTGCCGAAGTGCCGCTGGCTGAAATGTTCGGCTACGCGACGACATTACGCTCGCTGACACAAGGGCGGGCGACGTACACAATGGAATTCAAGCATTACACAGAGGCGCCGAAGCAAGTGGCGGACGCGATTATCAACAAGAAGTAATAGAGACGAGAGACTAGGAAACGATCATGGCCAAAGGAAAATTTGAGCGGACGAAGCCGCACGTGAACGTTGGCACGATAGGACACGTTGATCACGGGAAGACGACCCTGACGGCGGCGATCACGACCGTGCTGTCGAGGCAATT
>JAITMR010000069.1 GCA_031277215.1 Burkholderiales bacterium
GGGGCCAGCAGTGGCAAGATATGCTGCATCAAGGCCGGATATAGAGCTGCAATCCATCCTGCCAGTCAATTCATGCAAAAGCTTGCACAAAGGGAGGCGCTCATATAGTTGTGGTGATATACATACTCCGTCATTCCCCCGCCCCTCTCCCGCAAGCGGGCGAGGGGAGCTTGACGGCGCCTTCGTGTGAAAAACAAAAGACGCTGGATTCCCGCCAGGCTTGTCCCCGCAGCGATTTTGGGCGGGGAAGCACGCGGGAATGACGGCACATTTGTGCCTTTCTTCGCGTCTCCGCGTAAGTGTTTTTTTTACGCGGCTTCGTGTGAGGTGCTTTTTCTGATGCCTGATCTCTGACCCCTGCCTACGCAACCCATCCGGCAATCACTTTATCTGCCGCCTCAATGCCGCGTCGCGCCGTCGCCGAAAACTCGACGACGGTCACTCCGGCAGCGCACCCGTCGCCATACTCGCGCAGCGTTCGGTCAATGTCGGCCAGCGCACGGCGACGCTCTTGCAAATTCAGCTTGTCGGACTTGGTCGCTAACAACAACACCGGTCGGCTCGATCGCAGAAACACCTCTAGCACCGGCCTATCCATATCGGTGATGCCGCGCCGGATATCCGCAACCAGCACCAGTGCCGTCAGCGTTTGCCGCTCTGTCACATAACGCCACAAAAAATCCTGCCAAACGTTCTTGGTTTGCCGCGTCACCGCCGCGTAGCCGTAACCGGGAAGGTCGACGGCATAGGCGCCGCAACGCATCTGAAAAAAATTGATCTGCTGCGTTCGCCCGGGCGTCCGCGACGCGAACGCCAAACGCGCACGACGCGCCAGCGCATTGATCGCGCTCGACTTGCCCGCATTGGAGCGACCGGCAAACGCGATTTCGATCGGAGCCAGCGGCGGCAACTGCGCCCATTGCGCCGCACCCGTCACAAACACCGCCTCCAGTAACGGCGGTATGAGCTGCCCTGCCGTCTGGGCGGGCGGCTTTTCCTCCGGCAATTCGCGCAAGTCGTTTGGCTGCATATTCCGATGCCTGCTTTTCAATATCTGATCAAGACCGTTATCTTACCTTCCTGCCCTTCCAAACGCGCAGCCTTGAGAGTAATATGATTTTCGTATAAACAAGCCCTTGTCCCCAAAGAGGAATAACCCATGCCCATTCGTAAAGGTTATCTCATCGCACTTATTTTCGCCGTCGTGATTTTTGGCGCGGTCAAACTGACCAACCCCCACAGAAAATACAGCACGGCGGAATTTTGGGAGCAGGCGACGGTTGCTTCGGTTCAAGAAGTGCCGCAGAAAGCGCTACAACCCGGGAACAGAAACGGCAGCGTGTTGATGTGGGCGGCAATGGGAACGTCCGATGTTGAGATCATACGAGAGCTTGTTTACCGGGGAGCCAACGTCAACGAATCCGACCCTCAGTTTTCCGGCACGCCGATTTCCGCAGCAGCGGGATATGGCCGCTCACCACAAATCATCACTGAACTGGTGCGCTTAGGGGGCGATGTGAATAAAACCGTCAACAATGACGAAACCCCTTTGATGATCGCTGCACGGTTCAATCACAAGCCGTGGTTTGTCGAAGCGTTGGTCGCCGCCGGAGCGAGGGTCGATGCAGAAAATGCGCAAGGCGCTACCGCGCTTGATATTGCCATCCGCAATCAAAACACTACCGCTGAACAGGCGCTAAGGGCTTTGAAGAAAAAAGAAAGCGCGGATCGGCCTTAATTTATTTTGCGTTTCGCTCCACGGCTCACGCCGAAAAAACGGGCATCATGCCCCGTTCGGTATTTTTTAATTTTTTGCCGCCAGCAGGGTTTTCAATTCGCCGCTTTCAAACATTTCCCGCATGATGTCGCAGCCGCCGACGAACTCACCGTTTATGTAAAGCTGCGGAAACGTCGGCCAATTCGCGTAGTCTTTAGCGCCCTGTCGAATGTCCGCGTTATCAAGCACATTGACCGAGAAAAACGCCGTCGCGCCGCATAACTTTAAAATTTCCACCGCCGTTGCCGAAAATCCGCACATCGGCATCTGTGGCGTCCCTTTCATATAGAGCACGACCGGATGCTCCGTCACCTGCGCATGAATTGCTTCCTGCACTGTCATTTAAACTCTCCAAAAAAATTTAGGGGCATTTTACACTCATATGACCATCCTTCTAAAGAATCATTCTTCCCCGTTTGAGGGAGAAGGCAGCCATGTTTTCCCAAAACGCGATCGGTTTACAGACCCCATCACGGCATCTGAATTTTGCCGCCGCCGCCCAATCCCCCCAAGCCTCTCAAATGGCTGCCCGATGGCGGAATTACCAACGATGACGCCGCTTGTCGGCGTAACTCCTGCAATTCCTGCATCGTCCGTTCAAGCGCCGCTTTGGAGGCTGTGTTGTAAGCGGCAGCCGCTTCTTCGAAGGTGGTCGCCGGAATGTCGAAGCTGATCGGCAAGGCGCCGATGGAGGTCATCAACTGCGCCTCGCCGGAAAACACCATCGCTCTTGCGGTGTCCGCCGAACCGTCCGCCTTGATCGGATGAAGAATGCGCAACACGCCTATCCTGCGGTCGGTGACCATTTCTTCTCGATACAGCGCGTTCGTGTCCATTGAAATATCGGGCAATTTGTCGGCAGGTGTGTTCATAAAAAAACTCTCTTTTAAAGGAAGGTTGAAAAAATATCTGGGCTAAGGTGTCGCCTTTTCAGACAACCGCCCGTCCATTGCTTTTTGTGCCGCAGCATGGTCTTCACGCAGCAACGCTTCGTTTTGTTTTTGAAAATGCTGCCGCCGCCAGTCGCGTGACAAAACCCACAGCACGTCTGCGCCTCGCAGCAACGCATAGAACACGGAAAACAGGGCCGCCAACGCAATGATGAAAAAGTTCAGGCTCATTTCGAGACTGAACTTTTGCGGTATCGCAATTTGCACGTAGCCCGAATTGGCGTGCGCGAAAATGCCCAACACCATCGCCATCGCCACAATCACCAAAATGCGGAAAGTCCATTTCATGATGTCTGCGCTCCGGTCACAAGCCGTCGGCGCTGTCGGTTCCTGCCGTGGCCTGCTCGGTACGCCAGAGGCGCAACGCTTCCAACGCGGGCGACATTTCCGGTAACGGTACGACCACGGACAACGATGCCAGCTCTTCAAGCAACGATTGCAACAATTGCACCGCCGGATCGTTCTCCGAAAAACGCTGCATCAACCCATCCCGCACCGCTGCTGCTTCGGCGCTGACCATCGGATGTCGGGACAACGCCAGCCAGCGCAACGACAACAAACGCAAGCGAAGCTCCTGGCGATCGAGTGCTGAGTCTGTCAAATAAGCGGGCAAATGCGCCGCTCCCTGCGTCCTTGAAGCGCCACCTTCGCCAACATCGCCGCCCGCTTTTTCCACAACATGCAGCCGCACCATCGAGAGCACGATTTCCTTTGTCTCCGCCCACCCGCGCTGCCACCAGGACGCCGCTTCATCAACAACGATCTTCGCTTTCGGCATCGCCACGGGAATTTCCTTCGGCGTCATCTGATCGACCATGTTCAACGCCCGGTCGAAGCGCACGAGAAAAGCGTGCATGTCGAATGCCGGCATTCGTTGCAACGCTTCAATGGACTGCGACAACGCCGCTTTCACCATTGCCAAGTCGGGACGGTTGAGCGCCATGAGTTCGGCGTCGGCGTCCTGCAACGCCGCCAGCGCTACCCGCTCATTGCCGCTCATCGTCAATTGCTGCGCCGCAAAACGAATGCGGTGTTCGACTTCGCGCATCGCCACATCATCGCGCAGCGGCAGCAGTTGCCGATACAACTTTTCCAGCGCCTGACGATTGGCTTGCCATTCGTTGACATGCCATTCCATCGCCGCCGTTTTTTCCTGAATGAGCTGCAAGCGGTTTTCGTATTGCCGTTCACGTGCGACTTGTCCGCTGTGCGCGTTTTCCAGAACGCCCACGCGTTGCGCGATGTGGGTTTGCCATTCGAGATCGCGTTTTTTGCTGTCTTGCCACATCCATACCAGCGCCGCCGCAAGCGCCAGCACAACCATCCAGAGAATTATCAGACCCGACCGACCTTGTCGGGAAATCGGAGAAGGCTTTTTCGCGTCTGCCGACGCAGAAACATCCGTGCCCGATCCCGCAGGGTCAGGCAACGGCGCAGAGGATATTTCTTCGGGAGGAGGGGTGCTCATACTTTTCGAGAAGCCGAAAAAAAGGAGATCATGCCACAAATCAACGCATCATCGCTGTTGTCGCTTTCGTTGCCGCTGGTGTCAACCGCCTTCCAGCCTCGCGCCTGTGCGTGCTCTGCGATTCGCGGATGCAAGGTGAACACTGGCAACGCCTTCAACTCCCGACACAATGTTTCGCCGACCATCGTTTCGAGATTGTCCAACGCTTCACCCGCCGTCAGCGTGATCGCCTGCAAACGGTTTTGCTGCAACAGCGGCCACAAAAATTCTGCTGTATTTGCCGCATCGCTTTCCGGACAAGCCCGCCGGTAACACGTCACCCGCGTTACCTCAGCGCCACGCGCCGCCAACGTTTCACCCAACAGCTCACGACCGCGCTCGCCGCGAAAAATCAGCACTCGCTTTCCCTGCATCTGCTGCAACATCGGCAATTCCAGCAAGCCTTCACTGTCAAAACGCGATAGCGGCATCAAGATGGCCTGATCGGGAACGCCCGCTTCTCGCAACGCCGCCGCCGTTCCCTTGCCGGGCGCCAGCGCCGTCACTTTTTCCGGCCAATGCGTCAACGTTGCCAACGCTTGCTCGACCGCATTGGCAGAAACAAACATCACAAAATCGTAGGCTTCAAGACGCGCTCGCGCGTTAAGTAACGGCTGCATGTCCTGCGGCGGCGTAATCTCAATCGTCGGCAACACGATCGGGGCCGCGCCGGATTGTTCCAGCCGTTTTGCAAAAACATGCGCCTGCTTGAGCGGGCGCGTGACCAGCACGCCCACACCGTTCAGCGCGTTTTTTTCTCTTTGCATTTTCCTGTCTGCATTTTTCTCGCCGCGTTTTTTCGCTTACGTCGGCAACAAACGTTGTGCACCACGCGCCATGAATTCATCGGCCAACGCCAGCCCCAGCGCTTCAGCGTCCGAGGGAGAGGCGGCTTTGGCGCGACATTCGCCGCGCATCACTTCCCGCCCTTCACGATCCGCTAACAACGCCCGCAACCACAACGCGCCACGCTGATCGCCATCATTTTCAAATACGGCATGCGCCGCCAGCGGCGTTTGGCAACTGCCGCCCAACGCCCGCGAAAACGCACGCTCGGCACTAACCGCCAGCAGCGTTTCAATATCAATCAGCGGCGACAGCGCACGTATCACATCGTCACGATCCGTGCGGCACTCCAATCCGAGCGCACCCTGACCCACCGCTGGCAAACTGTCTTCGGCATCCAGAAATGCCGCGATCCTCGCGCCGAAGCCCAAGCGGATCAAACCCGCCGCCGCCAGAATAATTGCGTCGTACTGTCCTTCGTCGAGCTTGCGCAACCGCGTGTTAACGTTGCCGCGCAACGGCGCCACTGTAAGATGCGGATAACGTTCGCGCAACTGCGCTTCGCGGCGCAAGCTGGAGGTTCCCACCACCGCGCCCTTCGGCAACTGCGCCAGCGCCGTATAGCGCGACGACACCAGCGCATCACGCGGGTCTTCGCGTTCCGCCACCGCCGCCAGCGTGAAACCAGGCGGCATGTCCATCGGCACATCCTTCAACGAATGCACGGCGAGATCGGCGCGTCCTTCTTCCATCGCCACTTCCAGTTCCTTGATGAACAGCCCCTTGCCGCCGATAGCCGCCAGTGGCCGGTCGAGAATCTGATCCCCCTGCGTCGTCATTCCCAGAAGCGTCACACGGGTTTCCGGATACAGCGCCTGCAAACGGTCGCGGACATGGTGCGCCTGCCACAAAGCCAGCGCCGATTCCCGCGTTGCGATAACCAATGATGCCTTACCCGATGCTTTCAATCCCGTTCTCCTGTTAGCCGACGCTTTTTGTCCGCTTTTTACATTCCAATAGCAGCAGATTCTAACATTTCCCGTCGGCTGAAGCCGCGCCCCTCTTTACACGATCTTTTTATTAAAACAGCCACATCGGCTTGCGTTATGATTCCGGTCATGAACCCTTTATCCGAGCACCGCCCAACCACCCCGACCACTGAACACGTCACGCCGATGAACCGCCACAAAGCAGCGACCCGCAGCGTGTGGGTCAGCGTCGTAGTCAACTTCTTCCTGTCCACCGCACAAATCATCGTCGGCTTTTTTGCGCATTCGCAAGCCTTGATCGCCGACGGCATTCATACGCTTTCCGACCTGTTTGCCGACTTCATCGTCCTCGGCGCCAACAAAATCAGCCGCTCCGGCGCCGACGAAAACCATCCCTACGGCCACGCCCGCTTTGAAACCGCCGCTTCGCTGGCGCTCGGCGTCCTGCTGATCATCGTCGGTTGCGGCATGTTGTGGGCGGCAGCTCGCAAATTCATCGATCCGTCGTCGATTCCCCAGGTTCACCAACTCGCGCTGTGGGCGGCGCTGCTCACCCTCGTCTCAAAAGAATGCCTGTTTCGCTACATGCTGTCCATCGCCAAACGCGCCAACTCCACCATGCTGATTGCCAACGCCTGGCACGCCCGCGCCGACGCCGCCAGCTCACTAGTCGTCGCGCTCGGTATTGGCGGCAACCTGCTGGGTTACACCTTCCTCGACCCGCTCGCTGCCGCGCTGGTCGGCTTCATGATTTGTCGCACCGGCGGCAAATTCGCCTGGGACGCAATGGCGCGATTGACCGACCGTGGACTGACACCCGCCGAAGTCGAAGAAGTCCGCGCCACCTTTGCCGCTACCCCCGGCGTCAAAGACGTTCACGACCTGAAAACACGCTACATGGGCGACGAAGTGCTGATTGACGCGCATCTGCTGGTCGATGGCTGGATGAGCGTCTCCGAAGGACACTACATCGCCGCTCATGCCCGTCGGCGCATCCTTGCTTCGCATCGTGCACTAGACGCGCTGGTTCACATTGACCCCGAAGACGACCAACCCGGCGAACAACTGGCCGAACTGCCGCCGCGCGAAGACATCCTCGCCTTCCTGTATTCCCGCCTCGGCGACCTTTCTCCGCAAGCGCAGCCGCCGGTTCTGATCCATTACCTCAACAACACCGTCGAACTCGATATCTTCATTCACGAGATAGGCGATTCGGAGGCCGACACCGACATGCTCCGTCGCATAAAAGAATCATTGCCAAGCGTTCGACAGGCCTTTCCGAAACTTGGGAGGATACAGGTTTGGCGTGGGCAGGAATCAGCATCCGCATGAATGATATAAGTTGGAAAGGGCGCAGCGACACCCAACTTGCGCCCCTCGCCCGCTTGCGGGAGAGGGTTTTTCTCCGTGTTCTTCGTGTGAGACAAACGTTGCGGTTCGCTGCGCTCCCCGGCAACCTACGTGTTCTTTGCGGTTAATCCGCCTTTTTCACAAACGCTATCCCCTCTGCGCCCAGCACCGCCTTCACCGTATCGCCCGGCGCAAATTTTCCGGCAAGCAATTCCCGCGCCAGCGGGTTTTCGATGTCTTGCTGAATCGCCCGTTTCAACGGTCGCGCACCAAAGACCGGATCGAATCCTGCGCGTGCCACTTTGGCAAGCGCGTTATCGTCAACCACAAGTTGTATCTCCATCTTCGCCAGCCGCGCTTCCAATGCACGCATCTGAATTTTCGCAATCGCGGCAATGTGTTCTTCGTCGAGCGGATGGAAGACGACGATTTCGTCGATCCGGTTGATGAGCTCGGGGCGAAAATGAGTTTTCACTTCATCCATCACCGCTTCTTTGATGGCGCTCTGTGTGTTTTTATCTTCGGTCATCTGTTGAATGCGATGCGATCCGAGATTGGAGGTCATCACGATCACGGTGTTCTTGAAGTCGACGGTGCGCCCCTGCCCGTCCGTCAGCCGACCATCGTCGAGCACTTGCAGCAACACATTGAAAACATCGTTGTGCGCCTTTTCGATTTCGTCGAACAAAATCACTGCATACGGTTTGCGTCGTACCGCTTCGGTCAGGTAACCGCCTTCTTCGTAGCCCACATAGCCCGGCGGCGCGCCGATCAAACGCGCCACGGAATGTTTTTCCATGAATTCGCTCATGTCGATACGAACCAATGCCTGCTCGCTGTCGAATAAAAACTCCGCAAGCGCTCGCGTCAATTCGGTTTTCCCGACGCCCGTCGGCCCCAGAAAGAGAAACGAGCCATAGGGACGGTTCGGGTCGGACAAACCCGAACGCGAACGACGTACCGCATCCGACACCAAACGCACGGCCTCATCCTGGCCTACGACACGCTGATGCAAACGCGCTTCCATGTGCAGCAGTTTGTCACGCTCGCCCTGCATCATTTTCGACACCGGAATGCCGGTGGCTCGTGACACCACTTCGGCAATTTCCTCAGCGCCTACTTCAGTGCGCAACAAACGCGCCTTTTCTTTGGGCTGCGTCGTGTCCGCTTTTTTCAACTGCGCTTCCAGTTGCGGCAATTTCCCATATTGCAACTCGCTCATCGCCTGCCAATCGCCACGCCGCCGTGCTTCTTCCATTTGCTGACGCGCTTTGTCGATGGCTTCCTTGATGTGCTGCGTTCCGGCAACATTGGCTTTTTCCGCTTTCCAGATTTCGTCGAGATCGGCGTACTCTTGTCCGAGGCGGGTCATTTCTTCTTCGATCAACGCCAGCCGTTTTTGCGAAGCATCGTCTTTTTCTTTCTTCACCGCTTCGCGTTCAATTTTCAATTGGATCAGACGGCGATCAAGTTTGTCCATCGCTTCCGGTTTGGAGTCGATTTCCATTTTGATCCGCGCTGCCGCTTCGTCGATCAGGTCGATGGCTTTGTCGGGCAGAAAACGATCCGTGATGTAACGGTGCGACAGTTCCGCCGCCGCCACAATCGCCGGGTCGGTAATATCGACACCGTGATGAATTTCATAGCGCTCCTGAAGCCCGCGAAGAATGGCAATCGTCGATTCAACACTCGGTTCACCCACAAGCACTTTCTGGAAACGCCGTTCAAGCGCCGCATCTTTTTCGACGTATTTGCGATATTCGTCGAGCGTGGTTGCGCCCACGCAGTGCAGTTCGCCACGCGCCAGCGCCGGTTTCAACATATTGCCCGCATCAATCGCCCCCTCCGCTTTTCCTGCTCCCACCATGGTGTGCAATTCGTCAATGAAAACAATGGTTCGCCCTTCGTCGGCGGCGATGTCTTTCAGCACCGCTTTCAAGCGCTCTTCGAATTCACCACGGTATTTGGCGCCTGCCAGCAGCGCGGCCATGTCGAGCGCCAACACCCGCTTGTTCTTCAGTGTTTCCGGCACTTCGCCATTGACGATTCGCTGCGCCAATCCTTCGACTATCGCGGTCTTGCCGACACCCGGTTCACCGATCAGCACGGGATTGTTTTTACTGCGGCGTTGCAGAATCTGGATCGTGCGGCGGATTTCGTCGTCACGACCGATCACGGGATCGAGCTTGCCCAAACGCGCCTGTTCGGTCAGGTCGATGCAGTATTTTTTAAGAGCTTCGCGCTGTCCTTCAGCATCCACCGAATCGACACCACCGCCTTTGCGAACGGCGTCAATCGCCGCGCTCAACGCTTTTTTGTCAACGTTGGCTTCTCGCAGAAGCCGCGCCAACGCGCCTTTCGCATCGAACGCCGCCAACAAGAAAAGCTCCGACGCGATAAATTGGTCGCCGCGTTTGGCCGCTTCCTTCTCCATCAGGTTAAACAGATTGCCAAGATCACGCGAAACGGAAATTTCGCCGCCCGTGCCTTCCACGGTCGGCAACTGCGTCAACGCCGTTTTCAGCGCGGCTCGCAACCCCGGCACATTGCCACCGGCACGCGCCAACAGCGACGCCGTGCCGCCGTTTTCCTGCGCAAGCATCGCCGCGAGCACATGCTGCGGCTCGATAAAGCCGTGATCGGCAGCCAGCGCCATGCTCTGCGCGTCGGCCAAAGCCTCTTGAAATTTGGTCGTCAATTTGTCGAAACGCATCGGAACGCTCCCAGGGTTCGTTACAATCAGAACGACATATAGGGACGCCGAATCGCTTTTTCAAGCGCCCCGGATGAAGGAATGGCAGTGCCCGTGCTACCATGCTTCAAACATTCCACTTTCTATCTTACGATGCCTGCGTCTCCCGCCCTCCGGTGTTTCCGTGCTGCCTCTTTCGGGCGGCTGTTCGCCGTTTCCGCTGTTTTTGCCACCTTCTCGACCATCGCCGCCCCACCGCCCGAAGCAGGCGATCCGATGCCGCTCCCGATGGCGACCGCCCAGCCGCTGTCGTCCACTGCCGAGCAAATTTTCACGCAGGCGCGACCACGGCTTTTGCAGATACGCACTTTGCTCATCGCCGCACAGAAGCAGTCGTCCATCGGCTCAGGATTTCTTGTCGGAGCCGATGGTTTCGCGCTAACCAATTACCATGTGGTTTCGCAATACGCGTTGGAACCGCAAACCTATCAACTCGATTATTTAGCGCCCGACGGCACACGCGGGCGTTTGCAGCTTCACGCCATCGACATCGCCAACGATTTGGCGGTCGTCCGGCTGGAGCCTTCCGATAACGCCGACGGCGCTCAACCGCCGCGCGATCATTTCACCTTCAACCCCAGTGCCGTTGCCGGTGCGCTGCCCAAAGGCGAACGATTGTTTGCAATGGGCAATCCGTTTGATCTTGGCTTTACCATCGTTGAAGGCACTTACAACGGGCTGGTCGAAAACAGTTACCAGCCGCGCACCCATTTCACCGGCGCACTGAATCCGGGCATGAGCGGCGGCCCGGCAGTCACCGCCGACAACCGGATTGCCGGCGTCAACGTCGCCAAGCAATTCGGCGGCGATCTGGTCAGTTTCCTCGTGCCTGCCGCCGCCGCGCACGCGCTGGTGGAAAAAGCCCGCCACAGCGAAGCGATGAGTCAGGCCGGTGTGCGCGAAGCGATCCGCGAACAACTCGATGCCTGGCAAAGCGGTTTCTTCGCCGCGTTGCAGGAGGAGGGCTTTCGCGCCGCGTCCTTCGGACCGTATCGGGCAGCGGAAAGCAGCGCAGCCTGGTTCAACTGCTGGGCGCGCACCAACAGCGGCACCAGTACGAAGCTGCGCGTGCTCATCAACGATGCTTCCTGCGACACTCGCACCGCGCTGTTTTTGGCCAACAACATGAGCAGCGGTCAGGCGAACTTGTCACACACTTACATGAAAAGCATTGATCTCAACGTGCTTCAATTCGCAACGCTGGTATCAGGGCGAATGCAGCCCTCGCTCATGTTCGGCCCGCGCCGTCGCTACACCCCGCAACAGTGTTATGAAAACTTTTTGGCGCCGGATGACGCGCATCCGAATCGGCCTGTCCTGCGCGTTACCTGGTGCGCCCGCGCTTACCGCGACTTCCCCGGCCTTTACGATGTCGCCGTGGCTGCCGTCACTCAGGACAACAGCAAAGAAGCGCTGATTTCGCGTCTTTCATTAACCGGCGTCAGCTACCCGAACGCAATCGCCTTCGCCGAGCGGTTCCTGAACACGCTGGAGGTGTCGCGATGATCTGGGTTGAAATTCTGTCGCGCCACAAAGAACTGATCAGTCGCAGCCGTCACGCCGTCGATAGCGGCGCTCTGTCGATCGGTCGCGGCTACGACAACGATGTGATCGTTGACGATGCCTGTGTCGCACCGCAACACGTTTTACTGCGCCGCGACGACCGCGGCCTCTGGACCGTCGAGGACTGCGACACGCAAAACGGCTTGTTCGACAACCGTGGAATTCGTCACACCCGACTGGTGTTGCTTAACGGCGATACCTTGTTCCGAATCGGCCATACTTGGCTGCGCGTTCGCAGCGCCGATTTTCCGGTTGCGCCCGAGCGGCAACTGCTGCCGCCGCAACGGTTGTGGCCCTGGCTTTTGCTGTTGACCGTTCTGGTATTCAGCACTGCCGCGTTCGAAATCTGGTCGAACCAGATCGGCGAATTCCGCGCATCGCTTTATTTGATGCCCATTGTCTCGTTGTTGCTGACGCTGGTCATCTGGATATCCCTCTGGGCAGGATTGTCGCGATTGCTCTCCGGTGTGGCGAATTTCGTGCGTCACTCCTTCATCGCTCTGAGCGGCATTGCCGTCGCGTCGCTGTTCGGGCCTTTGTTCAGTTGGGCGGCTTTCGCTTTTTCCGCCCGACCGCTGGTTGATTACAACTTCGCAGCGTATTGGCTGATCTTTGGCGTCACTTGTTTTTACCATTTACGCGCCATCAGCCCCCGCCTTTTGCGCCTCAAAGCAGTCATCATCGTAGCGTTGTGTATCGCCGCCGCCACTGTGCAATGGCTTGCCAACGACCCGTTTAACCTCCATCAAGGCAACAGCGCCAACAACCCCTACCTAAAAGATTTATGGCCGCCAGCGACGCGCGTCATCGCGCCGCAAGCGCAGGATCATTTCTTCCGCAACATCGAAAAGATCAAAACCGATCTCGACGAACTACGCAAAAAAGAGCCGGAAGGAGAGGACATGTTCGACATGATTA
Source organism: Burkholderiales bacterium (assembly GCA_031277215.1). Classification (GTDB taxonomy): domain Bacteria; phylum Pseudomonadota; class Gammaproteobacteria; order Burkholderiales; family Casimicrobiaceae; genus UBA931. The sequence goes on from JAITMR010000069.1 coordinate 12,593, forward strand.
TGGGCGGTGATGATTAAGTCCGCGGCAATGTTTTTTTTCGTGGCGCTTATTGTCGCCTGTACTCCCGCGCCCGAACCATCACCGCATCTATCTTCTCTTTCATCGAACGCCCTGTTATTTGAGTCTTGCCGCTTGCCGTCGTTATCGATAGAGATCCAATGTGCGCACATCGAGGTTCCGAAAAGCCGTGCGCGTCCCGAGCAAGGAACGCTGTCGCTGCGCATCGCACGCCTTCCGGCCAACACGCGACATCCTGAAGCCGATCCGCTCATGTTGCTGGCAGGCGGGCCGGGGCAAGCTGCCTCGGCGCTCGCGCCGTTCGCGGCAGCGCTGATCGAAACCCGCCGCCACCGCGATGTTTTGTTAATCGACCAACGCGGTACGGGTCGCTCATCGCCGTTGCGATGCGATGCGCTTGATGAGAAAAACGACACGTTGAGCGACGCCGTTTTAACCGAGCTTGCTCCCAAAGTCGGTCAATGCCTCGATCAACTCACCGCGCAATCTATCCATCCGCTCGATTACGGCACGCTGGCTTTCGTCGAAGATATCGAAGCGGTACGCGATGCGCTCAACCTATCGCGCATCAACCTTTGGGGTGGCAGCTACGGCACCCGCGTCGCACTCGAATACCTGCGCCGTTATCCGCAGCATGTACGCACCTTGACGCTCGACGGCGTGATCGCGCCTTCCGTCCGTATCACGCTGAACGCCTGGCGCTCACGGGCAATGCGGTTAAGCGCTCTCCTGCAAAGTTGCGAAGCCTCGGAAAGCTGCCGAACATTGCAACCCTCTCCGTCTGCCGCACTCGACACGCTGGTTGCGCGGCTGGCCGCGCCCGGCCTTCGCGTCGTCTTCAACGATCCGCGTACCGGCAACTCCGAAACGTTGCAACTCGATTCCGACATGCTGTTGTCGGCGTTGCAACCGCTGCTTTATTCGCCGGACACCGCCGCGCTGTTGCCGCAGGTTTTAACTGCTGCGCTGAACGATGATTTCGCACCGTTGCTGGCGCTGACACAATCGTTTTCTTCGTCGCTGGAAGACCAGATGAATCCGGCGCTCTATTATGCGATCACTTGCGCCGAAGACGCCCCTCGCGTTTCCGAAAAAGAACGCGCCTCGTTGCAATCGGATTTGCCGCACATCAGCGCACTGGCTGAACAATCATTCGCCGCTTGCGAACATTGGCCTGTCGCAACATTGCCCGACGATTGGGGTTCGCCTGTTGTCAACGACCATGTTCCGGCATTGCTGCTTTCCGGCGCACTCGATCCGGTCACGCCGCCGACTTACGCGGTTGAAACAGCGCAGACATTGACGAAACACCGCCTCATCACGGCTAACGGCATCGGCCATATCGTTTCAACGCAATCCTGTGCGCCGCAGTTGCTCGCGGCTTTCGTCAAAAGCGCCGACCTTTCGGCATTGCCATCAACCTGCGTCGAACACCTTGAAAACAACGCGCCGCCGTTGCTATGGTCGAACCGACTGATGGCTGCGCCTTAGTTGCCTTGTTAATCGCCTTGTTCCTGCCATGATCGAACTGACACGCCTTTGCAAACGTTTCGGAAAACGCGGCGAAATTTGCGCGGTTGCTGATGTCAGCTTTTGTGCGCACTCCGGGCAAATCACCGGACTGCTCGGCCCCAACGGCGCCGGGAAAACAACCTTGTTGCGCATGTTGTCCACGTTGCTCGTCCCCGATAAAGGCCATGCCCGCGTCGCCGGTTTCGACATCGTTGCCGACCGCCATCAAGTGCGTCGCCACATCGGCGTGCTCTCCGATGCACGTGGTTTGTACCCGCGTTTGTCCGCCGTCGAAAACATCGCCTACTTCGGATCGCTCTACGGCTTGACTGACCGCGTGCTCGACAAACGCATCGCGTTTCTGCTGGAAACGCTCGACATGCAAGCGCTTGCCAAACGCAAAACCGAAGGCTTCTCGCAGGGCGAACGGATGAAAGTGGCGATTGCTCGGGCGTTGATTCACGACCCGCCGGTAATTCTGCTTGATGAGCCGACCAATGGCCTCGATGTGACAAGCGTGCGTTCGCTGCGCACCTTTTTACGCACCTTGCGCGATCAGGGCAAGTGCCTGATCTTTTCCTCGCACGTCATGTCGGAAGTGGCCACCCTTTGCGACACCATCATGGTGATGAATCACGGTTGCCTGATCGCGCAGGGAACCGCCAACGATTTCCTCAACAAAACCACTCAAACATCGCTCGAAGATGCTTTTTTTGCACTGCTCGAGGACGACGAGCAGAAGCGGAGCCTCGTATGAAGCCGTGGTTCTCATGGCGGCGTGCCGCCGCTGTCCTTCGCAAAGAATGTCTCGACGCTTTCCGCGACCGACGCACTTTGCTGATGATTCTGCTCCCGCCATTGTTCGCCGGCCCGCTATTTCTGATGTTGATCTTTAGCCTGATCGCCACGCAAAGCGAACGCGCCCAAACGCTCACGCTCGCCGTACAGGAAAACGCGCATGCACCGGCGTTGATCGCGTTTCTGGAACGCCAGCAAGTCACACTAAAACCGCTGCCGGACGATTACGAAGAACAGATTCGTCGAGGCCGTATTGATGTTGCGTTAATCATCCCGGAAGATTTTCCTGATAACGTTGCGACCGGTCGCGCCGCTTCCGTACAACTCGTTTACGACCGATCGCGTGATCGCGCACAAGTCACCATCGCCCAAATCGAACACCTGCTGGTTGCTTACGGAAGAGAGTGGGGGAAAATGAGACTCCTGTTGCGCGGCATCGCGCCGGAAGTTGCCGCGCCGTTGAGGGTTCAAGCGGTCAACCTCGCCACACCGCAACAATCCGGCGCGTTGCTTCTATCGCTCATCGCCTTTTATGCCCTCTTCGCAACACTGACCGGCGGCATGGCGGTGGCGCTCGATGCCAGCGCCGGAGAACGCGAACGCCAATCGTTGCAACCTCTGTTAATCACTCCGGCGCAACCCTTTGAAATCGTCACCGGAAAATGGGCGGCGGCAGCACTCGTCAATACGCTTGTCGTCGCGTTGACATTAGCGGGTTTTTATTTGACACTGCGCTTCGCGCCTTTACCAGCAGTCGGCGTGCCGTTTCTTTTCGGCCTTTCCGAAGTCGGGCGTTTCTCCATCGCGTTGCTGCCCATCGCGTTACTGCTTCCGGCTCTGCATTTTTACATCGGCATTCGTGGCCGCTCGGTGCGCGAGGCACAAGCCGGCACGTCGGTCTTGCTGCTGCTTTTTGCGCTGCTGCCGATAGCGCAAATGCTCTTGCAGCAACGCGAACCGGACTGGATTGCTGCCGTCCCGGTCGCCGGACATTACACATTGCTCACCCACGCGCTGCGCGGTGACGCGCTGTCCAACATCAATATCGCCTGGGCTTACGCCGTTCCGCTGGCGTTGCTGCTGCTGGTGTTGATCGCTGCCGCCCAACGTCTCAACAAAGAAGCGAGCCTGTGATGAACGCGGCGGCAAGCCCAATAACGCCTCACCCCCCGTTATTCCTGCGAAAACGAGAACCCGGGGAAGTCGTTTCGCACGCAGACGCAAAGAACGCAAAGGGCTTCACGCTGCTTGAGATGATGGTTGTTCTCAGCATTCTAGCCATTCTGATGTTGATGGCAGTGCCCACGGCTCAGGATTCAACCATTCGCAAACAAATCGACAACGCAATACCTCTCGCCGACATCGCCAAAAAACCCATCGACGAAGCCTGGAAAACCGCACAAATTTTATTGCCGGGCAACGCGGCTGCCGGATTGCCCATTCCTGAAAAAATCGTCAACCAACACATCAGGGCAGTCGCCATCGAAAACGGCGTTATTCATGTCACGTTCGGCTATCGCGCCAACGGCGCCATCAAAGACAAAACGTTAAGCCTGCGTCCCGCCATCGTTGAAGACGCCAAAATTGTTCCGATCACTTGGGTATGCGGCAACGCCAACGCGCCCGACCCGATGACCCTCCAAGGGCAAAACAAAACCGATGTCCCAGAACGTTATCTGCCTTTTTCCTGTCGCGCATCGGAAAAATAAGCTGGCAGGAGATAACCAGAAAATCACCAAAAGAATTACGTTTTCTGTGTTTTACATAGGCGAATAATTTGGTTCTTCGCGGAATTCCGGGGGCTTCAGAAAAAAACGAAGCCGATGGGGGTTTGTCCCTCCTGCCCAAAATCACTGTGTGATAAAGCGGAAAAAAGACGCTGGATTCCCGCCAAATGCACGCGGGAATGACGGTGCATCGTACCTTTTCCAGCGGAGTCGTGAGCGTCATCCGCCGCGTGTACACACGCGGAGACGCGGAAGCTCCCTCCCCTTCAAGAGCCTGCCCCCGAAGAGATTTTGGTCGGGGGGGAGGGCTGGGGAGGGGATGGGGTTGTAAAAATGAGACTTTTACAACGGAGTCGTAAATTCACGCGTGCTTCTGGCGGGAATCCAGTGTCGTTTATTATTCACGCGGCGCAGAAACATTTTCTGTGCCTGCTCTTGGGCGGCCACGGGGGGCCGCCCCTACGACCTTCTCCGCAGCTTCGCGTGTAAAGGTTGTGGTGATATGCGCCTCCGCGTGAAAATGATTTTTCTCCGCGTCTCCGCGCAAATCCTTCCCAGGAATTCCGCGATGAGCCTTTTTCACAAAGAAGCTCTACACTTTGGAATGACCTCAACTCCAGAATCAAAAAAAACACGGCCCTCAAAGGGCCGTGTTTTCGCGCAAGATTACCGTCAAACGCTACGCGCTACGCCGTCCCTGCCGGAACGCCAATCCTCCCAGCGCCAATGCCAGCAGTACCAAACCCACCGGGCTTAACACCGGAATAGATGTCGTAAGTCTCGTCGCCAACGGGCTTGTTGCCATGAACTGGTACGACAGCGTGACCGTGTTGCCGGTGTTGCTTATAACGTTAGCCGCGTTTCCGTTGATCGTCGCCGCCGCCAACCCTGTGAACGTATAACCGGCGCTTGCCGTCAGCGTGATCGTCGCGGTGTACTGCGTACCCGCTTGGAACGGATTATCGTTCGGCGCCCACGTCACAGCGCTGCATACGAAGTCTGTGCCGCATGCCGTTACTGTTGCGTTCGGTGCCGCGCCAGTCGCTGGTGCGGTGACGTCAATGGACGCACTGGCGATCACGCTTGCCGCGTTCACTGTCAGCGTCGCGGGATGGGTAACGTAGGTGATGGTGCCGGTGCCGTCGCCGTTGACATTCGAAGCGGTGATCACGTTGCGATATTGATAGCCGCTCATCGCTAACGTCGTCGCGGCGGTGGTATAGCCAGTCGTTGTGCCGCCAGTGCCGTCCGTTACGTTCGTAAAAGCGCCTCCTGTGGAAACCTCCCATTGATAGGCGAGCGTTGGCGGTGTTGCTCCTACTGCTGCGACTGTTATGTTGAACGATGCTGTGGCAGGCGTTGTTACGTTTGCCGCCGTCGGATGCGTTACGTTTGAGATGCCTGCGCCGCCTAGGTTGCTGCGCCGCCCGATGGCCGCGCCACTACTGCCGCCGGAGGTGCCACCCGTGGCAGTGACCGTGCCGGTAGTGTCGATCGAAATGGAGTTAACCGACCCACCACCTATACCCGCGCCGCCGTCACCACCACTACTGGCTACGACGGCATCGCCAGTGATCATGATGATACCGCTGTTGCCACCGCTGCTACCGATGCCTGCTCCATAGAGACCGCCAGTGGCATCAACTGTGCCGCCGTTGATGGTGATGGTGCCACCGTCACCTTGGTAAGCGCCGCCGATGCCTGCGGCGCTACCGCCACCGTGAGCGGTGACTGTGCCGCCGTTGATGACGACGGTGCCACCATTGCTATAAATGCCGCCGCCAATGCTTGCGGCGTAAACACCGCCAGTGGCATTGACCGTACCGCTGTTAATGATGAGCGTGCCTTCGGAGCTGTTGATCGCCGCGCCGCAGTTGGGGTTGCTGCCGTTAAGGGGCTGGTTAGCAAGGTCTACACCATTCGTGACAGTGAGGGCGTTGGCGCCGGGGCTGCTGTCCATGATGGTGAGCGTAACGCCGGAATCAATCTTGATGCCGTTAGATGTTGCGCCTGTTGGGGCATCCAGTTCTATCGTCAGGCTGTATCCGTTGAGATCGAGAACGAGATCGCTCACGATGGTCAGTTCGGTGGCGCCATCGAGGATGTTAGCGTTGAGTTGTATCGAGGCATCGCCGTTCGCCACGGCGGTTTGCAAAGCGGTATAAGTGCCGACAGCGGTTTGCGCCTGCGCGGGCAAGGCGCTGAAAAATCCGAGAGCCAGAACTGCGCAGCCCAGAATGTG
>JAITMR010000006.1 GCA_031277215.1 Burkholderiales bacterium
GCCGAGCGGCTCTACCGCGATCAGGGTGTCGACACCCGTAAACTGCTCGGCCACCGGCGGCAGTCAATGACCGATGTCTACAACAGCACTCGGCGGCTCAGGGAGTGGGTTACAATTCCACTGGGGCGAAAAAATGAGGTGTACAGTGGCGGGCAGGCATAAAGGATGGCGCGGCAGATGGCAGGTTGATTTGACGGCAGGTACCGCTACGCACGATACCGGGCTGGTCGTTTATTTCGGAGCGGCTCTGGACGGTGGCGTACCGTTCGGCGCGGGTGCTGTTTTGCCGGATAACGTCGCCGCCGTGCGGGTTGAACTTGAGGCAAAAAACGGACTGCACAACACACCGCAAATGCTTAACCGCTTGGCTCGTGAGGCAGCGGAAATCTGGGGGGAAAAAAATGGATACCCCAACGCCTAGCCAGATTATTGCCGCCCGTCATGCCGCAGGGCATACGCAAACCGTGGCAGCGCATACCGTGTTTGCTGCGTTACGTACATGGCAGGACTGGGAAGCTGGAAAATATAAAATGCCTCCAGAGCGATGGTTGCTCTACCTGATCTTGACACGTCAAATTTCTATTTCTTCTGCGATACGTTTGGTGTCGGATCGTTAAACAAAAATGCCCCAAATTAATGGGGCTTTTTGCAGGCGTTTTGTCATTTTATGCCAATTTTGGTGCTGACAAAACGAGCGCGAATCACTGACAAAACGCCCGCGCACGTACAAAAGAGTGAGCGCCTTCGCGTGAGTTAATCACCCTTATTCATACTCCGTCATTCCCGCGTGTTTTTGGCGGGAATCCAGCGTCTTTTGTTTTTCACGCGAAGGCACAAGCTCCCCTCTCCCGCAAGCGGGAGAGGGGAGCGCACTGTGCCTTTCTCCGCGTCTCCGCGCCTTCGCGTGAGATAAAACCTCCGCACCTCCGAAGTCCCCTTTTCAAAGAGCTTGTCCCCGAAACGATTTTGATCGGGGAGGGTGGACGCCTGCGTTCTGCGACTTCGCTTCGCTTCGCGCAGAAGACGGGGGTTTGTCTCTCCCGCCCAAAATCGCTGTGCGATAAAGCGGAAAAAAGACACTGGATTCCCGCCAGAAACACGCGGGAATGACGGTGCATCGTACCTTTTTCAATGGAGTCGTGAATTCATCACCCTCTCTCCCAACCCCTCTCCCGCTTGCGGGAGAGGGGAGCGCACTGTGCCTTTCTCCGCGTCTTCGCGTCTCCGCGTGAAAATGGTTTTTCTTCGCGCAGAATGATCAGGTTGTGACGTTTTTGCGGGCGAGGCGCCCGCGCTCTCAGGTTTCAATTTGATCCTTGACCGCTGATTCCTGATTCCTGATTTAGGATAAAATCTCCCTCTTTTGATTGTCGGCGGCGAAGAAAGAAGGATGCCGTCGAAATAAGTCAACACGGCAAACAAACGTGACGTGGATCTCGTGAAAATCATTCGCACCTTGCCGCAGGCCGGTCAGGACAGGCCTGCGGTTGCGCTGGCGCTGGGTAATTTTGATGGTGTGCATCGGGGGCATCAGGCGATGTTGCGCCGTGTCGTCGAGGCGGCGGGCGATCTTGATCTTGTGCCTGCGGCCATGACGTTCGAGCCGATGGCGCGTGAGTATTTTTCACCAGGAGTTGCATCGGCCAGACTTTTGCCGTTGCGCACTCGGCTTGAGCGAATGGCTGAAACCGGTATTTCCCGGATTTATTTGCCGCGTTTCAACGCACGGCTGGCGGGAATGGATGCGGAAACATTTGTCGGCGACCTGCTGGAACGGCGTTTGAATGTGCGCTGGTTGTTGATCGGTCACGGCGCCCGTTTTGGAAAGGGTCAAGCGGGACATCTGGATTTTTTGCGTGCGCGTTCCAATGCCTTCATGCTGGAGGCGATGGCGATGGTTGAGATTGACGGCGAGCGGGTTTCGTCCACGAGGATACGGGAAGCGCTGGCGGTGGCCGATTTTGCGCGTGCCGAACGCTTGCTGGGAAGACCGTACACCATTGCGGGACGGGTGTCGCATGGCAACGCACGAGGGCGTGCCTTGGGATTCCCGACGATGAATGTACCGTTGACGTTCAAGCCGCCGTTGTCTGGTGTGTTTGCGGTGCGTGTGCATGGGTTGGGCGCCGTGCGTGAAGGTGTGGCGAATCTCGGCACTCGACCGACGGTGCAAGGGAATAACGCGAATCCGGTGCTGGAAACGCATGTGTTCGATTTTAACGAGGATGTGTACGGTCAGCGCATTGAGGTGGCGTTTGTCGGGAAGCTGCGCGAAGAAATGCGTTTTGCGGATATGGCGGCGCTGACGAAACAGATTGAAGACGATGTACGCCGGGCGCGGGACATGTTCTCGCCGGTACTGTGCGTGGCGTCCTGATAAGAGAGAAAGATAACGATGTCGGAACCAAAGAAAGATGATTATCGCGCCACGTTGAATTTGCCGGAAACGCCGTTTCCGATGCGTGGCAACTTGGCGCAACGCGAACCCTTATGGGTGGCACAGTGGCAGGAAGAGAATATCTACGAAACGATACGGGCGGCGTGTTCCGGACGGCCTTTGTTTGTTTTGCATGACGGGCCGCCTTACGCCAACGGTGATATTCACATCGGTCACGCGGTCAACAAAATTCTGAAAGACATCATCGTCAAAAGCAAAACGATGGCGGGTTTTGATGCGCCGTATGTTCCGGGTTGGGACTGTCACGGCATGCCAATCGAAGTGCAGATCGAAAAAACGCACGGCAAACATTTATCGACGGCGGAAACGCAACGCCTGTGCCGCGCTTACGCCAAAGAACAAATCGTCAAACAGCGGGAAGGTTTTCGGCGACTTGGCGTGCTGGCCGATTGGGACGATCTTTACACGACGATGGCGTTTCGCAATGAAGCCGATGAAGTGCGGGCGCTTGGTGAAATTCTGAAGAAGGGCTATCTTTATCGCAGTTTGAAGCCGGTGAACTGGTGTTTCGATTGCGGCAGCGCACTGGCCGAGGCCGAGGTTGAATACGAAGACCGCACCGACAGCGCCATTGATGTCGGTTTTTCGTTGGCGGACAATGAACGCGCCAAGTTGGCGCAGGCGTTTGGACTTGAGCAGGCGCCGGAAGGCGCGGTTCAGGCGGTGATCTGGACGACGACGCCGTGGACGGTTCCGTCGAATCAGGCGCTCAACGTACACCCCGATTTGGTTTACGCGCTGATTAAAACGCCGGAGAAGTATTTAATTCTGGCACAGGATTTGGTCGAAACGTGTTTGAAACGTTTTGGTCTGGAAGGCAGCGTGATTGCGACAACGAAAGGGGAGGCGCTCGAACATCTGGCATTCCGGCATCCGCTTTATGATCGTGTTTCGCCGGTTTACCTTGCTGAGTACGTAACGCTTGAAGCGGGAACGGGCATCGTGCACAGTTCGCCTGCTTACGGTATCGATGACTTCCAGAGTTGCCGCAAGTACGGCATGAAGGATGAGGCGATTCTCAATCCGGTGCAAGGTGACGGCAAGTTCGATGCGGCGCTGCCGTTTTTTGGCGGACTGTCGATCTGGGATGCCAATCCGAAAATCGTTGAGAAACTGCGCGAAGTCGGCGCATTGTTGCACGTTGAAAAATGCAAGCACAGTTATATGCATTGCTGGCGGCACAAGTCGCCGATCATTTATCGGGCGACGCAGCAATGGTTCGCCGGGATGGATGAGGTTGCTGGTTTTCAAGGAACGAAGCCGGAAAAAACTTTGCGCGAAACGGCGCTGGCGGGCATCGAGGCGACGCGGTTTTATCCTGACTGGGGTAAGGCGCGTTTGCAGGCGATGATCGCCAACCGCCCTGACTGGACGTTGTCGCGGCAGCGGCAGTGGGGTGTGCCGTTGCCGTTCTTTGTTGATCGTCAAACCGATGCGTTGCATCCCGATTCGTTGGCGTTGCTTGAAAAAGCGGCGCAGAAAATTGAGCAGCAAGGTATCGAGTCCTGGTACGAAGCGACGGCGGTTGATTTCGGTGTCGATGAAAAACAATACCGCAAGCTGACCGACACTCTCGATGTCTGGTTTGACTCCGGCTCGACGCATCAAACAGTGATGGGCGGGCCGCAAGGGCGCGATAAAAATGAAGGTTCGCATGGCGCCAAAACATGTTTTCCGGCAGATTTGTATCTCGAAGGTTCCGACCAACATCGCGGCTGGTTTCATTCGTCGCTTCTGGTTTCGTCGATGCTCAATGGTGTGCCACCGTATAAAAATATATTGACGCATGGTTTTACTGTCGATGGCAATGGTCACAAGATGTCGAAGTCGCGTGGCAATGCGGTGTCGCCGCAAAAGGTCGGCGACACGCTGGGCGCGGAGATTTTGCGCCTGTGGGCAGCGGCGACCGATTATTCAGGTGAGTTGTCGATTTCCGATGAGATTCTGAAGCGCGTGGTTGAAAGCTATCGCCGTATCCGCAACACGCTGTGTTTTCTGATGGGCAACACGTCCGATTTCGATTTCGCCCGCGATGCCGTGCCGCTTGATGCGATGTTTGAGATGGATCGTTATGCGCTGGCGAAGGCGGGCGCATTGATGGCGAGTGTGCGTGAAGATTACGCGCATTACGATTTCCACTCACTCGTCCAGAAAGTGCAAACGTATTGCTCGGAAGAATTAGGAGGTTTTTATCTCGATGTGTTAAAAGACCGGCTCTACACGTCCGGAAAAACGAGCGTGGCGCGCCGCTCGGCGCAAACGGCGCTTTATCACATCCGCGATCTGGTGTTGAAAATGGTAGCGCCGATCTTGTCGTTTACGTCGGAAGAAGCCTGGCGCATCGTGCATCCGGAAGACCCGACGGTGTTTGTGCGCTGCTGGGAAGATGCGTTTCCGGGCGTTACGGAAGCGCCGCGCTTGTTGGAAAAATGGCAACGCCTTCTTGCGGTACGCGCTTTGGTGTTGAAGGAATTGGAAAATCTGCGCGAAGCGGGCGGCATCGGTTCGTCGTTGCAAGCGGAAGTGGTGTTGACGCTAACGGCGGACGATTACCAACTGTTTGAAACGCTCGGCGACGACTTGCGTTTTGTGTTGATTACGTCTGCTGCCCGTATCGTCAAGGGCGAGGCTTTGCACATTGCGGTGACGCCATCGACTGGCGTCAAGTGCGAACGTTGTTGGCACTGGCGGCATGATGTTGGTCGTGATCCGGCGCATCCGACACTGTGCGGACGTTGCGTTGATAATTTGTTCGGCGAAGGTGAGGCGCGTCAACATGCGTGAGAGAATTGCTTTGCCTTGGAGTAAAGGCGCACGTTACGAGTGGAGCAAAAGCTGGTGGTTGCTGGTCAGCGTGCTGGTGATCGCGCTTGATCGTCTGACAAAATTGTGGGTGTACGAAACATTCTACAGCGGCGAAGTGAGGCCGGTAACTTCGTTTTTCAGTTTGATCTTGACCTTCAACACTGGCGCGGCCTTCAGTTTTCTGGCGGGCGCCGGTGGTTGGCAGCGGCCTTTTTTTATCGTCATCAGTATTGTTGTCTGTCTGGTGCTTTTGTGGTGGTTGCTGCGCGGCGGCAGCCGTCGACTCAGTCTGGGACTGGTGCTGATTATCGGCGGCGCGTTGGGCAATCTGTGGGATCGGATCGCGTATGGTCGGGTGATCGATTTTTTGTTGCTCCATTATCAGCAATGGTCTTATCCGGCCTTTAACATCGCGGACAGCGCCATTGTTGTCGGTGCGGTTTTATTGTTTGCCGACAGTATGCGGCAGCGCAAATACGCTGCTTATGAAGACGATGAGCGTAACGAGCGAAATCAATCTCCTTAGCAGCGTGGATCAGCTTTTCTCTTCCGGCCACATAATGAGGAAAGCAAGATGAAAATTCTGCTGGCCAATCCTCGCGGGTTTTGCGCGGGTGTCGACCGTGCGATTACCATCGTCGAAAAAGTGTTGGAGCGTGTCGGGACGCCGGTTTATGTGCGGCACGAAGTCGTACACAACACATTCGTGGTTGAACGGTTAAAAACGCAAGGCGTGATTTTTGTTGAATCGCTCGGGGCAGTGCCCGACGGTGCGGCGGTGATTTTCAGCGCTCATGGCACACCGAAACGGGTTTACGAAGAAGCAGCGCGGCGCGGATTGACGGTGTTCGACGCGACGTGTCCGCTGGTGACCAAGGTACACACCGAAGTCGACAGAATGGCGCAAGCCGGTATCGAGATGGTGATGATCGGCCATGCCGGACACCCGGAAGTCGAAGGGACGATGGGGCAATGCGGGGAAGGGCGGATTCATCTGGTCGAAACTGTTGCCGATGTCGAGCGCTTGCAGGTGCAACATCCGGATCGTCTCGGTTACGTGACGCAAACAACGCTGTCGCAAGACGACGCAAAACAAATTATTGAAGCGCTGATTCGGCGCTTTCCAAAAATACTCGCGCCGAAGAAAGAAGACATTTGTTACGCCACTCAGAACCGACAAAATGCAGTGCGTGCGCTTGCGGGCGAGGTGGATATACTGGTCGTCGTCGGCAGTCGCAACAGTTCCAATTCGAACCGACTGCGCGAAACGGCGGAGCGGCGAGGCATTGATGCTTACCGGGTGGACAGCGCGGCGGAACTGTCGCCGGAGTGGTTCAAAGACAAGCGCTGTGTCGGCATTACAGCCGGTGCTTCAGCGCCAGAAGAGCTGGTGCGTGATGTGGTGGCGCGTTTGCGGACGTTGGGCGCTGGCGAAGCGCGTGAATGCGAGGGTGTTGTCGAAAAGGTTTCGTTTCCACTGCCGAGAAATTTGCAAGACGGGTAAGGTCGTAACAGAACGGGCACTGGTAAAGCTGCTATGATATTGCCTTGTTGGTCGTGCGTGTCTGACACAAAGGAGAATGGGTATGCCATGGTGGATCTGGTGGGTGCTGGCGCTGGCCTTTGCCGGTGTTGAGATGCTGACTGGAACGTTTTATTTGTTGGCGCTGGCGTTGGCCGCGCTCGCTGGTGGCGTGGTCGGTTGGCTGGGAGGAAGTTTTGCCTGGCAATTGTTTGCGGTAAGTGTCGCGGGCATCATCGGGTGCTCTCTGACGTATTACTGGCATCACAGAGCCGGAGGAAAACCAAAGCAACAAATGGCTTTGGATGTCGGTCAACGGGTGCGCGTGCTGGAATGGAACGACGATGGTTCGGCACGGGTTTCGTATCGTGGATCGCGGTGGGACGCCATCGTGGCAACGCCGGACACGCCCAGACGTGACAATATGGTGATTGTGGAAGTTCGCGGGTCGGTGCTTGTGCTGGGCGAAAATCCCTTGAGCACACCTCGCTGATTTTTTCATCACATCTTTTTAGTACATCTTTTACAGAGGAGGTTTCGATGCCGGACTTATTTTCACCGCAGACTTTTCTATGGGCGCTTGCAATAGTTGTCGTGATCGGGTTCATCAAGTCGTTCCTGATTGTTCCACAACAGCGGGCGTATGTTGTCGAACGCTTGGGACGCTTCCACGGCGTGATGCAGCCGGGGCTGAACATCCTGTTTCCCTTCCTAGATCGCGTTGCATTCCGACACGATTTGCGCGAAATTCCACTTGATGTGCCGTCGCAGGTTTGTATCACGCGCGACAACACGCAATTACAAGTGGACGGTATTTTGTATTTTCAGGTGACCGACGCCAGATTGGCTTCATACGGTTCATCGAACTATGTGATAGCGATTTCGCAACTGGCGCAAACGACCTTGCGTTCGGTGATTGGGCGCATGGAACTCGACCGGACGTTTGAAGAGCGCGACCAGATCAACGCCACCGTGGTCAACGCGCTCGATGAAGCGGCGGCAAGCTGGGGCGTCAAAGTGTTGCGCTATGAGATCAAAGACTTGACGCCGCCGAAAGAAATTCTGCGTGCGATGCAACAACAAATCACTGCCGAGCGCGAGAAGCGGGCGGTTATTGCAACCTCCGAAGGTAAGAAACAAGAACAAATCAACTTGGCAATGGGTGCGCGTGAAGCGGCGATTGCCGAATCGGAAGGCGATAAACAAGCGGAAATCAACCGTGCGCAAGGCGAAGCGGCGGCGATTCTCGCCAAGGCAGCGGCGACGGCAGCAGCGTTGCGTCAGATCGGCGCAGCGTCCAACAGCGAAGGTGGTATGCAGGCCTTGAATCTGCAAGTGGCCGGACAGTACATCGAAGCGTTTGCGGGTATTGCCAAGGCGGGCAACACGCTTATCGTTCCGTCCAACTTGTCTGATATGACCGGGCTGATTGCAGCGGCAACAACCGTCGTAAAAAAGACAGGCAATTGAACTCCAGAGCCGTTTTCCTGGATATGGCGACGTAACGTTATCAATGGGGCTTCATGCAAAAACAAGCTGATGGAGTTTCTTCCATAACGCCTGCTCAACGCCGCCGCGCTGTTATCGCGGCGGTGTTGGGTAATGCGTTTGAGTTTTTCGATTTCGCCATCTACGGAATGTTCGCGGTGGTAATCGCGAAAGTATTTTTTCCGGCGGTCAACGATATCAATTCCATCATGGCGACAGTTGCGGTGTTCGGTGCGGCATTCGTGTTGCGACCGGTTGGCGGCGTGCTGCTCGGAATGTACACCGACATCGCCGGACGCAAAAAAGCGCTGAGTTTGACGGTGATACTGATGGCGCTCGGCACCGGAATGATCGGATTGGTGCCGCCTTACGCGGCCATCGGCATCGCAGCGCCCATGCTGATCGTGTTTGCGCGTTTGCTTCAGGGCTTTTCGATGGGCGGCGAATTTTCCAGCGCCGTGTCGATGTTGATAGAGTACGCGCCGAAACATTTGCGCGGTTTGTACGGCAGTTGGCAAATGTCGTCGCAGGGATTGGCGTTCAGTCTTGGGTCGTTGTCTGCGTTTCTGCTAACGCAGGGATTGTCGCAAGAAGCGCTGGAAAGCTGGGGCTGGCGGATTCCGTTTTTACTCGGTATTCTGATCGGTCCGATCGGCTTTTACATTCGTCAACGTGTCGCAGAATCGCCGGAATTTGTCGAGGCAATGAAAACGCGACCGGCGCAACCCCGCTCACCGCTGGCCGAAGTGTTGAGCCGTTTTCCGAAAGAAGTCATGTGCGGTTTCGGCCTGATCGTCGTGGGCGCAGCGGCTTCCTATGTTGTTATTATTTATCTGCCGATTTTTGGCGTCACCCAATTGGGGCTGACGCTGGGGCAAGTGCAGTTGAGCACATTTCTCGCGTGCCTCATTCTTTTAGTGCTGTGTCCGATTGCGGGATACTGCTCCGACCAGATCGGACGCAAGCCGGTACTGTTCACCGCGATCATCACCTATGGCCTGGTGGTATATCCGCTCTTCTCCCACTTTTTGGAAAGCCGTTCGCTGGAGGCCATGATCCTGATCCAATGTTCGCTGGCTGTTTGCATGAGCTTCTTCTGGGGGCCGATGCCGGCGACGATGGCTGAACTTTTTCCGGTGCGCATTCGCTCCACCGGCTTGTCGCTGTCGTTCAACCTCGGTGGCGCTTTGTTCGGCGGATTGGCGCCGCTTTACTTGACGTACCTGCTCAGAGAAACCGGCAACCCGATGGTGCCCGCCTATTACCTGATGATGAGCACGGTATTCGGGCTGGCGGCGACCTGGGCGCTTGATTTCAATAAAGCGCGGGCAGCGCAAGCGTCCTGGCAGGCGAGTTGAAAAGAGACTTGACATTGGAAAAATGACATCATGACTAAGCACAGCACAGCACAGCACAGCACAGCACAGCACAGCACAGCACAGCACAGCACAGCACAGCACAGCACAGCACAGCACAGCACAGCACAGCACAGCACAGCACAGCACAGCACAGC
>JAITMR010000011.1 GCA_031277215.1 Burkholderiales bacterium
CGCTACGCCGTCCCTGCCGGAACGCCAATCCTCCCAGCGCCAATGCCAGAAGTACTAACATGGCCGGGTTCAGCACGGGAATACTGGCAAGATTTGCCCTCACCGTCGGCGGCGCACCTGTCGCCGCAAACTCGTAAGACAGCGTGACCGTGTTGCCGGTGTTGCCTATAACATTGGCCGCGTTCCCGTTGATCGTCGCCGCCGCCAACCCTGTGAACGTATAACCGGCGCTTGCCGTCAGCGTGATCGTCGCGGCGTACTGCGTACCCGCTTGGAACGGGTTGTCTGCTGGCGCCCACGTCACAGCGCTGCATACGAAGTCTGTGCCGCATGTCGTTACTGCTGCGTCCGGTGCCGCGCCAGTAACCGGCGCGGTGACATTGATAGCTGCGCTGGTGATGGCTGTAGACGTCGCCGCAAACGCGTACGATAACGTGACCGTGTTGCCGGTGTTGTTCGTAGCAGTTGCGTTATTCCCGTTGATCGTCGCGCTCGTCAGCCCCGTGAACGTAAAACCGCCATTTGCCGTCAGCGTCACTTCGGCAGTGTACTGCGTGCCGCCTTCAAACGGGTCTTGGTTCGGCGTCCATGCCACGGTGCCGCATGTGAAATCTGTGCCGCAGGCCGTCACTATCGTGTTCGGCGTCGCGCCAGTAACCGGTGCGGTGACGGTAACGGCAGCACTGGCAATCACGGTGCTCGCCGCGTTCACCGTCAGCGTCGCGGGATGGGTGACGTAGGTGATGGTGCCGGTGTTGCCGCCGTTGACGTTCGTGACAGTGATCACATTGCGATATTGATTGCCGCTCATCGCTACCGTCGTCGCGGCGGTGGTGTAGCTGTCCGTTGTGCCGCCTGCACCGTCCGTTACGCTTGCAAAAGCGCCGCCTGTGAAAACCTCCCATTGATAAGCAAGCGTTGGCGGCGTTGTTCCCTCCGCTGCAACCGTTACGTTGAATGCTGCCGTGGCAGGCGCTATGACGCTTGCCGCTGCCGGATGCGTCACATTGCTGATGCCTGCGCCGTCGGGGTTGCCGCTTTGACTGCCTTGCCCACCCTGCCCGATGGCCGCGCCTGCGCCATAGCTGGCAGTCGCCTGGCTGCCGGTGGCGGTAACTGTGCCGATGGTGTCGATCGAAATTGAATTAACCCGCCCGCCACGTCCGCTACCAATGCCCGCGTTGGAGCCGCTTCCTCTGGCCGTTACAACGGCATCGCCGGTAATCGTGATGATGCCGCTATTAGCATTAACATAACTGCCGCCGATGCCTGTGCCTTGGGAGCTGCTGGCGGCATTGACTGTGCCTCCAGCGATGGTGATGATGCCCCCATTACCCTGGGCACCGCCACCGATGCCCGCGCCGTACTGGCCGCCTCTAGCGTCAACCGTGCCGCTGTTGATGGTGATGATGCCGCCAGCGCCCGCGTTTGCGCCAACGCTACCACCGCCGCCAATGCCCGCGCCAGCCCAACCACCGTTAGCGTTAACCGTGCCGCCGTTGATGGTGATGATGCCGCCGTCAGCGTTGTGACCGCCACCGATGCCCGCGCCAGTGTAACCGCCGTTAGCATTGACCGTGCCACTGTTGATGATGATCTCGCCTTCGGAGCTGTTGATCGCCGCGCCGAAGTTGGAGTTTGCAGCGGGGTCGTACGTAACGTTTGCTCTGTTCGTAACGGTGAGGGCGTTGACGCCGGGGCTGCTGTCCATCAGGATCAGCGTAACATTGGGATTGATCTTGATGCCGTTGGATACTCTCCCTGTTGCGGCAGGCAAATCAATCGTCAAGCTGTGTCCGTTGAGGTCAAGCGTGAGGTTGCGCTCGATGGTGAGCTGGGTTGTGCCGTCAAGAATGTCGGCAGTGAGCGTGACATTGCCTGCTCCGGCTGCTGCGCACGCGGTTTGCAAATCGGCGTAGGTGCCGACATTGGTTTGCGCCTGCGCGGGCAGCGCGAAGAACGGCAGGAGCAATGCGCTGAAAAGCGCAGGAAGGAAAAATTTGAGAGAGAAACAGCGTCGGGAAGACGGAGAGAAAGGAAGACGATTGTTTATGTCTTTAGAATATCGGGGAGGTATGCTCTTAGCAAGTGAGGCTAACATGATGTTTCCTTTCATTAAAGAGGGAAGCGGTGCGCAAGAAAAAGACACGATTCAGGACAACGAAATCCTGTTCATTGTAAGACAGCTATGTTTTCGGGGGAAGGGTTTTGCATGAAATGAAGGCAGGGAAATGGGGAATGTGTAATTTTGTTCTTTTTTGGTTCATCGTGACTTCGCGTGAAAAGGTTGTGGTGATATGCATACTCCGTCATTCCCGTGTGCTTCCCCGCCCAAAATCGCTGCGGGGACAAGTCTGGCGGGAATCCAGAGTCTTTTGTTTTTCACGCAAAGTAGCGCCGCAGAATCCATGCCCTCATCCCAATTTCCCCCGCAAGCGGGCGAGGGAGGGGCGGGTTTCAAACCCGCCCCTACGGTTGATTTGAACCATCGGCGGGCGGCTTCGCGTGAAATCGACCTGTCGCGGTTCGCTGTCACTCGCCACGACCTACGGCTATGCTTTTCTGATTCCTGATTTACACACAACCCCACAGAGCAGCGCCCCACAGCACCACAACCAATATCAGCATCACCATTTGCGCGGCGCTGCCGCAATCTTTGGCTTTTTTCGACAGTGGGTGGTGTTCTTCGCTGATGCGGTCTATCGCCGCTTCGACGGCGGAGTTCAACAATTCAACAATCAGCGTCAAGGCATGAGCGCCGATCAGCAGTGCGCGCGCTGTGGCACTCAAGGGAAGAAAGCAGGCGGCAGCAATACCGATGACGGCCAGTACCACTACTTGCCGAAACGCCGCTTCGTCGCGCCAAGCGACGGCAAGCCCGTGCAGGGAGTAGAAAAAAGCATTGAAGATGCGCTTCATGAGGTTTGCTATGTGTTTATACGATCACGATATCGTATTGTTCCTGCGTACAAAGCGTTTCCACTTGCAGCGAAATGGTTTTGCCGATTAAGTCGGCGAGCCACACCAGGCTTTGCGATTCTTCGTCGAGAAAACAATCGATCACCGCTTGCGATGCCAGGATTCGGAATTCGCGTGCGCTGTATTGCTGCGCTTCGCGCTGAATCTCGCGGAGAATTTCGTGGCACACGGTTTGCGCGGTTTTCATCTGGCCGCGTCCCAGACAAGTCGGGCACGGTTCGCACAGCATTTGTGCCAGCGATTCGCGGGTTCGCTTGCGTGTCATTTCGATCAAACCCAGGCGGGTGAAGCCGTTGACGCTTAATCGCGTGCGGTCTTTTTCCAATGCGCGGTTCAGTTCTTCGAGCACAGTTTCTTGGTGCTCGGATCGTTCCATGTCGATAAAATCGATGATGATGATACCGCCCAGATTGCGCAATCGCAGTTGCCGGGCGATGGCATGCGCTGCTTCGAGGTTGGTTTTGAAAACGGTGTCTTCGAAATTGCGACCATCGACAAAAGCGCCGGTGTTGACATCAATGCTGGTCAACGCTTCGGTCTGATCGAAAATCAAATAGCCGCCGGATTTCAGATCGACGCGGCGCGAAAGCGCTTTGTTCAATTCTTCCTCGATGCCGTAGCGGTCGAACAGGGCGCGTTCGCCGACGTACAGCAGCAGCTTTTCGGTCATTCCGGCGGTGTATTTCTGCGAAAAATCCTGCATGGCGGTCAACGCCGATTTGTCGTCGACGTAAATCGCTGCCATGTCTTCGGAAGCGATGTCGCGCAACATTCGCTGCGGCAGCAATAAATCCTGATACAGCAGCGATGGCGTGGGAAGCTCATGGGAACGTTGCGACACGTCCTGCCACAAGCGGGTCAGGTAATCGATGTCTGTTTTCAACTCGTGTTCGGTGGCGGTTTCCGCCATCGTGCGGATGATGAAACCTCCCTGCGGCTCTTCAGGAAGCAAGGCCTGCAAACGAACGCGCAACGTTTCGCGCTCGCCTTCATCTTCGATCCGTTGCGAAATGCCGATGTGCGCGTCCTGCGGCAGATACACCAGAAGGCGTCCGGCGAGGCTGATTTGTGTGGACAACCGCGCACCCTTCGAGCTGATCGGGTCTTTGATGACTTGCACCATCAAAGACTGGCCTTCGTGCAGCAACCGCTCAATCGGACGAAGGTCGTCTTCGTATTTCATCCGGTTTTCGTAAATATCGGCAACGTGCAAAAAAGCGGCGCGTTCCAGACCGATGTCAACGAAGGCACTTTGCATCCCCGGCAACACGCGCACTACTTTGCCGAGATAAATGTTGCCGACGAACCCGTGCGTGTGCGTTCGTTCGACATGCAATTCCTCGACGATGCCTTGCTCAAGCACGGCAACGCGCGTTTCTTGCGGTGTTACGTTAACCAGAATTTCGCGGGACATCGGATGTGCTTTCAGGAGGAGACGACAGGATACGGGCGGAAGAGCAAAGATTCAAGCAAAAAATTTCAAATGGAGAAGTTCAAACAACTGCATTGTTTCAAACAATGGCAACCCGACAACGCCCGAATAGCTGCCTTCGAGATGTGTGACAAAGGCGCCGGCGTGTCCCTGAATCGCATACGCGCCCGCTTTTCCGAACGGCTCGTCGCTGTCGAGATAACGTTCGATCTCCTCATTGCGCAGCGTTTTGAACGTCACCCGCGATACCACAACACGATCCACGAGCTCTGTTGCGCGTCCCTTCCGAGCGGGAAGGCACAGCGCCACCGCGCTGATGACTTCGTGCGTTTTCCCGGAAAGCGCACACAGCATGGCGGCGGCGTTCTGCCGATCCTGCGGTTTGCCGAAAATACGGTTTTCCAGAACCACTTCCGTGTCCGCCCCCAGCACGGCAAGCACGGGTAATGGCTCCGGCAATTGCTTTTGACACAACTGCATGCCAGCAATCGCCTTGGCGTGCGCCATTCGTTGAACATAAGCGGTCGGCGCCTCACCCGGCAGAGGAACCTCGGCGATGGCGGCTTCGTCGAGCGTGAGCACCTCGAACGGCACACCGATCTGCGACAGCAACGCTTGCCGACGCGGGCTTTGAGAGGCGAGATAAATCAGGGAATCGAGGGGAGAAAATTCGGGCATGTGGTCGTTTTTTCAGGTGAGCAGCAGGTCGCGCACAGCGGATTCCTGCCGCATTCTACTGCATTTCGAGATCGGCAGTCCCGCTTACGCTTTTCAGGGAAATACAGAGCATGCTATAATAAAAAGTTCGTGGCCAAGTAGCTCAGTTGGTAGAGCAGAGGACTGAAAATCCTTGTGTCGGTGGTTCAATTCCGCCCTTGGCCACCATCAGATTTCCCAAGGGCGCCCAAAAAATAAAAATCAGGCCTTGCCGGTTGATTAAAAAATTCCAGGAGATTCAGGCGCTGCTTGGCAGCTATGGAAGCGCTGAATAATTCGACGATTCAACCCCGCCCCCTCCTTAATCCTCCTCCCCGACCAAAATCTCTTCGGGGGAGGGAACCAAGGGGCGAGTTGTGATTGCCCGTTTTTCTTTTACGGCGAAAGTGAATGCAAACGGATTATTCAGGTTCCCTATAAACGCTGCTTGCCACCGCTCTTCCCGTTGTCCTAAAACCTTGCGCTCTTCCATCCGGGATACCGAATGCCGGTTTCTCTTTTTTCCGGTTTGCCCTCCCTCATCAACCCTACTGGGAGTAAGGGAATAGTGTTTTTTTTTTATCATTTTTATAAAAAGGGAGTCAATTATCCTTTTAACCTTGACCGCATAAATCTTTGGTAGCATGATTAATTCTGTTGATTCTGCGCTTATAAAGAGCGCCTGCGGAAACATCAGGCAATGGGCGGGAGGGGCTTGCCTTGAGTGGGGCGATGCAGATACACAGAAAGCAGAAGGCACAGGGGAGAGCTGGAGTGCGCTTACAGAACCGCTCTTGAGATGAAAAGTATGCTGGTGCTGCTGAAAGAAATGAAGCCTTGCTTGAGGGATGGGCTTATCGGAATCGTTTCGGTTGTTGCTTTTTGATGGAAGAGTGAGCGGCTGTTTTCACAAAGGGGATTTGGGGAAATCAAAGCTAAAAAACGATAGGCGAGCGCAAGGTGCTGAGCTTGCGGCTTGTCTTGTCTTGCAGGGAGTTGCAAATGGAAGCACAAAACAGGATTTCACGTGTTTGTAATGCGGGCGTGACTCAAGATCGGGGGTCACGGGTATTTTCCTCTTTGTTGTTGAAAAGGCGCGACGCGGTGAAATTTGCAGCTTGGCTGCTAACCGGACTGGTGTTGGCCATGCCGGTATCCGCAGCCGTATTCACCGTTAATTCCACCGCTGACGTTGCTGTTGGCGTTCCCGGCAACTGTGTTGCCGATGGCCCCAGTCTGCCCAATACCTGCCGTCTGCGTGATGCGATCGCCGCGGCTTCCAATGGCGACACCATCGTCTTCGACCCCCTGCTCGCTCATTCTGTCATCACGCTAACCGGTGGTGAGTTGATTTTGAATAAAAGCGGCCTGACCATCGATGGCGCTCCTGGCATTGCCATTGACGCCGGTGGAATTTCACGGGTGTTTCAGGTGCCCACAGGATTTACCGGTATTGAATTGAAAAACCTTGCTATCAGAAATGGGCATACCGGCGGTGGCGGCAATAACCACGGTGGCAACGTTTACAACGCCGGAACGCTCACGCTAATCCATTGTTCCGTGTTTGACGGTCGCCTCATTGCCAACAACAACGGTGGCGGCATCTACAACACGGGCACGCTCACGCTGATCGGCAGCACCGTGTGGAACAACGAAACCGCCAGTAACGTTGGTGGCGGTGGCATCTACAGCTCTGGTACGCTCACGTTGGCTAACAGCACCGTGTCCGGCAACAGTTCTAACAACACCGGTGGCGGCATCTACAACACGGGCACGCTCACGCTGCTCAACGCTACGGTGGCGGGCAATAGCGGCGGCGGGGATATTCATAACACGGCGGCTTCGTCAGATTTTCGCGTGGCCAATACGATAGTTCAGACGTGTAGCGGCACTACCGGTGCCGACGATGGCGGCAATCTCGCTGCCGACGGCACTTGCAGTTTCACGGCAGCCACCAGCATCAATAACGCCAACCTTGCCCTTGGCCAGTTGCAAGACAACGGTGGCGCGACTTTGACGATGATGCCGGGCGTGGGCAGCGCGGCCATCGGTCGAGGTTTGGCGAGTGTATGCGCGAATCCGCCCGTCAACGGTGTCGATCAGCGCGGCTTCCTGCGAGCAGTTCCACCCACCGCCTGCACCAGCGGCGCAGTGGAATTCAAACGCACCCTCGACGTCGACGTGACCGGAGGAGGTCACGTCGATGAAACCCCGGCGGGACACATCGACAAGAGCGCCGACACACCCGTTGGCAACGAATGCACCAACACCTACAGCCACGGCGCCACCGTGACACTGACCGCGACGCCGCCGAGCGTCAACCACAGCGTGACATGGGGCGGCCATTGCGCCGTTACCAGCGACCCGCTGCAAGCGACCGTCCTGATGGACGCAGACAAAACCTGTACCGCGACCTTCGCCTTACTGCAACGCACCCTCGACGTCGACGTGACCGGAGGAGGCCACGTCGATGAAAC
>JAITMR010000049.1 GCA_031277215.1 Burkholderiales bacterium
AACGCTCGAATCGCTCTGGAACTACACAGGGGACTTGCTCTACGAGTGCACGCCTACTGAGTGTAACAATTACTTCGTATCATGCGGATACTTAAACACTCAAATCTAAAACGCTCTAGATGTTCAGTTGCCAACGCTTGGTGGCGGGTGTCGCAATAGATTCCCCCGGCTAAAGCCGGGGTTCTTACCGTTACAGCTCCATGCGGAGCTGACCTGAATCCTGCTTTCCTTGATACTCCACATAGCGTTTAATAACCTCCTCATCTACGCCTACGCTACTCACGAAGTAGCCCGGCGACCACACGATATTCTCCGCCCAATATACCTTCTTTAACCAACTGAAGCTCTTTCTTAGCTCCGACGACGATTGGCTTTTTAGCCTCCCCATAACTTCGGCTATGCTGTACTTTGGCGAAATCACCATCACCATATGTAAATGATCCTGATCAAAGCCAATCGTCTCAATCTCTACGCCGGGCATACTTCGCAGCAGCTTCGGCAACACTCTTCTCAAATACACCTCTAAAGCAGGATTCAGGATCCGTCGGCGGTATTTACACACCCATACAACGTGGTATTTAAGGCTGTACACACTGTGTGCGCTTTTCGTGACTTCCATGCCTCAATATACCGCCTCCGGGCTCATTCACCCACGGCTAAAGCCGTGGTGCTCTGTCTACGACCGCATAGATATCGACACTTTTGCCAAGGCCATTGAGCTGCCGCGCCCGTGTGTTTGTTCAATAGAAACCACCTCGTTTTCCCATAAAGAACAAAAAACGGTTTAATTTTAGTGCTGTTATCTTGTTTGGCTTCTTGCGCTGACGCAAAGAACGCCGATAAGAAGCCGACCTCCCCTACTTCCCAATACAAAACCGGCTGAAAATAACCCCCAGCAAATCGTCGGCACTGAACGCGCCGGTGATCGACGCCAACGCTTCCTGCGCCCGCCGCAGGTGTTCTGCCGCCAGTTCCAGCGCCGGAGACGCCGTTATCAATTCTTGCGAAGCGTCGCGCAGTGCTTGATGCGCTTGTTGCAAAGCTTCCAGGTGACGCGCCCGCGCAAGAAACGTGTCTTCCGTCAAGTGCGCAACCCCCACCGCGCCCAAAACCGCGTCTTCCAGCGCGTCGAGGCCATCGCCGGTTTTTGCTGAGATGCTGACGGCCCGCAGGGCGCGAACGGCGTTTGTCAGCGCTGGCGTGATGGTGACAGGCGCGGGCAATAAATCGCTTTTGTTGCAGACCAGAATACGTGGCATGGTTTCCGGCAGACGCGCCAGAATCGCGGCGTCGGTCGCGGGCAATGCCGTTTCCTGCATGTGTTGCGCATCGGTCAGAAACAGCGCCAGATCGGCACGCTCAATGGCCGCCCAGGTGCGGGCAATGCCGATCTTTTCGATGGCATCGTCGGTGTCGCGCAATCCGGCGGTATCCACGACCGTCAACGGAATACCGCCCAACGCTATCTGCCGTTCGATCATGTCGCGGGTGGTGCCTGCAATGGGAGTGACTATCGCGGCTTCTTCGCGTGCCAGCCGATTGAGCAGACTGGACTTGCCGACGTTCGGCGCACCGATCAGGACAACCGTCAAACCTTCGCGCAACAACGCACCGGCGCGTGCGCGGGTGATGAGCGATTCGATGTTTTCCGTCAACGCGACAACGCGAGCGGCAACGTGGGGATCAAGCACGCTGTCGAGTTCCTCTTCTGGAAAATCGAGACTGGCTTCGACGTGCATTCGGGTTTCGATCAACGCCTCGACCAAGTGGTGTACTTCAGCAGAAAACGCGCCGGACAAGCTGCGCACTGCGGCACGCGCAGCCATACCCGTGGCCGCGTCGATCAAATCGGCGACGGCTTCGGCTTGCGCCAAGTCCAGCTTGTCGTTCAAAAAAGCGCGGCGCGTGAACTCGCCGGGTTGCGCCAGCCGTGCGCCCAATTCGAGACAGCGCTCCAGCAACGCACGCATCACCGCGACGCCGCCATGTCCGTGCAGCTCCAGCACCTCTTCGCCGGTGTACGAATGCGGCGCGGCGAAAAACAACGCAAGCCCCTGATCCAGCACACGCTGTTGCGCATCGTAAAACGCCGTGAACACCGCCTGGCGCGGCGGCAATGTTTTGTTGCCGGTAATCGCGGCGATCAGCGATGCCAGATTCTTCCCCGACACACGCACGATGCCGACGCCGCCACGTCCCGGCGGCGTGGCGATGGCAGCGATGGTGTCGGTGGTGGTGAGGGGTTCGGGCATGGGCATGGGCGGGGATTAGGTATCAGGTATCAGGAATCAAAAAAGCATTTCACGCGAAGGCACGAAGCTACGAAGGAAAACATCTCTTTCTTCGCGTGAGGAGCTTTGCCTTTTCCAGCGCTCTCTCCCCAGTCCTCTCCCGCAAACGTGAGAGGGAGCAGCCTTCGCGTGAGGTGTCGCCTTTCTGATACCTGATCCCTGTTTACGTTTTCGCCGCCGCTTCCCGTTCCAGCATCCGGTTCATGTGCCACTGTTGCGCAATTTGCAGGACGTTGCTGACCAGCCAGTACAGCACCAGGCCGGACGGGAAGAAGATGAACAGGATCGAGAAAGCGATCGGCATCATCTGCATCATCCGCGCTTGCATCGGGTCACTGATCGGCATCGGCGACAGCCGCATTTGCAGGAAAGCGGAAGCCGCATAAAGCACCGGCAGCAGGTACCACGGATCGGGCGACGACAAGTCGGTGATCCAGCCAAACCAAGGCGCATAGCGCAATTCGGCAGCCGACAACAGTACCCAGTACAGCGCAATGAAGAACGGCATCTGTACCAGAATCGGCAAACAACCGCCAAGCGGATTGATCTTCTCCTGTCGGTACATTTCCATCATCTTCATTTGCATTTGCTGCTTGTCGTCTTTGTACTGTTCTTGCAGCGCTTTCAGCCTCGGCGCGACGACCCGCATTTTCCCCATCGAGCGTGCGGCGGCAGCATTCAGCGGATAGAACACGATACGGATCAGAAACGTCATCGCAATGATCGACCAACCCCAGTTGCCGATCAGGTTGTGAAAGAAATTCAGCAGCCAGAACATCGGCGCGGCAATCACGGTAAACATGCCGTAATCGACAACGCGGTTCAAATCTTTTGCCAACGCTTTCAGCGTGTCCTGATCTTGCGGTCCGGCGTACATCGGCACGGTGACTTCGGAGCCGGCTTCCGGCGCCAGGCTTCGCATCGGCAACAGCATCCCCGCCGAGTACAAACCATCACCAATTTTTCGTGCGTAAAACTCGCGCTGCGTGGTGTTGCTGTCAGGCAACGCCCAAGCGGTGACGAAGTAATGTTCTATCATCGCCACCCAACCGTTGTTGTTGCCCGAGGTGAACGGCGGTTTGCGCAGCGGATCGGCGGCGAGTTTGTCTAGATCGTCAAAATTCACTTTCGTGAATTTATCCGCCTCGTTGAAAACCACCGGGCCAATGTACGACGCTGGCGCCATTGCGCTGCGCTTGCTGGATATTTTGGTGTCGCGGGCAAATTGAAAATACGCATGGGGCGCGACGGCAGTTGCGGTGCCGATGATTTTGAACGTAACATCAATCACGTAGCTGTCACGATGAAACGTCAGGATTTGCTCAACCCGATCGCCGTTGGCGGCAGTTGTGGCCAGTCGCAGGTCAAAACTTTTTTCACCGTCTTTGAGCTCGCGCTGTGTTGACAGCACTTCATACGTTGTCCGATGATTGGGCATGCCGTCGCCGGTCAACCCCGCTTGCGCCATGAACGTCCGCTCGCTGTTTTTTTGCAGCACGTAATACGGCTTGGTTTTATCGAGCGCGTCTGGCTGCTTCAACAGCGCCATTTGGGTGATGACGCCGCCGACCGGATTGATCTCGGCGGTGTACAAGTCGGTGGTGATTTTTACGGCAGGCAATTCCGATACGATGTTGCTGCTGCCGTTGTCGTTAACGGTTTCAGGAACGCTGGCGGTGGGGGAGGCGCTCACAGAAGTAGCCGGAAGTGTAGCCTCGCCCGGCGCTGTCGGCACCCCGGGAACGTCGGCTGCGACGCCGCCGGCCTGCTGGCTGGCCGTGCTTTGCGCTGCCAGTGGCGGATGTTTCAACCGCTGATCGGCCTGCCAGGACTCCCACAAATACAGTCCTGAAAACGCAAACACCGCAAACAACAAAATCCGTTGGATATCCATAAGAAAAACCGTTTATTGACTGCATCCCGCTGTCGCGGTATGGGAGAAATTTTGTTTTGCCCCGGCGCTTTCTTCTATCGCTTCCGGCGCTTCCTTGCTGGCATGCCGGTGTTT
Organism: Burkholderiales bacterium; assembly: GCA_031277215.1. Classification (GTDB taxonomy): domain Bacteria; phylum Pseudomonadota; class Gammaproteobacteria; order Burkholderiales; family Casimicrobiaceae; genus UBA931. The sequence continues at coordinate 4,300 of JAITMR010000049.1, forward strand.
GCAGCGATGCGGATGGCGGCCATCGCTCGGCACCGGGTCGTAACCTCCGGGATGGTACGGATGGCAACATCCCAACCGGCGTACTGCCAGCCAAGCGCCGCGCCAGGCACCGTGCTGCAGCACGGCTTCCTTGGCGTACTCGGAACAACTGGGATAAAAGCGGCAATGCCCCACGCCCAACAACGGACGCAGACACCATTGATACAAGGTAATCAGCGACAGGAACAAAAACTTCATGATTTTTTGGCGGCGCTTGTTTCCGCCGCACTCGCCACCGCCCATTGCCGCAACAAACCGAAGGCTTCGGCGGCAGCGGCGTCAACCGCTTCTCGCGGCAACGGGGGTTTGACGCGGATGACGAGATCGCCATGAATCAGCGGATTATCGTCAACGCGCAACACCCGCAACGCTTCACGCATTTTCCGTTTGAACCGGTTGCGATCCACCGCTCGCGACAATGCTTTGCGGCTTACCACCATGCCGACGCAACCATCGTTTGAGGATGACGCGGTAGCGGCAATGATTTGCACGTAACGTCCCTCGCGGCGGCGTCCTTCTTTAAAGACGCGCACGAACGCTTGCGGTCCCGACAGCCGAAAACGCGCCTCACCCTTGAGGTGACGCGAGCCGGGAGCCTGAATGGCGACCGTCACGGCGCATTGATCACGACACTCTATAGTAGGCTGCGTAAACATTCACACTTTGTTGGCTTCGCCGTGCCGCACTGCCTGCGGTTTGCCGCCTCGTCTGAAAATTTACGCAGCCCACTATAACGCCGTATCTATACACAAAGACGGGCGCGGCCTTTACGGCGACGAGCCGAAAGCACTTTGCGGCCGCCGACTGAACTGTTGCGGGCGCGAAACCCATGTGTCCGCTGACGGCGGATCTTGGAGGGCTGGTAAGTCCGTTTCATGACAACACCTTGAATTTAATCGGAAAAAGTCTGACATTAGAGCTGGATAACATGGTTTTGTCAAGGACAGAGATCAGGAATAAAGGAGTCGCCCGCTTGCGGGAAAGGGGCGGGAGAGGGTGGTGGATTCCTGATGTGCCGGGTTTCGCTATGTGGAATCGTGAATTCACGCGGAGGCGCAGAACGCAGAATCCAAAAAGTGAGCTTCCCCCGAAATTTCGTCTCCCGTGCCGGGATGAGATAATCTAACCGGCATGTAAGGAGAAAGAGATGAAGATACCGAGACGGGAATACACAACAGAGTTCAAGGAGGTGG
>JAITMR010000054.1 GCA_031277215.1 Burkholderiales bacterium
CCGTTCTTCAGCAACTACCGTCCGCAGTTCTACTTCCGGACGACCGACGTGACGGGTAGCGTTGACCTTCCGGAAGGCACCGAAATGGTGATGCCGGGTGAGAACGTCTCGATCACCGTCAAGCTGATCTCGCCGATTGCGATGGAAGAAGGCTTGCGCTTTGCGATCCGCGAAGGTGGCCGTACCGTCGGCGCCGGCGTCGTGGCGAAGATTATTGAGTAAGTGAGTGGTCGCTAAGGAATGAGCGGCGCGGCCCGTGCAGTTTCGGGTCGCTCACCCTTAAAAGGTATAACATAGGGCACAACATGCAAAACCAACGTATTCGCATTCGCCTCAAGGCGTTTGACTACAAGCTGATTGATCAGTCGGCGATGGAAATCGTCGAAACGGCTAAACGCTCCGGCGCGGTAGTCAAAGGCCCGGTGCCGTTGCCGACCAAGATCGAGCGTTATGACGTTTTGCGCTCGCCGCACGTCAATAAGACCTCGCGCGACCAGTTCGAGATTCGGACGCACCTGCGGTTGATGGACATCGTCGATCCGACCGACAAGACGGTAGACCAGTTGATGAAACTGGATTTGCCGGCGGGGGTCGATGTTGAGATCAAATTGCAGTAAAATACCCTGTTGTCCGGGAATCATCGGGCGCACAGTGGTAGAAAAAAGCGGTAGCAAAAAGAGGCAGTAACGGCAGTAAAAGAAGCGGTAGCCGATAGCGTCTTTCAAGACGTGTTGGGTACCTGAAGTGAAGGGCCGGTCGATTGTAACCGGCGCCCGGGAAACCGGGTTTTTTATAAGAGGAAGACATGAGCCTTGGACTTGTGGGTCGCAAGATCGGCATGACCCGTGTCTTTACCGACGACGGTGCTGCCGTCCCGGTAACGGTGCTGGATGTTGCCAACAACCGCGTCACCCAGATCAAAACGCCTGAAACGGATGGCTATGCCGCCGTACAGGTGACGTTTGGTCGGCGGCGGGCGTCGCGTGTCACGAAGCCACTGGCCGGACATCTCGCCAAAGCGGGAACCGAAGCCGGTGAACTGTTAAAAGAATTTCCGGTGACGCTGGAAGAACTCTCGAAATTCAAGCCGGGCGACGTGGTCGCTGTGGACACTTTTGCCGTCGGCCAGTTGGTCGATGTGACTGGTGTGACCAAAGGGCGCGGTTTCTCTGGGGTGATCCGCCGTCACAACTTCAGCTCCAACCGTGCCTCGCATGGTAACTCGGTGACGCTCCGCGCTCCCGGTTCGATCGGGATGGCGCAAGACCCGGGGCGTGTGTTTCCGGGCAAGAAGATGGCGGGACATTACGGCGGCGAACAGCGGACAGTGCAGACCTTGAGTGTCGTGCGGGTTGACGCCGAGCGCGGCCTGTTGCTTGTCAAGGGTGCGGTGCCCGGCTCGGAAGGCGGTCATATCGTCGTGCGCCCGGCGGTTAAAACGCCGGCCAAGAAAGGAGCGTGACGATGGAACTCCGACTGATTAACGAGCAGGGGCAGAAGACGGCCACGGTGGCCGCTTCCGATGCGCTGTTCGCACGCGAATACAACGAAGCGTTGGTGCATCAAATCGTCGTTGCCTATCAGGCCAACGGGCGGCAAGGCACGCGGGCGCAGAAGGGTCGCGCCGACATCAACAAGTCGCACAAAAAACCCTGGCGGCAAAAAGGAACCGGTCGCGCTCGCGCCGGACAGGCCAACAGCCCGATCTGGCGGGGCGGCGGCAAGATTTTCCCGAGCATGCCTGACGAAAATTTCTCGCAAAAGGTCAATCGTAAAATGTACCGCGCCGGAATGGCGGCGATTCTTTCGCAGTTGGTGCGCGACGAGCGGTTGAATGTGGTCGAAACGATGGCGGTCGATACCCCCAAGACCAAACAGCTCAACGGCAAGATGAAGGATCTTGGGCTTGTCGGCAAGATTTTGCTGGTGGTCGATCAATTCGATGAAAATCTGTATCTGGCGTCGCGCAATCTGGAGAATGTGCTGGTGCTGATGCCGCATGAAGTTGACCCGGTCAGCCTGTTGCGCTTTAACCATGTGGTGATGACTAAAGCGGCTGTCACCCAATTCGAGGAGATGCTGGGATGAGCGCGCCGACAAATACCCCCAAATTCAATCCTGAGCGGTTGCTGACGCTGATTTTGGCGCCGGTCATTTCCGAAAAGAGCACCCGCGTGGGGGACACTTACGAACAGGTGATTCTTCGCGTCGTCAACGACGCGACCAAGCCGGAAATCAAGGCAGCGGTTGAGATGCTGTTCAAGGTCGAAGTCGAAAGCGTGTCGGTACTCAATGTACACGGCAAAGAGAAGCGTTTTGGCCGGACCATCGGTCGGCGGCGGGGCTGGAAGAAAGCCTATGTCAGCCTGAAACCGGGTCAGGAAATCAACTTCGCGCAGGAGGCCTGATCATGGCAGTGATTAAAATGAAGCCGACTTCGGCGGGTCGCCGCGGTCAGATCAAAGTGGTGACGCCGGGTTTGCACAAAGGCCGTCCGGAAGCGTCGCTGGTCGAAAGCCAGAAACGCGGGTCGGGTCGCAACCACCATGGCCGGATCACCTCGCGTCACAAAGGCGGCGGTCACAAACAACATTACAGAGTTGTCGATTTTCGTCGCAACAAAGACGGCATCGCCGGCAAAGTGGAGCGGCTCGAATACGATCCAAACCGCAGCGCTCATCTGGCGTTGCTGTGCTACGCCGACGGCGAGCGCCGCTACATCATTGCGCCGCGCGGCGTGGCAGTAGGGCAGACTTTGTTCTCCGGCCCCGATGCGCCGATCAAGGCAGGCAACACACTGCCGGTTCGCAACATTCCGGTTGGCACGACGATTCACTGTATCGAAATGCAGCCCGGTGGCGGCGCCAAAATGGCGCGTTCAGCGGGGACATCGGTACAACTGCTGGCACGCGACGGAAACTACGCGCAGTTGCGCTTGCGCTCCGGAGAAATCCGTAAAGTGCATATCAACTGCCGCGCAACGATTGGAGAAGTCGGCAACGGCGAGCACAGCTTGCGGCAGATCGGCAAGGCCGGTGCCAATCGCTGGCGCGGCATCCGTCCGCAAACCCGTGCGATTGCGATGAACCCGGTCGATCACCCGATGGGAGGTCGCGGCAATGGTGGCGGTGGTCGTCATCATCCGAGGTCGCCGTGGGGTCAACCGGCCAAGGGCTATAAGACACGCAGCAACAAACGCACCGATTCGATGATCGTACGTCGTCGTCACGCGGCGAAAGGATAATCACACATGGCACGCTCACTCAAAAAAGGACCGTTTGTTGACGAGCATCTGATCAGAAAGGTCGATGCTGCGCGCGATAAGAACGACAAGCGTCCGATCAAAACCTGGTCGCGCCGTTCGACGGTGACACCAGACTTCGTTGGCCTAACCATTGCGGTGCATAACGGACGGCAGCATGTGCCGGTGTATGTGACCGAAAACATGGTCGGACACAAGCTGGGCGAATTCGCGCTGACGCGGACATTCAAAGGGCACGCTGCCGACAAGAAGGCAGCGTCCGGCGGCAGGAAGTAAAGGGAACAGACCATGGGAACCACAGCAGTTTTGTACAGCGTTCGCCTGTCGGCTCAGAAGGGGCGGCTGGTTGCCGATCAAGTCCGGGGTTTGCCGGTGGCGCGGGCGCTCGATATTCTGGCGTTTAGCACCAAGAAAGGCGCACGCATCATCAAGAAAGTGCTGGAGTCGGCGATTGCCAACGCCGAGCACAATGACGGCGCGGACATCGACGAACTTCGCGTCGAAACGATTTACGTTGACAGAGCCGAGACTTTGAAGCGTACCAGTGCGCGTGCTAAAGGCCGCGGCAACGTGATCGGCAAACAGACCTGCCATATCCGCGTGATCGTCGGTGACGGCAACGGAAAAGGCGCATAAGGAACCGATATGGGACAGAAGATTCATCCGACCGGATTTCGTCTTGTAGTGACCCGGGATTGGGCATCGAGCTGGTACGCTAACAGCAAGACGTTCGCCCCGACGCTGATTCAGGACATCAAAATCCGGGAATACCTGAAGAAGAAACTGGCGCATGCCTCGGTTTCAAAAATCACGATCAAGCGCACCGCCAAGAGCGCCAAGATCACCGTTCACAGTGCCCGTCCGGGTGTTGTGATCGGCAGAAAAGGCGAGGACATTGACGTCTTGCGTGCCGATATGCGTCGCGTCGTCGGTGACCAAGCCGTCGAAGTCGGCATCGAGGAAGTGCGCAAACCGGAAGTCGATGCGACATTGATAGCCGCGTCCATCGCCCAGCAACTGGAAAAGCGGATCATGTTCCGCCGCGCCATGAAACGGGCGATGCAAAACGCGATGCGTTTGGGCGCACAAGGCATCAAGGCGATGAGCGCCGGTCGATTGAACGGCGCTGAAATTGCGCGTAGCGAGTGGTATCGCGAAGGTCGCGTTCCGTTGCATACATTGCGTGCCAACATCGATTACGGTGTTGCCGAAGCAAAAACGACCTACGGCATCATCGGTATCAAAGTTTGGGTTTTCAAGGGCGAAATGATGGCGCACAACGCCGAACCGGCGGCAGCACCCGCGCCGGCACCGGAAGCGCCAAAGCGGCCACGTCGTTCAGGAGCAAAGAGCCATGCTGCAGCCAGCTAGAAGAAAATACCGTAAAGAGCAGAAAGGCCGTAACACCGGTCTGGCGACCGTCGGCGCCAAAGTCAGCTTCGGCACCTTTGGCCTGAAGGCGACGACCCGTGGTCGCTTAACGGCGCGCCAGATCGAAGCGGCGCGGCGGGCGATGACCCGTCACATCAAGCGTGGCGGACGGATCTGGATTCGGGTATTCCCGGACAAGCCGATTTCGACCAAACCGGCGGAAGTGCGGATGGGAAGCGGTAAAGGTAACCCGGAATACTACGTGGCTGAAATTCAGCCGGGCAAAGTACTCTACGAAATGGACGGCGTGGATGAAGCGCTGGCGCGGGAAGCATTTGCGTTGGCGGCGGCCAAGCTGCCGTTCCGGACGGTTTTCGTACACCGTCTGATCGGTTGACGAGAGAGGTTTTCGATGAAAAAGGACGCAAAGAAAACGCTGCGGGAGAAAGCCCCGGAAGCGTTGCAAAAAGAGCTGCATGCGCTGCTGAAAGAGCAGTTTAATATGCGCATGCAGTTGGCGACCCAGCAGCTTCAGAATCACCAGAAGCTGAAATTCGTGCGCCGCAACATCGCGCGTGTGCGCACTTACCTGAGCCAGAAAGCGGAGCAAGCATGACGCAGACAGATCAACAAGACGTGATCGCCCGGAAACCGTTGATTGCGACATTGAACGGTCGGGTCGTGAGCGACAAACGGGACAAGACCGTGACCGTGCTGGTCGAACGGCGGGTGAAACATCCGCTATACGGCAAAGTGGTGATTCGGTCATCGAAGTACCAGGCGCATGATGAGGGCAACGAGTGCAAACTCGGCGACCTCGTGGAAATCAAGGCTTCCCGCAAGATTTCCAAGACGAAAGCATGGGCGGTATCGGCGGTGCTTGAAAAAGCGCCGATGGTATAAAGAAAAAAGCTGCGGCAGGGCTTGCCTTTATCGGCGTGTCCTGCCATAATCCAAATCTTGCCTTTTCGCGGTGCGGGTTAAATGAGCGATGCCGGGGCAGTTAGCCGGCGGGTTGAAGTGCCGCAGATTTCCCTTAAACGGGGTCCAAGACTGGCTGTCGCCAAGCGGCAGGTTAAGTTGGAGAGAGTGGATCATGATTCAAATGCAAACGGTGCTGGACGTTGCCGACAATACGGGTGCGCGTTCGGTGATGTGTATCAAGGTGTTGGGCGGCAGTAAGCGCCGCTACGCCGGTGTCGGCGACATCATCAAGGTGAGCATCAAGGATGCAGCGCCACGTGGTCGCGTCAAGAAGGGCGAGATTTATAGCGCGGTCGTCGTGCGAACGGCCGCTGGCGTACGCCGCGATGACGGTGCGCGGGTGCGTTTCGATTCCAACGCCGCCGTGCTGTTGAACAACAAGCTGGAACCGATCGGAACCCGTATCTTCGGGCCGGTGACGCGCGAGCTGAGAACCGAGCGCTTCATGAAAATCGTGTCGCTGGCGCCGGAAGTGATCTAAAGAGGCAGACATGCTCAAAATTCGCAAAGGTGATCAGGTGGTGGTAACCACCGGTCGTGACAAAGGCAAACGGGGCGAAGTCGCTCAAGTGCTCAATGCCGAATATCTGTTGGTGAACGGCGTGAATCAGGTCAAGCGCCACACGCGCCCGAACCCGATGAAAAATCAGCCAGGAGGCATCCTGGTCAAAGAGACGCCGATTCATGTTTCCAATGTGGCGATCTGGAACGCTCAAACAAAGAAAGCCGACCGCGTCGGAATCCGGGTGCTTGAAGTCCCGGGAGAAACACCCCGCAAGGTGCGTTTCTTTAAATCGAGCGGCGAGCAGTTGGGAAGCTAGGGAATAGAGGATAACGATGGCTCGTTTGCAGGAATATTATCGGAAAGAAGTTGTGCCCGCGCTGATAAAACAGTTCGGCTACAAGTCGGTGATGGAAGTGCCGCGCTTGACCAAAGTCGTGCTTAATATTGGTGTGGGCGAGGCAGTGGCGGACAAAAAGATTCTGGAAAACGCCGTGGGCGATTTGCAGAAGATTGCCGGACAAAAGCCGGTAATCACCAAGGCACGCAAGGCGATTGCCGGTTTTAAAATCCGGGAAGGCTATCCCATCGGCTGCATGGTGACGTTGCGCCGTGAAAGAATGTTCGAGTTCTTTGACCGGCTGGTGACCGTGGCATTGCCCCGTGTACGCGACTTTCGTGGCGTTGGCGGCAAAGGTTTCGACGGCCGCGGCAACTTCAACATGGGCGTCAAGGAACAAATCATTTTTCCGGAAATCGAGTACGACAAGATCGACGCGTTGCGCGGGATGAACATCACCGTGGCGACGACGGCGAAGACCGATGCCGAAGCGAAAGCATTGTTGGCGGCGTTCAAATTCCCGTTCAGGGGTTAAAGAATTATGGCGAAATTGTCTTTGATCAACCGCGACCAGAAGCGACTGAAGCTGGTGGCGAAATACCAAAAAAAGCGCGCAGCCCTGATGGCAATCATTCAGGATAGCAAGGTTTCCGAAGAGGAGCGTTTTGATGCGCGCCTGAAATTGCAGAGGCTGCCGCGTAACGCCAACCCGACGCGTTTGCGGAACCGTTGCGCGTTGACCGGGCGTCCGCGTGGCGTGTTTCGTAAATTCGGACTGGGTCGCAGCAAGTTGCGCGAGTACGCGATGAAGGGGGAAATTCCCGGCATCGTCAAGGCCAGTTGGTAACGAGGTGATGCATGAGCATGACTGATCCAATCGCGGATATGTTGACTCGTATTCGCAATGCACAAATGATAGAGCGGGCGACGGTGGAAATGCCTTCTTCGAAGGTCAAAGTTGCTATTGCCGAAGTGCTGAAAGATGAAGGTTATATCGAAGATTTCCGGGTGACCGGAGATTCGATCAAGCCTGTTCTGGAAATCGCGTTGAAGTATTACGCGGGACATCCGGTGATCGAAAAGATCGAGCGGGTATCGCGTCCAGGGTTGCGTATCTATCGCGGTAAGGGAGACATTCCGCCGGTGATGAACGGACTGGGCATCGCGGTGGTTTCGACCTCGCGCGGCGTGATGACGGATCGCAAGGCGCGCGCAGCCGGTATCGGCGGCGAAGTGCTGTGCATCGTGGCTTAAGGAGAAAGCGTTATGTCACGTATTGCGAACAGCCCGGTAGCCCTGCCCGATAAAGTCGAGGTAACGCTTGGCGCCGATTTAATTACGGTCAAAGGCCCGCTGGGAACTTTGACGCAGCCGCTTGCCGATGGCGTGTCCATCGAAAAAGACGGCAACACACTGCTCTTCAAGATGTTGAAACCGGAAGCGCACGCAATGTCCGGGACTTTGCGTGCGCTGGTGGCAAATATGGTGAAAGGCGTGACGCAGGGATTCGAGCGCAAGTTGATGTTGGTTGGCGTTGGTTTCCGCGCACAGTTGGCCGGCGACGCGCTGAACCTGTCGCTCGGTTTTTCGCATCCGGTGATTCACAAGCTGCCGGAAGGCGTTAAGGCCGAAATGCCGCAGCCGACGGAAATCATCCTCAAGGGTATTGATAAACAGAAAGTGGGCTTATGCGCTGCGAACATCCGCGCCTACCGTCCGCCTGAGCCTTATAAGGGCAAGGGCGTGCGCTATGCCGAAGAGCGCGTGAGCCTGAAAGAAACCAAGAAGAAGTAACCGGCAAGGTAAGCCTTGCGTGTTGAACGAGGTCAGGTATGGATAAAAGAGAAGCTCGATTGCGTCGCGCCCGCAAAACCCGGGTTCGTATCGCCGAGCAGTGCATGACACGGTTGGTGGTGTATCGCTCCAATGCGCACATTTACGCGCAGATTATTGCGCCGACCGGCGATCGCGTTCTGGCGAGCGCTTCGACAGCAGAAGCTGAAGTGCGCAAGTCGCTGAAAAACGGAGGCAACCGTGCGGCAGCGACAGAAATCGGCAAGTGCATTGCCGAGCGGGCGAAAGCCGTCGGCGTGGAAGTGGTGGCGTTTGATCGTGCCGGTTATCGTTTTCATGGCCGCGTGAAGGCGCTGGCTGAGGCGGCCCGTGAGGCCGGCCTCAAGTTCTAAAGGCAACGGATATGGCGAAGCAACAACAGCAGCAGCAACAGGTGGCGGATGACCGCAGCGATGGCTTGCGCGAGAAAATGATCGGCATCAATCGTGTCACCAAAGTGGTCAAGGGCGGACGCATTATGGCGTTTGCGGCTTTGACCGTTGTGGGTGATGGCGATGGCCGGATCGGTATCGGCAAAGGCAAATCGAAAGAAGTGCCGGTTGCCGTGCAGAAAGCGATGGAGCAGGCACGCCGCAACATGGTCAAGGTCAATCTGAAAAAAGGAACCCTGTACCATCCGGTCGAAGGAAGGCATGGCGCGACGCGCGTTTACATGCAGCCGGCTGCCGAAGGTACCGGCATCATCGCTGGTGGCGCGATGCGTGCTGTGTTCGATGTGGTCGGCGTGACCAACGTGTTGGCGAAATGCCACGGTTCCACTAACCCGTACAACATCGTGCGGGCGACTCTGGATGCGTTGAAGTCCTGCAACACACCGGCAGAGATCGCTTCCAAGCGCGGCAAGACGGTTCAAGAAATTCTGGGAGCGTAATCATGACGGCGGCGGCGAAGAAAGTGAAAGTGACGCTGGTGAAAGGCATTGCCAGAACGCGGAAAGACCATCGGGAAACCGTGCGCGGGTTAGGACTGAAATGGACCAACCACACCGTCGAGCTGGTGGATACCCCGTCAGTGCGCGGCATGATCAACAAAGTGGGCTATCTGCTCAAAGTGGCGGAGTAATCACCATGCAATTAAATACCATTCAACCGGCAGAAGGCTCGAAAAAATCGCGCCGTCGTGTTGGTCGCGGCATCGGTTCGGGGCTGGGCAAAACCTGCGGACGCGGGCACAAAGGGCAGAAATCGCGTTCGGGCGGTTTCCACAAAGTGGGTTTCGAGGGCGGGCAAATGCCGTTGCAGCGCCGCCTGCCGAAGCGCGGCTTTGTGTCGATGGCTCGTGGCAATGTTGCCGAAGTTCGGTTGAACGATCTGGCGCGTTTGCCGGTCGAAGAGATTGATTTTTTGACGCTGAAAGCGGCGGGTCTGCTGACGTCGTCGGCAAAAGTGGCTAAAGTGATCAAGACCGGAACGATTGACAAGGCAATCAAATTGTCGGGTGTTCTGGTGACGAAGGGCGCGAAGGCGGCAATCGAAGCGGCAGGCGGTAGCGTGACGCTGATTGAAGCGTCGGCGGAATCGTCAGACTCGCCTAAAAAGGCGAAGAAAAAGTAACGTGCGCTAGGCGCAGCAAACCGGTTCAGGAGTTTTTTCTTGGCTACACTCAATCCGGCCGCAAAAAGCGGTAACAAATACGGTGATCTGGCGAAACGCCTGTGGTTCCTGCTGGGCGCGATGATCGTGTACCGGATCGGGACACACATCCCGGTGCCTGGTGTGAACGCGGCGGTGCTCGAAGAAATGCTCCAGGGCGGCGGAGGCGGCTTGCTGGGGATGATGGATCTCTTTTCGGGAGGTGCGTTGCAGCGCGTCTCGATTTTGACGCTGGGCGTGATGCCGTACATTACGGCGTCGATTATCATGCAACTGTGTTCGGCGATGATGCCATCGCTGGAGGCGCTGAAAAAAGAGGGTGAGGCCGGTCGGCGCAAGATCACCCAATACACCCGTTACTTCACCGTCTTGCTGGCGTTTATTCAGGGGATGGGCGTGGCGGTGGCGTTTGAAGGGATGCAGGGGATGGTTTTGGCACCCGGCTTCGCTTTCAAGATGATGTGCGCCATCACACTGGTGACCGGAACGATGTTCCTGATGTGGCTGGGTGAGCAGATCACTGAGCGCGGCTTGGGCAATGGTATTTCGTTGATCATTTGCGCCGGTATCGTCGCCGGTTTGCCGAGCGCGATAGGATTGACACTGGAAAACGTTAACACCGGCGCATACTCGATTCCGTTGGCGCTGGGCGTAGCGGCGTTGGTGGTGGTGGTGACCGGCGTGGTGGTGTTCTTCGAGCGGGCGCAACGCAGAGTGTTGGTGCAATACGCCAAACGTCAAGTCGGCAACCGGATTGCGCCGGCACAAAGTTCGTACCTGCCGTTCAAGCTCAACATGGCGGGCGTGATTCCGGCGATCTTCGCATCGGCGATCATCATGTTTCCGGCGACGATGGCGCAGTTGGCCGGCGGCAGCGAAGGCCAGTTTGCGTTCTTCTTGAAAGACATGTCGGCGATGCTGGCGATGGGTCAACCCTTGCATGAAATTCTGTATGCGGCGGCGATAGTCTTTTTCTGCTTTTTCTATACAGCGTTGCAGTACAAACCGACCGATACGGCGGATAACCTGAAGAAGAGCGGCGCCCTGATTCCCGGATACCGTCCCGGAAAGCATACGGCCGATTATCTTGAAAAGATCATGAAGCGGTTGACGTTGCTGGGATCAATGTACCTGGTCGTCGTTTGTTTCATTCCGAACTTCCTGATCGCTTGGAAAAACGTGCCGTTTTATTTCGGCGGCACCTCGTTGTTGATCGTGGTGATCGTGACGATAGATTTCATGTCGCAGGTACAGGCGTATATGATGTCGCAGCAGTATGAGAGTTTGTTGAAGAAAGCCAATTTTAAAGGCGGAGCTTTGCGCTGATGGCCAAAGAAGACACCATCCAGATGCAGGGTGAGGTCATCGAGATGTTGCCGAACGCGACATTTCGGGTGAAGTTGGAGAACGGGCATGTGGTGTTGGCACATATCTCCGGAAAGATGCGGATGCATTACATCCGTATTTTGCCGGGTGATAAGGTGACCGTGGACATGACGCCGTACGATTTATCACGAGCCAGAATTACCTTCCGGACCAAGTGAGATCGTGCTAGGCAGCCCGCCGGGAAACAAAACCGTAACCCGGCGGATAACTAAAACGTGAGGTAGAGAGTCAACCATGAAAGTCGTCGCTTCAGTTAAAAAAATTTGCCGGAAGTGCAAAATCATCCGGCGTAACCGCGTTGTACGCGTTATTTGTGAAGATCCGCGCCACAAGCAGCGGCAAGGTTAATGAATTTTGATTGGATAGGGTAAAAAGATGGCCCGTATAGCAGGCGTTAACATTCCCAACCACCAACACACGGAAATCGCGTTAACGGCGATTTACGGCATTGGCCGTTCGCGTGCCAAGCACATCTGTGTGGCGGCGGGAGTCAACGGCACGACCAAGATCAAGGATCTGGGTGATGCCGAAATGGACAAATTGCGCGAACTGATTACCCAGTTTGCGGTAGAAGGCGATCTGCGTCGTGAAGTCACGATGAGCATCAAGCGGCTGATGGATCTCGGCTGCTACCGTGGTGTTCGTCACCGTCGCGGTCTGCCGGTGCGCGGTCAGCGCACGCGCACCAATGCGCGTACGCGCAAGGGGCCGAAAAAAGGCCGCACGGTTGCCGGTAAAAAGTAATTCGATATAGAGGAACCTCTGATGGCACAACCCTCCAAGAGCTCAGCGAAGAACGCAGCGCGTAGTACCCGTAAGAAAGTTAAAAAGAACATTTCTGAAGGTATCGTGCACGTTCACGCTTCGTTCAATAACACGATCATCACCATCACCGACCGTCAGGGCAATGCCTTGTCGTGGGCGACCTCTGGCGGAGCCGGTTTTAAAGGCTCGCGTAAATCGACGCCGTTCGCGGCGCAGGTAGCGGCGGAAGCGGCAGGTCGGGCGGCGCAGGAATGCGGCGTGAAAAATCTTGAGGTGCGGATCAAAGGGCCTGGGCCTGGCCGCGAATCTTCGATTCGTGCGCTGAACGCGCTCGGTTTGAAAATTGCCTCGATTTCGGACGTGACGCCGATACCGCATAACGGCTGTCGTCCACCCAAGCGCCGCCGTGTTTAATGCGGCGGATGTTTTTTAATTTTATTTTTGCATAGGATAGCAAGTGGCTCGTTACCTCGGACCCAAATGTAAGCTTGCGCGACGGGAAGGCACCGATCTTTTCCTGAAAAGCGCGCGTCGCTCGCTCGACTCCAAGTGCAAGCTCGAAGTCAAACCCGGACAGCACGGCCAGAAATCTGGCGCACGCACATCCGACTATGGCACGCAGCTTCGCGAAAAACAGAAAGTGCGCCGCATCTACGGCCTGCTCGAACGCCAATTCCGGTTATGTTTTGCCGAAGCGGCGCGTCGTCAAGGCTCGACCGGCGAAAACCTTTTGAAATTGCTCGAATCCCGTCTGGACAACGTTGTCTATCGGATGGGCTTCGGCTCCACCCGTGCCGAAGCGCGCCAACTGGTCACGCACGGCACCATATTGGTCAACGGCAAACGTTTGAACGTGCCCTCGGCTCGCGTCAAGGCGGGAGATACCGTCTCGGTGACGGACAAGGGCAGATCGCAATTGCGAATTCAGGATGGTTTGCAGCTTGCCGAGAAAATGGGATTCCCCTCATGGGTCGAAGTTGACGTCAAGAAAATGACGGGTCTCTTCAAGAGCGCACCGGATCGTTCCGAGTTTGGTCAAGACATTAACGAGAACTTAATCGTCGAACTTTACTCGAAGTAATCGGGTTTTTTGCCATACCGTTTTGTATAAAGGTATCCCCATGCAGAGCAACGCTTTGTTAAAACCACGCATTATCGACGTACAAAATATGTCGCCCTTTCACGCGCGCGTGGTGATGGAACCGTTTGAGCGCGGGTACGGCCACACGCTGGGAAATGCATTGCGCCGAGTCTTGTTGTCTTCGATGCCGGGCTTTGCGCCGACCGAAGTCAGGATTGAAGGCGTGTTGCATGAGTATTCGGCACTTGATGGCGTCCAGGAAGACGTGGTCGATATCCTTCTCAATCTGAAGGGTATTGCATTTAAACTGCAAGGTCGCAGCAGCGTCACCTTGCGTCTCGCCAAAGAAGGCGAGGGCGCAGTGACGGCGGGCGACATTGAACTGCCGCACGATGTCGAAATTATCAACCCCGAGTATGTGATCGCAAATCTGACCCAGGGCGGCAAAATCGAGATGGACATCCGCGTTGACAGAGGACGCGGTTACCAGCCGGTGATTGCCCGCGAAAAGTCGGAGAGTAGCCGGATGATCGGCAACATCCTGCTTGACGCATCGTTTTCGCCGGTGCGTCGAGTCAGCTATGCGGTCGAAAGTGCCCGTGTTGAACAGCGCACCGACCTCGACAAACTGATCCTCGAAATCGAAACCAACGGCGTGATCGAACCTGAGCAAGCTGTGCGTGAAGCCGCCAGCGTGCTGGTCGATCAACTGTCGGCGTTTGCTGAACTTAACGGCAGCGACAAGCCGGTGGACGAACACGGCATGCCGCAAGTCGATCCGGTGCTGTGCTTGCCGGTGGACGATCTCGAACTCACCGTGCGCTCAGCCAACTGCCTCAAGGCCGAAAACATCAACTACATCGGCGACCTGATTCAGCGCACCGAAACCGAGCTTCTCAAGACGCCGAATCTGGGGCGCAAGTCGCTTAACGAAATCAAGGAAGTTCTCGCAACGCGCGGGCTTTCACTGGGGATGAAGCTCGAAAACTGGCCACCTGCTGGTTTGAGCCGTCCGTAACCAGAGTCATACGATAAAAAAGGAAACAGATCATGCGCCACCGTCACGGCCTGCGAAAACTGAACCGTACCAGCTCACATCGCTTGGCGATGCTGCGTAACATGACCAACTCGCTCTTTCTACACGAAGCGATTCGGACGACCTTGCCCAAAGCTAAGGAACTGCGCCGCGTTGCCGAGCGACTGATCACACTCGGCAAAACGCCGACGCTGGCGAATCGCCGTCTGGCGTTTGCCCGTTTGCGTGACAGAGAAATGGTGACCAAACTCTTTAATGAGTTGGGGCCGCGTTATTTGGCACGTCCGGGCGGCTATCTGCGGATTCTGAAATTCGGCTTCCGTCAAGGCGACGCTGCGCCGATGGCGTTCGTCGAACTCGTTGACCGTCCGCAAACGCAAGAAAGCGCCGATAGCAAAGAAGCGGCGTAAAGTTTTAAACTCCGGAAACGGGACAAAAAAGGCGCGATACCTCGCGCCTTTTTTGCATTCGCAGCGGCACTTCGCCGGGATGAGCAGGGTTCTTCATAGCCATCATGCAATTTTCCGCAGCGGGTGAGGGGAGGGGCGGATTTCAAACCCGAGTCGTGAATTCGCACACCGCACCACACCTGGGTTTTTCGTATGAGCACGATGTGCTCCCCTCTCCCGCCAGACTACGATTGGTGTGAGAGAGAACTGGGGAGAAGGTACTCCGTCATTCCCGCGTGTTTTTGGCGGGAATCCAGTGTCTTTTTCCGCTTTATCGCACAATGACTTTGGGCGGGAGAGACAAACCCCCGTCCGCCTTCGGCGCCCACCCTCCCCGATCAAAATCGTTTCGGGGACAAGCTCTTTGAAAAGGGGGCTTCGGGTTCATCGCAGTTTCGCATGCAAAGGTTGTGGTGATGCATACTCCGTCATTCCCGCGTGCTTCTGGCGGGAATCCAGTGTCTTTTTGTTTTTCATGCGGAGACACGGGGGCACGGAGAAAAACCATTTTCACGCGGAAGCGCGGAGAAAGGCGCGAATGTGTCGTCATTCTGCGCGTAGCGTAGCGGAGTCGCAGAATCCAACTCCCTCCCCTTCAAGGCATAGGTATCTACACAAGTATTGCGTCATAATGGATTGTATGACTTTGGATTTTCTACTTTAGAGCCTCGCTTATCCAAGCGAGCGATGAGGATAGTGATGCAGCATGCCAACAC
>JAITMR010000056.1 GCA_031277215.1 Burkholderiales bacterium
GGGGTGTGGGGCGGGGGGGGCGCGCAAACACTGCGGCCTTTCCCCCTCTCCCGCCCCTTCGGGGCACCCTCTCCCGCGAGGGGAGAGGGTGAGAGGTGTATGCGCTTGAAGCGAAAAAGCTGTAGCGTCGGCGGCCAGCAATCGAGAGGGCGGCAGCGCCGGAGCCAGTGCCGGTAGCTCGGCGATAACTTCGGCTTTTGGAAAAGCCTTGCGCAGCGCTGGATAGAAGGGGAGCAGCACACGAATATCGTGGCCGGCATGATGCAAGGCCGCTGGTAGCGCGGCAGCGACATCGCCAAGACCGCCGGTCTTGACCCAGGGCGCCATTTCGGAAGTAGCGAAGAGGATGGAGGGGGTTTTCATGGTTGGTTATTTCCAAAGTTAATCGGTGGCGAAGCCGTCCGGGTTGAGCACAATGTTAGCTCTCATTTGAAATATGAACCTACCGCCCACCCAATGCCGCCAACAACCCCCGCGTTGAGGCATCAAAGGCGCTGTCGTCGCCAGTTTGAGTAATAAGCGGCTCAATGCGGCGTGCCAGGGTTTTGCCGAGTTCAACGCCCCATTGGTCGAAGGAATTGATGTTCCACAGTGCGCCGAGGTAGAAGGTTTTATGTTCGTACAGCGCCAGCAATTGACCCAGGGTCCAGGCGTTGAGCGTGGGCAGGAGCAGGGTGGTTGATGGCTGGTTGCCGGGGAAGATTTTGAAGGGCAGCAGGTTTTCGGGTACGCCCGCAGCGCGAACTTCCTCAGCGGTCTGGCCGAAGGCGAGTGCTGCCGACTGGGCGAGGCAGTTAGCCAGCAGCGACGGGTGGTGGCTGTGCAGCGGGAAATCGCTGGCGGTCAGGGCGATGAAGTCGCAGGGGATAAGCTGGCCGCCTTGGTGTATCAACTGGTAGAAGGAGTGCTGCCCGTTGGTTCCGGGTTCGCCCCAGACGACGGGGCAGGCGATGCCGGAAAGCGGTTGGCCTTCGCGGTCGGTTTGTTTGCCATTGCTTTCCATTTCGAGTTGTTGCAGGTAGGCGGGCAGGCGTTCGAGTGATTGGCTGTAGGGCAACACGGCGGCGGTGCGGGCGCCGAGGAAATGGGTGTTCCACACGCTGAGCAGGGCGAGTATCAGTGGCAGGTTGTCGGCTGCCGGGGCGCTGGCGAAATGTTCGTCCATCGCACGGGCGCCAGCCAGCAATTGTTCGAACTGACGCCAGCCGATGGCAAGCGCCAGCGACAGGCCGATGGCCGACCACATCGAGAAACGCCCCCCCACCCAATCCCAGAACTCGAAAACATTGTCGTCGGCGATGCCGAAGGCGCGGGTTTGTTCGCGGGCGGTCGACAGGGCGATGAAGTGCCGCGCCACGGCGGCTTCGTCGCCCGCAGCGGCGGCAAGCAGCCAGGCGCGGGCGGTGGCGGCGTTGATCAGTGTTTCTTGTGTGGTGAAGGTCTTGCTGGCGATGATGAAGAGCGTGGAGCGCGGATTGAGGCGGGCGAGCAGGGGGGCGATGTCGGCGCTGTCTACATTGGCGACGAAATGTACGCGCAGATCGGGCTGTTGTTGCGCAGCCAGCGCCCGGGCGGCCATGCGAGGCCCCAGGTCGGAGCCGCCAATGCCAATATTGACGATATCGGTGATGCGCTCGCCGGTATAGCCGCGCCAGGTGCCGCTGTGGATGCTTTCGCAGCACGTTTTCATCCGTTCAAGCACGGCACGTACTTCGGGTGGCGCGTTGTTTCCGGCGCGTAGTGCGACGTGGCGGACTGCCCGACCCTCGGTGTGGTTAATCGCCTCGCCGTCCAGCATTTTTTGCCGCCAGCCGTCGATGTCGGCGGCGGCAGCGAGGCCGAGCAGCAAATGGTAAGTGTCGGCGGTGATGCGCTGCTTGGAAAAGTCCAGCAGCAGACCGTCGTGTTGCCGGGAAAAACGGGTGAAGCGCTGTGTGTCCTCGGCGAACAGTTCGCGCAGGTGACGCGAACGCAGGCTGGCGGCGTGTGTCGCCAGGGCTTGCCAGGCGGGAGTATGGATCAGGTTCATAGCCAGAGCATCAATCCGGTTTCGAAGGGGTGGATGAGGGCGGCGTGTGTCGGGAAAATGCGGATGCGGTATTCCAGTCGACCGCATTGTTCAGGCGTTACGTTCAGAGTGTACAACGCTTCGCCATTCGGGGTGCCACCGGTGCATTGCAGCGAATAGCGGCGCATTCTGTCATTGCCGGGTTCCAAGCCGGGGCGGCCAATCAGGGCTTCGACAGTGACGTCGCTGGGGACGAGGCCGTTCAACTGCACGGCGATTTCGATGCGCAGCGCATTGCCGAATTTCAGCCGCCGTTCCGGCTGATCCAGACGCATCAGGCGCACGCCCGGCCAGGCGGCGCGGATCCGTGCCTTCCACTGAGCGACATCGCGGGCGACTGCAAAATGATCGGCGGCGTAGTGGCGACCGTGTTCAATCGCCGGCGCGTAGAACTTGCAGACGTATTCGCTGACCATTCGCGTGACGTTGAAGCGCGGCGCAATGGTGGCGATGGAACGCTTGGCCATTGCCACCCATTCCGGAGAGTAGCCCGTCGGCCCGGTGCGGTAATAGGTCGGAATCACTTGATCTTGCAGGATTTCGTACAACGAACGGGCTTCCTCGGCGTCGCGTTGAGCCTCATCGAGATGCGCCGGAACCGGCTTGATCGCCCAGCCGTTGCCGACCTCGCCGTTGTCGTCGTAGCCTTCGCCCCACCAGCCGTCGAGCACCGATAGATTGAGTGCGCCGTTCATCGCCGCCTTCATGCCGGAAGTACCAGAGGCTTCCAGTGGGTAAATCGGATTGTTGAGCCAGACATCAACGCCAGCGACCAACGAACGCGACAGATGCAGGTCGTAGCCCTCGACCAGCAGAATGCGCCCCTCGAATTCCGGTTGTCGGGCGATCTGGGCGATTTTGCGAATGATCTCCTGTCCCGGCTGGTCAGCCGGATGCGCTTTGCCCGCGAAGAGGAAGAGCACAGGCCGGTCGGCCTGGCAGATCAGTTCGCGCAGCCAGCGCAGATCGTGGAACAGCAGCGCCGCCCGTTTGTACGTGGCGAAGCGGCGAGCGAAGCCAATGGTCAGGATGTTCGGGTTGTCGGGATCGACAAATTTGAGCAGCCGGTCGAGATGCGTCGGCGACCCTTGGTTGCGCTTGTGCTGAGCACAGATGCGTTCGCGTACCAGTTTCAACAGCCTGGCCTTCAATTGTTGGCGGATACTCCAGAAGGTGGCGTCGGGAATTTCGTCAATGCCGTTCCAGTTGCTCGACTCGGTTTGCCGCTCCTGCCAGCCAATGCCGAGGTAGTGTTCAAAGGTGTCGAACCACTCCGGAGCCAGGAAGGTCGGCAAGTGGACGCCGTTGGTCACGTAGTCCATCGGATTTTCGGCGGGCAGGATTTGCGGCCACAGGTAATGACAGATACCGGCTGAGACGCCGCCGTGGATGCGCGAAACACCGTTGTGGTGGCGCGAGCCGCGCAGCGCCAGCGCGGTCATATTGAATTCGCTTCTGCCCGGCTGGGCGCCGAGTGCGAGCAGCGTTTCGCAGTCGAGCCCGAGTTCCTGGCACCAGATCGAGGAGTATTGGCGGATCATGTCCTCGGAAAAATGATCGTGGCCAGCCGGAACCGGCGTGTGTGTGGTGAACACCGTGTTGGACGCCACGGCTTCCAGCGCTGCGGCGAAGGGCAGGCCGCCGCCAACCAGCACGCGGATGCGTTCGAGAATCAGGAAGGCGGCGTGACCCTCGTTGACGTGCCACACCGTCGGGCGAAGGCCGAGCTTGTCCAGCGCCCTGGCACCGCCGACGCCGAGCAGGATTTCCTGCTCGATGCGCGTGGTTTCGTCGCCGCCATACAGGCGATGAGTGATCTCGCGGTCGAAGGTAGAGTTCTCCGGCAGCCAGGTGTCGAGCAGGATCAGCCGGACGTGGCCGATGCGGGCTTGCCAAATTTTGGCCTGTACTGTCCGTCCCGGCAATCTGACGTCGATGCGCATTTCGTTGCCGTCGGCGTCGAGCACCGGTGACACCGGAAGGTCGTCGAAGTCGGAATCGGTATAGGTCGCCTGTTGTTGGCCGCTGGCATCCAGCGTCTGGGAAAAATAGCCCTGACGGTAAAGAAGACCGACGCCGACGAAGGGCAGCCCCATGTCGCTGGCCGCCTTGCAATGGTCACCGGCGAGAATGCCCAGGCCGCCGGAATAAATGGGTAGACTTTCGTGGAACCCGAATTCGGCGCAGAAATAAGCGATGAGGTCATCCTTGCGAAAGGACTTTCCATGCACATGGGCTTGGCTGGGCATTTCGTGGTAACCGTCGTAGGCCGACAGGACGCGGTTCAGGGCGGCAAGAAAGACCGGGTTCTCGATGGCGGCCTCAAGCCGCTTCTGGTCAACTCGCCTCAGGAACGCCTTGGGGTTGTGGTTGGCGGCCAGCCACAGCGGACGTGACAGGCTGGAGAACAGACGCTGAGTGGGGCGGCTCCAGCTATACCACAGGTTATTGGCGAGTTCTTCGAGGTGTTCCAACCGCTCCGGCAACTGCGGATTGACTTCAATCTGATAAAGAGTGCTGGTCATGATGGTGTGGTTTCGCCTTCAAGGGCATAGGTATGCGCACAAGTATAGCAAACCCCTTTGAGCCGCCTTGGGAAGAATGGGCTTATGAAGGCAGAGAACGGGCTGCGCAAACTTGGACAAAGCGATAAGTGGTTATCTCTTTTACACTGACAGGAGCGAGCTGCACACAGAGGAGCAGTAAAGATGATGCGCCCTTGCATGCAGCAAAAAATCAAGGTCTTGCGCGGAAGGGAAGGGTGAGGGACAATAACAAATGGCATATAGTTGTGGTGCTTTGTTGATGGCTTGCCCACCCATCGAGCTGCGGCGCACAAGTGGCAAGGCATCTTGATCTTTCTCAAGAGCCGGAGGTTAAAGATGGCTAAGACGTTGTTGAACAATGAGGCGATGACGCCCTCGCAGGATGAGGAGACTTCGCCGCTTTCCATCTCGTCGTATTTCGACGAAGCCTTGTACGAAGCAGAGTTGGAACGGCTTTTTGCCAAGGGCCCGCGTTATCTTGGCCATGAGCTGATGGTACCGAATCTGAATGATTACCATGTTCTTGAGCCGAAGCTGGGAGGCGATTATCTGAAGCGCAACGAAAACGGTGTGCAAATGTTTTCCAATGTTTGCCGACACCGCCAGGCCATCATGCTCAAAGGGCGAGGCAATGCGCGCAGCACGTTGTGTCCGCTGCATAACTGGGCTTTTGACTCTCAGGGAAAGCTCAAGGGGGCGCCGCATTTCAAGGAAAAGCCATGTTTGCACTTGCCGGAAACGCCGCTCGTGAACTGGCAGGGTTTGCTGTTTGAGGATAATGGGCGTGATATCGTCGGCGATCTTCGTTCGCTGGAATTGGAGAGTCAGATTGATTTCAGTGGCTACCGTTATCACAGTACGCACATCGACGAATACGAAGGCAACTGGAAAACTTTTATTGAGGTGTATCTCGAGGATTATCATGTGCGGCCATTTCATCCGGGGCTGAGCCATTTCGTCGATTGCGAGGCGCTTGAATGGCGTTTCGGGGAATGGTGCTCGGCGCAGTTGATCGACGTTTACCGGGAACTGGGGAGGCACGGCTCTCCCGCTTACGAGGAGTACGCCAACGCGCTGAAAATCCATTATCAGGGAGGACTGCCGCGCTACGGCGCGGTCTGGTTCACGTATTTTCCCAACATTATGATCGAGTGTTATCCGGAGATGCTGGTGGTGTCAACCGTATGGCCGACCGGCGCACGGCGTTATCGCAACATCGTCGAGTTTTACCATTCGCAGACGGCGATCGAATCTGTTCCCGATTTTGTCGAGATCGCTCAACGGGCTTACCTCGAAACGGCTTACGAGGATCAAGAGATCATCGAGCGAATGGAGCTGGGGCGCGAGGCTTTGCGAAGGGCAGGGCGCAACGAGGTGGGGCCGTACCAACATCCGACGGAAGCCGGGATGGCGCATTTCCACCATTTCCTGCGTACGATGCTGCCCGAACACATTGCTTGAGGTTGCGCTTTGCGCCTCTCTCCACCTGGGGAGAGGGCGAAAGCCGTGGCTTTTATCGGCAGAAACCGCTGCGATAACCGGCATTGTTGCGGGTTAATCCGTCTATAATAATGCTTATTGATTTCCTCCGATAACGCCAGATGGCAAAAACCAAGACGCTCTATCAATGCACCGAATGCGGCGGGCAATTGCCGAAATGGCAGGGGCAGTGTCCGCATTGCAGCGCTTGGAATACGCTGGTTGAGACGGTCGCCGTGCCGCCGTCGCGCCGGTTTGACAATCTCTCCGGCTCACGCTCGGAAGTTCGCGCACTGAGTTCGGTGGAGGCGAACGACGCGCCCCGAATCCAGACCGGCATGCCCGAGTTTGACCGGGTGCTGGGCGGCGGGTTTGTGTCGGGCGAGGTGGTACTGCTCGGCGGCGATCCGGGTATCGGCAAATCGACGTTGTTGTTACAGGCGGTGGCGGCGTTGGGCGCGTCGCGCCGCGCTTTGTATGTCACCGGCGAGGAATCAGTCGAGCAGGTGGCGCTGCGGGCGCATCGGCTTGGGCTGATCAACGCGCCGGTGGAGCTTCTGGCGGAGGTTCAACTGGAGGCGGTGTTGGCCGTCCTGGAGAAAATGCGCCCGGAAGTGGTTGTGATTGACTCGATCCAGACCATGTACACGGAAAGCCTGAGTTCGGCGCCAGGCAGCGTGGCGCAGGTGCGCGAATGCGCGGCGCGGTTTACTCGTTTTGCCAAAGAGCGCGGGATGGTGATGGTGCTGATTGGCCATGTGACAAAGGAGGGCGCGATTGCCGGACCGAGGGTTCTGGAGCATATCGTTGACGCCGTGCTGTATTTCGAGGGTGATACGCATTCGAGTTACCGGCTGATTCGGGCGATGAAAAACCGTTTCGGCGCGGCCAATGAGTTGGGCGTGTTCGGGATGACAGAGCACGGACTCAAAGGAGTCGCCAATCCATCGGCGTTGTTTCTGTCGCGCCATGTGCAGCCTGTGCCGGGGGCTGCGGTGATGGCAACGATGGAGGGGTCGCGGCCCTTGCTGGTGGAAATTCAAGCCTTGGTCGATCCGGTGACGACAGGCATGATGCCGCGACGGTTGGCAGTAGGAGTTGACCCGCAGCGACTGGCGCTGTTGTTGGCAGTGCTGCATCGACACGGCGGGACGCAGGTGGGCGGCTTTGATGTATTCATTAATGTTGTCGGCGGCGTTCGGATCGATGAACCGGCGGCTGATCTGGCGATCTTGATGGCGGTTTATTCTTCCTATAAAAACAAAGCGTTAGAAGGTAAACTTATAGTGTTTGGTGAAGTTGGGCTGGCGGGAGAAATCAGGCCGGTGCAGCGTGGGCAGGAGCGGATTCGGGAAGCGGTAAAATTGGGGTTCAAGAAGATTCTGATTCCCTGCCTTAATAAGCCGAAACAGCTTTCCAAGGATATTGAAATCATCGCCATCTCCCGAATCGAGGAAGCATTGTCCATAGTGACATGATTAACATGACCCACGAAGACTATCCTCGAAACAAGATGAGATTTAACTTTTAAAACGTTGTTTTAACGCAATATTTTGCTAATAGATAGTTATGAAAAAGATGCTGGCCTTTGAGCGAAAAACCGTTCCTACGATGATCGCAGGCGCGTTTCTGATGGTCGCCAGCGCTTTGAGCATGGCGCAAGGAGTGCCGGTAAGCCCGTTGCTGACGCAGACGCTCAGCGAGAATCAGATCGAAGAATCCGTTCGGATTTCTCTGGGCTTAACCGGCCAACCCGCAGGGGAAACCCGCGTCGATTATCTCTATTCTTCCGCTGAAATTGTTTTGCCTGACGTCTATAGACCGCAGAAATACATGTTACAAGGTCACGCACGAATAAAGCCGGGAAAGCGCGTCAAAATAGAAGGGCATGGGATTCTGTTAGCGCAAAATTACTTGGCAGAAGTCATGAGTCGGCCAACGGCTTTGGGCGGCTTTCTGGCCGTTTGGCAGGGCGTCATGCGCGATATCACCCGCGCAGACCCGGAGTCTTTCCCGGTCTACCAGGTCAGTTGGCAAGTCCCCGGGTTGGTCAGCAGCGAAGACATTGCTGCCGCCGAAAGGCGTCTAGGGACGCAGCTTCCCGCCATTTATCAAGAGACTATGCGACGCAGCGGCCCTTGGCGGGTGAGCTTGTTCAACGGGTTTTCGTTTGAACTGCTGGCGCCGTCACAACTGATTTCCGTCGGCGACTGGCTACAAAAGTACTATGGGCCTGCTGAATGGGAGCCCCCCGAAAGCCAAGCCAGACGCCAGCAGCTCAAGCAAGACATCGTATTTGCTATCGCCAATAATGAGCCTTGGGTGTTCCGCTACAGCGGGAGGCCTTGCGACGGTGAACCGTCGTTCACCGTTGGTCAAACCGACAGCGATCGGTTTTACGTAAACGCAATCAATGCTTGCGGGGCAGGCCAGCAACTCGAAGCCATACGCCAACAAATGCTCGAAGCGCTGAACCGCGCACTCTTAGCGCCGGAGTTTGCCATTGTGGGCGGCAACCTGCGCCTCCATTTTGAGACAAACAAACTTTCTGAAAAGAAGGCGCTGCAGCTTTATTTGAAGGCGAATAATTGAGAGGCTCAAAGCTATTGCAGAATAAAGGCGGATGAAAATTTATCCTTACAAAACAATAAAATACAGCGTAAAGTTAAACTAAATTATCGCTATCCCCGCCAGAATGCCGGCTAGCACAAACAAGCCGCCGTACAGTGCTTCAAGCCGAACGGTACGCAACAGGACGTCATTGAACGCCAGGCCGGAAGGAGTGGTGTTGAACGCTTGCCAGGTGCGCCAAGCGAATGGCAGCGCCAGCATCGGCAGCAAAAACCAGGGTGAAAAGGCAGTGAGGGTGCCGAGCAGTATGAACGGAAGAAAGATCATCGCCGCGTAGCAAAGCCGTGCGCCGGACAGTCCCAGCGCGACTGGCAACGTTCGGCGTCCGGTGTTTATGTCGTGCTCGATGTCGCGATAATTGTTGACCAGCAAGACTGCGGCGGCCAGCAAACCAATCGCGCAAGCGACTGGCCAAGCGTACCACGGAAGACTGTGCGTCAGCAGATAGACGGTGCCGTTAACGGCAACTAGCCCGAAAAACACGAAAACGGCGATTTCTCCCCAAGGTGTGAACGCGATGGGTCGAATGCCCGCCATGTAAAGAATCGCGGCGATAATCGACAGAACGCCCAACGCCAGAATAATCCAGCCGTGCCAGATAACCAGCGGCAAGCCCAGCAATACGGTGATGCCGACACAGATCACCAGCGCAACGCGAATCTGGCGGGCGGTCAGCCAGCCGCTTTGTGTGGCGCGTGGGAAGCCTATGCGTGCGCCGGTTTCGGCGCCGCGGTCGGTGTAGCCGACATCGTTTTGAAGGTTGGTAATCATCTGGATCATGATCGCGCACAACAATGCCAGAATCAGCGTCGGCCAGTGCAGCGTGTGCTGGAATGCGAATACCAGCGCAGCGGCAACCGCGACCGGAACGGCGGTGAGCCAGAGTGTGTGAGGCCGTATGGCGATTTTCCAAGCAGCGAGGGAACCGGGGGTGATGGTTTTGGTGGACGACATAAAGCTCACGGTTGAGCCGGCGTAAACACCATTTCGCCGCCGGAGCGCAGTTGCAGCGTCAGCGTTCTGCCGTCGATCCGATAACGATCCACCGCATGCAGACCATTGAGGAAATCGCGGTCGAGAGAACCGGCGGGGCACAGCATTTTGGTCATCGCGATCAGGTCAAGAGTCAAGAGATCGTCCTGAATGCGATAAACCGTGCCACCGCGGTTGCAGTCGGCAGCAATAGACAGACGGTTTTCCTCTTGGAAAATCAGCGTATAGTGCGCCGGGGCGACAGGCGCAAGCTGGGTGCCGCTCTGCCGGGTATATTGCCATGTCCACACGGTTTTGTGGAGCGGCAACGCTACCGGGGGTGGGGCGAGCGCGGCACTGGTTATACTGTCAGCTTGTGAGGGCGTGAGGGCGGAGGCGGGCGCTTTTTCGGTGGCGGCCGGAGCGCAGGCCGTCAACAAAATCGCCAGCATGGCAGCAAAAAACGGAAAAGTCTTCATGACAAACCTGCCAAAAAAGATTAAATTATCGCATGTTGAGCGATACTGTGTTTTCGACAGCGTGTTTTGTTAACATATCCTCAATAATTCATGCTACAAAAGGTTCTGCTTCGTTAATGAGTAAGCGAAAGGCATTATGTCTGGAAAACGGCGCACTGTCCTGAAAATGCTGGCGGCGGGCGGGGTATGGATGACTGCCGCGTCATCGGGTATTGCCCGGGCGCAAAGCAGGAGAGCGCCCGCAAGCGAGGAGAAGAAAATCGAGCTGCCGACGATTGCCGCTTCTTCGGATTTGCAGCCGCTGCTTACGGAAATCGTCGGTGGTTTCGAGGCCGAAACGCAGATGAAACTGCGAATCGCTCTGGGTACCGCACGCTCTTTTTATTCGCAAATTTTGGAAGGGGCGCCGTTCGAGATGTTTTTGTCGTCCGATGAAACACTTGTTACGCAGTTGCTCGATGCCGAAAGAACCGAAGGGCGTGGCGATGTCTATGCGATAGGACGGCTGGCGTTTTATGTTCCTTCCGAGTCACCGTTAAAAGCCGATAATTTTTTGGGGGATATACGTTCGGCATTGCGCGACGGTCGTTTGCAGCGTTTTGCCATCGCCGATCCTGAAGTCGATCCCTATGGCCGTCTGGCGGAGGAAGCGTTGCGCCGCAAACTGGTGTGGGAAGAAATACAGCCGCTGCTGGCGATCGGCAGCGATGTGACGCACGCGGCGCAAATCGCCATCAGCGGCGCGGTGCAGGGGGCGCTTGTCGCTTACTCACAGGCCGGTCAGTTGATGGTGGCGCGAGGCGGAAAATGCTCATTGGTATCGGACACGCTGTGCGCCCATTTAAGGGAGCGGATGGTGTTGCTCAAAAATGCCAGCGATATCACGCGTCGGTTTTATCGATACATGCTGAGCGATAGGGTCAAAACAACCCTGAAGCGTTATGGTTTTCTGATTCCTGCCGCTTGATAGGATTCATTTTTCCTGCTGACGGTTGCTGATGTCGTTGACCTGCATCTGATCGTAAATTTCAAAAGGCTGGCAAATCCACGGGCTGTCTGGCAGGTAGTCGATCCAGTAATCGGGTTTGAAGATTGAGCAGGCTTTCCACCACAGCACGGCGGTTTTGATTTCTTTGATGTCGGGGTAGCGCTGCGGCAACGCTTCGACGATTTTCTTCAGCGTGATTCCCGAATCGGCCATGTCATCAACGAGCAGGATGCGCTCGCCTATCTTGGGCGATATCATCGTAATGTGTTCGGCAATAATTAATTCGCCACGCACCGTGCCGTCACCGGCGTTGTATGAGTGCGCGGAAAGAATGGCCAGCGGCATCTCGTAGATGCGCGACAAGACGTCGCCGATACGTAAACCGCCACGCGCGATGCAAACAATTTGATCGAAGAACCAGCCCGACTCATGCACTTTCAGCGCGAGTTGCTCGATCAGTGCGTGGTATTGCGCCCAAGTGATGTGGAGTTTTTCTGCCATGATGTGTCTTTGTTTTGTTGCCTGGCGGCGCGTGAGAAACAAACCCCCGTCCGCCCCCGACCAAAAACATTTCGGGGGCAGGCTCTTCGGCGGCCACCCCCTTTGGAAAGGGGGCTTTTTCTTCGCGGCTTCGCGCAAGGCCGAATGTTGCGGTTCGCTGCGCTCGTCAGCCACCTACAGGGAGGATTTCAATGGAACGGGTGGTGCACCAATATGGTTTCGTTGCGTTCCGGTCCGGTCGATACCATCGCGATCGGCACGCCGGTCAGCGCCTCAATCCGTTTCAGGTAGGCGCGGGCGTTGGCAGGCAGCGCGTCGAAGGTTTTGACGCCGACGGTGCTTTCGCTCCAGCCGGGGAAACGCTCATACACCGGCACGCATTGCGCGACGGCATCAGCGCCGGTCGGGATTAGGTCGGAGGGCTGACCGTTGATGGTGTAGCCGGTGCTGATGCACACTTCGTCCATTCCATCGAGCACATCGAGCTTGGTGATGCACATGCCGGTGACGCCGCTCAGTTGCAGCGAACGTTTTAGCTGCGCGATGTCGAGCCAGCCGCAGCGACGTGGGCGTCCAGTGACGGAGCCGAATTCGTTGCCGCGTTTGGCAAGTCCGGCACCGATGGAATCGGTAAGTTCCGTCGGGAAGGGGCCGGTGCCGACGCGAGTGGTGTAGGCTTTGACGATGCCGAGCACGTAATCGACCGCACCCAAGCCGAGACCGCTACCGGCGAAGACGTTTCCGGCAAGACAGTTGGAGCTGGTCACGAATGGGTAAGTGCCGTGGTCGATATCAAGCATCGAACCCTGAGCGCCTTCAAAGAGCAGCGAATCACCTCTTTGCCGCGCTTCGTGCAGCAAATGGGCGACATCGGCGACCATCGGCGTAATTTGAGGCGCCAGCGCCAGCATTTCATCGCGCACCTGCGCAAATAGCAGCGGCTCGCGTTTGTAGTATTGCGTAAGCAAGAAATTATGGTACTCGGCGAGTTTTTCGAGCTTGGCGGTGAAAAGGTCGGGGTGGCACAGATCCTGAACCCGCAACGCACGACGTGCAATTTTGTCTTCGTAGGCAGGTCCGATGCCACGACCGGTCGTTCCAATTTTGCCGTCGCCCATAGCCGATTCACGCGCCTGATCAATTGCCACATGGTAGGGCAATACCAGCGGGCAGGCGGGTGAAATTTTCAGCCGGTCGCGCAGTTGCAAACCGGCGGCTTCCAGTTCACCGATTTCCTGAAGCAGCGCCTGCGGCGAAAGCACGACGCCGTTGCCGATATAGACGGCGACGGTCGGGTGCAATACTCCTGAAGGAATGAGCCGCAAAATGGTTTTGCGCTGCCCGATGACCAGCGTATGACCGGCGTTGTGTCCACCCTGAAAGCGGACGACGCCCTGAGCGCGCTCGCTCAACCAATCGACGATCTTGCCTTTGCCTTCATCGCCCCATTGCGTACCGATAACGACGACATTCTTCCCCATGATGAGCTGAGCCTTTCCTTAAAAGCGATCAAGCAAAAGTTTTATTGTGCAGAAAAAGTGCGCCTCTTTTCGGCGCGACCTATGTTACGGTGAAACGATAACACCATTTGCGGCAAGACGATACGGCGGGGTACAGGAAGCCACGG
The DNA here is from genome assembly GCA_031277215.1 of Burkholderiales bacterium. Classification (GTDB taxonomy): domain Bacteria; phylum Pseudomonadota; class Gammaproteobacteria; order Burkholderiales; family Casimicrobiaceae; genus UBA931. The sequence goes on from JAITMR010000056.1 coordinate 13,292, forward strand.
GATCGTCATTGGAATATGAACCACATTAACAAACCGGCCACAATCGAGATCAGTCCGATAAAGCGTAACTGGCCGTCCGAGAAGTCGATGATCTTGCGAAAAATCTCGCGCCATTGCGCGGGCATCAAGAAGGGCAGCAGCCCTTCCAGAATGCACAGCAACGCAATCGCCAGCCCCAACGTTTTCATGGTTTGCTAAGACCCGCGGTCACCCGCGATCAGGGCTTGCCGCTTCTATAACGTTTGAAGTAACGGAAGAAATCCGAAGAAGGATCGAGGACGAGTGCATCGTTCCTGCCTTGGAAGGTTTCCTTGTAGGCTTCCAGGCTACGGTAAAAATTGTAGAACTCGGCGTCGGCGTTGTAGGCTCTGGCATAAATGGCCGTTGCTTCGGCGTCGCCCTTGCCCTTGATCGTTTGCGCTTCCTTGTAGGCCTCGGCAACGATGATTTGCCGTTCCCGATCGGCTTCCGCCTGAATTTTTTCCTTCTCGGCGGCGCCGGTCGAACGCAATTCGTTGGCGACGCGCAACCGTTCCGCCTGCATCCGGTCATAGACCGAATTGGTGACTTCAGCCGGAAAATCGACACGCCGCAACCGCACATCGACGATTTCAACGCCGATCAAGCTGGCATCGGCACTGGCTTTTTGCCGGGTCGCAGCGGTGATCTTGTCACGCTCCAGCGAAATCACGTCGCGGATGGAACGCAAGTTGATTTCCTGTTGCAGGATTTTCCGCACGTTTTGTTCCAAGCGCTGTTTTGCTCTTCCTTCATCGCCGGAAACACTGCGGTAATACTGGCTGACATCGGTGATACGCCACAGAACGACGAAATCAATCAGTAGCGGTTTTTTCTCCGCGGTCATGATGTTGTCGGCGTTGGCGCTGGTCAGCGTCATGTTACGTTTGTCGTAAAAACGGATGTTCTGAATCAACGGCCACTTGATGGCGATGCCGGGTTCGGTTCTGGCGCTGATAATCTCGCCGAACTGGAATTTGATCGCGTACTGGCGCTGATCGACGGTATAGACGACCTGCGAAAAGACCAGAAAGAGGGCGACGAGAACGGCAAGGAAAGTCGAAAGGAATTTCATGGCGGCTCTCCTGATTAACGGTTACGCAGCAAATCGCGGTTATTGCGATTGGCGGTTTCGGAAGGGGATGACGATTTATCTTCGACAAGCGCCGTCGTCGGTCGATTGACTGTCGAGGGCAAATTCGGCAGCGCCGCCGCCGATTGTTGCAGCAGTTGATCCAACGGCATATAAAGCAGGTTGTTGCTGTTTTGCTGATCAATCACGATCTTGCTGCTGCTCGTCATCACCGACTGCATCGTGTCGAGGTACAGGCGGGTGCGCGTTACTTCCGGCGCTTTTTTGTATTCGGCAAGCTGTTGTGAGAACCGTTGCGCGTCACCTTCGGCACGCTGCACGACTTCAGCCGCATAGCCGATGGCCTCTTCGCGCAAGCGCGAGGCGACACCCTGGGCGCGCGGCACGACGTTATTGGCGTAGGCTTCGCCTTCGTTCTTCATCCGGTCACGATCCTGACCGGCTTTAACGGCGTCGGCAAACGCGGCTTGCACACGATCCGGCGGCTGAATGCTCTGCGGCATCACTTGCTGGACGTTGACGCCGGTCGCGTACTCGTCAAGCATGTGCTGCATCAAGTCTTTTGTTTGCAAGGCAATTTGCTCACGGTTAACGTACAGCGCGTCATCCATTTTGTTTTTGCCGACAATTTCACGGATCGCGGTTTCGGCAACAAAACCGACGATCAAGTCCGGGTCGCGGTTTTTGAAAACAAAATCTTCGGCGCTGTGCAGGTTGTACTGAACGGCGAACAGAATATCGATGATGTTTTCGTCGTCGGTCAGCATCGTCGCTTCGCGGTCGATCCGGTTTGCAACATCGCTTCGGTAGCCGATGGTGATGGCTCGCACCTCTGTGTATTTCACGACTTCGGCGCGCTCGATCGGGAACGGCAAATGCCATTGCAGACCGGGCTGGCGCGTTTCGACGTGTTTGCCAAAACGGGTGACAACGCCACGGCTACCTTCGTCAACGATATAAAAGCCGCTCGCCAGCCATAAGGCAGCGACGAGAATTGCGAGCCATACGCCACTGCCGCCGGGCAACGGGAAAGGCATCTGCGGCGGGCGGTCGCCGGACGGAGGCCGCTGGCTTCCATTGCCCTTGCCGCCAAACATCTCGTTCAGGCGTTTGTTGACGTTTTGCCAAATGGCATCAAGATCGGGCGGGCCGTCCTGGTTCGGTGGTGGACGACGGTCATCGTCTCGTTTTCCCCATTGTGGATCGTTGAAAGACATAACAGTGGCTTGGTATCGAAAAGAATGAAAACTCAGTTAGAAAAACCCGGGGGCACAGAAAGATACTGTGCCTCGGCTTCTTCGCGGAATGGCTCCGGCCCCCCGTCGGACAAACCCGTCGCCGGAAAAATCTCTGCCAGCGCGAGCCGCAAATCGGAGCATCCTTCTCCGGTCAATGCGCTCAGGCGAACCGTTTGAATTTTACCATAGCCATCGCGCTCGATTCCGGGCGACAGTGCCGCTTGGTCGATTTTGTTCAGAATGCGAAGCTGCGGACGCTCACCGGCGCCGATTTCGTCGAGCACCTGATTGACCGCGTCGATCTGTTCGTCGCGTTGCGGATTCGAAGCGTCAATCACATGCAGGAGCAAGTCGGCCTCCGCCGCTTCCGACAGCGTAGCGCGGAAGGCGACGACGAGATCATGCGGCAAATCGCGGATAAAGCCGACGGTATCGGACAGCACGATTTTTTGCGCTCCCTGGATCGGCAGGCGGCGCAAAGTGGTGTCCAGTGTGGCAAACAGTTGGTCGGCAGCATGTAGTTGCTCGCGCGTCAACTGATTAAAGAGGGTGGACTTCCCGGCGTTGGTATAACCGACCAGCGCGACGGTTCGCACCCGTGCCCGTGCGCGGGTACGGCTTTGCGTTTGTCGGGTGCGGGTAAGTTTGGCAAGTTGCGCGTTCAATCGCTTGATGCGCTGGGTAATCAATCGACGGTCAACTTCAAGCTGTGTTTCGCCCGGGCCACCGCGCAGGCCGATGCCGCCTTTTTGCCGTTCGAGGTGAGTCCAACCGCCGACCAGACGGGTTGATAGATGCTTCAGTTGCGCCAGTTCAACTTGCAGCTTGCCCTCGGCGCTGCGTGCGCGTTGCGCGAAAATGTCGAGAATCAGGCCGACGCGATCGAGGACGCGGCATTGCAGCGCTTGTTCGAGGTTGCGCTGCTGGACGCCGGTGAGCGGATGATCAAAAAGAACCAGATCGGCTTCGGTGAAGCGGCATTGTTCGGCGATCTCGTCCACCTTGCCGCGACCGGCAAAAAACGCCGGATCCGGTTTGGCGCGGCGTCCTGAGATCGTGCCGAGCACCGTAGCGCCCGCCGAGACGGTCAATTCTTTCAACTCATCAAGGCGCAACTCGGTCTGTCCCTCACCGAAGTCGATACGAACCAATAGCGCACGGGTGCCGGAAGCAGGGCGGTCAAACATAAAGAACAGTGCGCAGAGTACGTGGAGCCACTTGTTGGGACAACGCCGCAACAGCGAAAAGGGAAGGAGGGGGAAGCGTAAAAATAGGGACGATTATGCGGGGCGGCTTGGTGCAGTTTGCTGTCTTGCCGCCCCGGAACAGGTTACATTTCTTCGTCGTCAACGTCAGGCGTTTCCTGCGTAGTGGCGGGAGCGCTGTGCAGCATGCTTATGGCACGAGCCGGAACGACCGTCGAAATGGCGTGCTTGTACACCATTTGGGTGACGGTATTTTTCAGCAACACCACGTATTGATCGAAGGATTCGATTTGCCCCTGCAACTTGATACCGTTGACAAGATAAATCGAAACCTGCACATGTTCCTTGCGCAACGCATTGAGGAACGGGTCTTGTAGCATTTGCCCTTTATTGCTCATAAAAAAACTCCCGCAAAAAAATAAATCCATAAAACCGGCGCCACCAAACCAGCACCATCTCCGGCGTCAAAATAACACAAGGGGACATCTTTTGGACGACGCGCAAACGCGATCATAACAAGTTCAGGCAGGTCGTGTGGGCTTTTTTTAACGTCTCGATACGACGTAAGGGTTATTCCCGGTCTTGAACTGCACCCTGAGCGGCGTTCCTTCAAGTTGGAACGCTTCGGAGAAAAAGCGTTCCAGGTAACGGACGTAATTCTGCGGAATGCTGGCCAGCGCCGTGCCGTGGATCACAATGATCGGCGGGTTGGAGCCGCCCTGGTGCGCGTAGCGGAGCTTGGGGCGTCCGCCGCCAGCGCGAGGGGGTTGTTGGCGCTCGACCGCCTGTTGCAGCAAACGGGTCAAGCGCGGCGTCGGCAGTTTGCGCGTCGCCGCATCGTAGGCGGCGCGAACCGCCTTCATCAGGGCGGGCAAGCCCTGCGCGTTGAGCGCCGACAAATGCAGATGCCGCGCAAAACTCAAAAAACCGAGCTTGCGGTCGAAATCGCGCTTGACCGTTTCGCGCTGGTCGGCAGGAAGCCCATCCCATTTGTTGATGCCGACCACCAAGGCGCGTCCGGCTTCCAGAATGTACGAGGCGATGTGAGCGTCCTGCTCGGAGACGTTTTGCTGCGCATCGAGCAACAGAATCACCACATTGGCGTCCTCGATGGCCTGCAAGGTTTTGATCACCGAAAATTTCTCGACGCTCTCAGTGACTTTGCCGCGGCGGCGCACACCGGCGGTGTCAATCAGTTTATAAGGTTGCTCCTGATAGTCGAAATCGAGGTAGATCGAATCGCGCGTCGTTCCCGGCTGGTCGAAGGCGATGACCCGCTCCTCACCGAGCAGGGCGTTGATCAAAGTTGATTTGCCGACATTAGGACGACCAACAATGGCCACCTTGATCGGTTTGGCGGGGGCGCTGCCTACAGTCGACGCTTCGTCTGCCGTTGCGTCGGGAGATAAGGGCGGCGTTTCGTTCCAGAGGTCGCCGTCCTCGCTTTCTTCGTCATGGGGGTAGGGGACGCCGATGACGTCGAGCGCTTCATCAATCAGTTCGCGGACGCGATCACCGTGCGCCGACGAAATCGGATAAGGTTCGCCCAATGCCAGCTCGTAGAAATCGCCGGAAGCACGTTCGCGTTGAAGCCCCTCGGCTTTATTGACGGCCAGCAGCACCGGACGACCGCTACGACGCAATTTGTCGGCAATAATGTGATCTTGCGCCGCGATGCCTTCGCGGGCATCGACAAGAAAAATCACCAGATCGGCCTCGGCGATTGCTTGCTCGGTTTGCCGCGCCATCTCACGTAAAATGCCGTCCTTGACGACCGGCTCGAAGCCGCCGGTGTCGATCACCAAAAACGTCCTTCCCCCCCAATGCGCCTGACCGTAATGGCGGTCGCGCGTCAAACCGGGAAAATCGGCGACCAGCGCCGCCCGCGAGCGGGTCAAGCGATTGAACAGAGTCGATTTGCCGACATTAGGTCGGCCTACAAGGGCGATGGTAGGCAGCATGTAGCGTTAACAGGCGGCAGACATTTTCGTTGTTTGTTGCCGGATCAGCGTGGCACGACGGCGTAAACGTTGCCTGCTTTCGACAGCCAGATCATTTGATTGCCGTCGAGTTGCGGTTGCACAGTCACCGGCGTACCGTCGGTCGGCAAGCGACCGAGATATTTGCCATCCTCGGCAGCGAAAACGTGCAAATAGCCGTCGATATCGACGACGCCGATATCACGCCCGATAAACTGCGGGCCGCTTGGCCAGCGGCTACTCAATAAATCGTTTTTCCAGATCGAGGCGCCGGTTTGTTTTTCGAGCGCGTGGACGACGCCTTTGTCATCGGAGACGTAAAGGTGTGCGTCGTCGGCGGCAATGCCCGAATAGCTGGGAATATCGCGTGTCCACAGCAGCGCCCCCTGCATGATTTCAAAGCAGGCGATGCGCCCTTGGAAAGCTGCCGCGCAGATATGGCCTTCTTCGATTAGCGGACGGCTGGTGACATCGGCAATGCGCTCCAGTTCCGTCGTACCTTTCGGAGTCGCCACAGCAACGTCCCAGGCAACTTCGCCCGAAGCCAGATCGATGGCGATCAAGCGACCGCCGGCGGTTCCGAAAAACAGTCCACCACGGCTGGTGACGGCGCCTTGTGTATTGCGCACGATCAGCGGCGGCACATTGCGCTGCACCATCCATTTGGCGGAGCCATCGCCGCCGTCAAGACCGTGGGTGCGGTTATCGGCGGTTTGGACGACGACAAGGCCGTCCGCCACGGTCGGCGGCGCGATAATTTCGCTGGACGCTTTCACGCGCCACAACGGGTTTCCGTCGGTGTCAAAGGCGAGGACTTCACCGGCGGGGGTGCCGACCGCGATCATCGTTGCGTCAGCGCCGGGACCAGCGGAAAGCGGCGAGTTCGCACTGATGCGCCACAAGGCACGGCCAGTTTCAACATCGAGGCGGGTGATTTGGCCTCCACGCGACGCAACATAAATGGCGTTACCGGCAATCGCTGGCGCAAAGCCCAGCGCGGCATCGCCAGTGTTTGTCCGCCAGGCGATAGTGACCGGCGCGGCTGGTGCCGCGTCGGCAAGTTTCGGCGGCTTTTTGTTACTTGAGGAGCAACCGGCGGCCAAGCCCAACGCGGCTAACGCAATAGACGTTGCCACGAACCACGGAAAAGCGTGCGACATTCTGATCATGGTGTTTGTTCTTCCGGCGCGGCAGGATTGACCGGACCGCCCAGTCCGTCGAGTTTGATCTGGACGACGTTGCGGTAAGGGTTGTCCACCTTCAAAAGAGCGGTTTGATAAGCGGCACGCGCTTCGTCACGGCGACCGGCACCGAACAGCGCATCGCCGCGAGTGTCAGCGAACAAACCCTCGAATGCCGGACTGTGCTTGGCGTCGAGCGTACGCAGCGCATCGTCGAATTTTTGTTCTTCGATCAGCGTTTCCGCCAGCCGATAGCGGGCGATGTCTTTGAGGTCGCTTTCCGAAGCGCGGTCAATTACCCATTGCAACTGCGCCTGAGCTTCCGCTTTGTCACCGCCGGACCAAAGCGATTCGGCCATGAGAAGGGCGGCGCGTGGGGCATAGCCGGTGCTGCCGTAGCCATCGGTTAGTTGCGTCATGGCCTCTCTGGCGCGGATGGCATCTTTTGCCTGTACGGCATCGCTGACGGCGAAATACAGTGTCGAGGCGCTGTCCGCCTGCTGTGTTTTCCACCAGCGCCAACCCTGAACGCTAAACAGCACGACACAGGCGATGGCGGCAATAGCAGTGACATAACCGCCCCATTCATTCCACCATGCCTTGATGTCTTCCAGTTGTTCCTGTTCTTGATGATCGTACACAGCCATGCTTGGATTTCCTTAAAGTTTTTGTGCTAAACAGAATATTTTATACGGTAACGGCGGTCAGCCACGCAATCAAGCCATCAATCGGCACGGTTTGTTGCTCCTGGCCTGTTTCGCGCAGCCATTTTACCGTGACTGTGCGGTCTCGAACCTCATCTTCCGCCAAAATGAGAGCAAAACGGGCACCGCTGGCGTCGGCTTTCTTCATTTGCGACTTCATGCTGCCGCCACCAGCATGAAGCACAATGCCATAACCGGCGTCTCGCAATGTCTCTGCCAACCCCCAACTGAGCGCTGCGGCGGCATCGCCTTGGTGCACCAGATAGGCGAGGGGGGCGGGTGTGGCGCTTTCTCCGCTTTTTTCTAAGCCCTCCCGAAGCAGCAACACCAGCCGCTCCATGCCAGCGGCAAAGCCGCAAGCGGGGGTCGGTTTGCCACCCAGCGATTCACACAGGCCGTCGTAGCGCCCACCACCAGCCACGGTTCCTTGTGCGCCGAGCCGATCAGTGACCCACTCAAACACGCTGCGGTTGTAGTAATCCAGCCCGCGCACCAGACGGGTGTCGATCTCGTAAACAAGACCGGCGCTGTCGAGCCATTTCCGCAAACCGTCGAAATGGGCGCGTGCGTCCGTTCCCAGTTGTTCGAGCATGCGCGGCGCACCTTCAATAATAGTTTGCATCGCGGGATTTTTGGAATCGAGAATGCGCAGCGGATTGGTCGAGAGCCGCCGTTTCGAGTCGTCGTCGAGCGCTTCAACGTTTTGCGAAAAATAAACGGTCAGCGCCTCGCGGTAGGCGCGGCGATCGGCAGGATCGCCGATGGAATTGATCTTGAGAGAGACGCTGTTTTCCAGCCCAAGCGCCTTCCACAGCCGCGCCAGCAACACGATTTGCTCGGCGTCAACATCTGGCCCGGCAAAACCAAGCGCCTCGACATTGAGCTGATGGAACTGCCGATAGCGGCCTTTTTGCGGTCGCTCGTGGCGGAACATCGGGCCGTGCGTCCAAACCCGCTGCGGGCGCTCGTAGGTTAGGTTGTGCTGAATCGTAGCGCGAACGATACCCGCAGTGGCTTCGGGGCGCAGCGTCAAACTTTCGCCGGAGAGTTTGTCCTCGAAGGTGTACATTTCTTTTTCAACAACATCGGTGGCTTCGCCGATGCCGCGCACAAACAGCGGCGTCGGCTCGACAATCGGCACCCGCAAAAAGCGGTAGCCATATTGTTCGAACACCCGACGCGCAGTATCTTCCAGATGCAACCACAGCGGCGCGTCGTCCGGCAAAATATCGTTCATCCCGCGAACGGCCTGAAGTGTGGCTTGCGTGGCCGGTTTTGCGGTGGTTTTTGCATTATCAGTCATGCGTTGTTGTCCTTATATTTCACGGTGTTTCTCACAGCAACTTTTTGCCAACAGGCGGAGCATCTAATCACTCGCGCTCATCTACTGAAATTTTGGCAGAAGAGTCGCATTGTGCAAGCAACTTATTGAGAGTGTCGTGTGGCCGAGCGGACGGCGCACTCTCAAGACTATCGTTTTCTTTGCTGCTATAAACGGCTCGTACATAGTCGTCAATGATCGTTTTAAATTCTTCGGCGATGTGCTCGCCGCGCAAGGTTACGCTTTTCTTGCCGTCGATAAAAACCGGTGCTGCCGGAGCTTCGCCGACACCGGGTAGGGAAATGCCGAGATTGGCCATTTTCGATTCGCCGGGTCCGTTGACGATACATCCCATCACCGCCACCCGCAAGTTTTCGACGCCGGAATACGTCGTCCTCCAAGCAGGCATCGACGCACGCAAATAATCCTGAACATCGGCGGCGAGCTTTTGAAAAAACGTGCTGGTGGTACGCCCACAGCCGGGGCAGGAGATGACTGCCGGCGTGAAAGCGCGTAATCCCAGCGACTGCAAAATTTCCTGAGCGACGATGACTTCTTGCGTTCGTGGCGCTCCCAATTCCGGCGTAATCGAAACGCGAATCGTATCGCCGATGCCTTCTTGCAGCAAAACCGCCAGCGCGGTACTGGAAGCGACAATGCCTTTCGAGCCGATACCTGCTTCGGTCAAGCCCAGATGCAGCGGGTAATCGCAGCGTTCGGCCAGCAAGCGATAAACCGCGATCAGGTCTTGAACCTCCGAAACCTTGCACGACAAAATGATGCGGTCAGCGGGCAAACCCTGCGCTTCGGCAAAAGCGGCACTCTCCAGCGCCGACGTGACCAGCGCCTGATGCATCACCTGCGCCAGCGGCAACGGCGGCGTCCGCGTCTGATTGGCATCGAGTAACCGCGCCAGCACTTGTTGATCGAGCGATCCCCAGTTGACGCCAATCCGTATCGGCTTGCCGAAGCGCAACGCGCCATCAATCAGTTGCGCAAACCGGCTGTCGTGCTTTTCGCCCTGACCGACATTGCCGGGATTGATGCGAAACTTGGCGAGCGCTTCGGCGCAAGCCGGTTCATCGGCAAGCAGTTTGTGACCGTTGTAATGAAAATCGCCGATCAGCGGCACGTTGCATTGTTTTCGGTCAAGCGCCTCGCGGATGTGCGGCACGGCGCACGCCGCCTCCAGCGTGTTCACCGTCACACGTACCAGTTCGGAACCGGCATCCGCCAGCGCCTTGACCTGCGCGGTCGTCGCGGCAATATCGGCAGTGTCCGTATTGGTCATCGACTGCACGACAATCGGCGCACCACCGCCAATGGCGGTATGGCCGACCATCACTCGGCGGCTTAAACGGCGGGAAATGAAGGGGAGGGCGGTCATGAGTTGAAGGGAAAAGAGATTCTGATATGGGTCGCTCGATTCCCAATATGCGTGCTTGAATGCTCGGCGTCATTGCGAGCGAAGCGAAGCAATCCAGTTAAACAATCGCGCTGTATAAATTTTTTCATTTTGGGTTTTAGATGACCGTATTTTGTGTAGTCCCGCAGTTGATCGGACCGAACCGCTCAAAGCTGATGTTGTTGAGCAGCGGCGGGCTATTGGGGGCAAGATTGCATTTCATTCGGCTATTTTCCTACCGAACGTCGGGGTTCGCAAGCTCATCACGGCCTATGCAGGCTGCTCAATCCTCCTCAACCCTCAAGGGAAGGGAAAAATATCAGCGACGCTTCGCGCCGGAGAGATGGCTCCTGGATTGCGCTTCGCTTATCCAGGTTACACTTACTTGCTTCCCCTTCGGCTTAAGTCGCTTTCGCCAAACAACTCCTGCTGAATAAACGCTAAATTTGTAATGCCTTAGCAAAAGCGCCAACGAGCAAAAGCTCAAAAACAGGCTAACGCTTTCTAATATCCATAGAAAAAGCATTTCGTTTACCAAATTCCATTCAAGGTAAGGCACAGCATAGTCTGGCGCAGAATATATTATTTTTTGAAAAGGCACATGAGTAATAATTATTTCAGACAAGCTGAATAATAAAAGACCTAAGCTAAAGAAAAATATATGCTTATTTTTTGTCCTTAGCGATAAAATAAAACTTAAAATCCCAATGAGAAGAATCAAAATAAGAACTATTTTATTAGAAATAAAAATGATAGGGTGTTCCATAAAACCTTCTTCCTAACCTTAATCAAGTCGCCGGCTTTGCCGGTGGTTGTTGACTTATAGGTTGCGATATTTTTATCTCGTATGTTTTTTCGTTTTCTTTTGTAACAACACAAATCGTTTTCAAATCGTCATCATGCAGGGCAAGCAATTCTTTTAATTTCCATGTGTATATCTTTTTAGCGCGTGGGATGAAGCGTAACGCAATCCCGGCGTTTTGGATTTTCGGTGATGCTTGAAGCTGGGATTCCATCTCGTTTCATCCCAGCCTGCGGCGTTATTCGACCGTTGGTTTTACTCAAGCACCAACCGCGCTACGCCCTGCCTGCTTTGGCCGCCCATATCGACAGGCTCGCCGCGCAACATCACCGTAACAGAGCCGCTGTTTCCGAGCACCAGCGAAAACGGCGCCGCGCCGCGTAAGGTTTTTTCGCTGCCTTCTCTTGCAATCGCGGAATAAAGGATTGCGTCGTGTTTATCGCGCACTTCGACCCAGGAATCGCCGGTAAAGCGTAACACCAATTCGACTTCTTCCCCGGTAAGCGCTGCGATCACCGTTGGAGATTCCGGTGCGGCAAGTGGATCGGCAGGCGCGGGGGCTTCCGATAGCGGCGCGATGATTGGCGTAATGGCAAGAACGTTTTCACCTTCCTGCCAGACGGAAGGCGTTTTGAGTTCTTCGGCGACGGCAGGGTTTGCTTCACTCTCCGGAAACAACGCTACTATTTGCGGCCAGAAGAAAAAAACGACCGCGATAACAGCGAGAGCCGCTACGGCAAACAACCATTTCCAGGTTTGCGGTCTGGTTACTTTTTCACCGTAGGGTGGCAAAACAGGCATGCTGCGTGTTAACAGTTTGACGCTGGAAGCGGCCGGACTGAGGGCTTGCGGACATTCCGGCGGCAGCACGTCCAGCACGACGTTGGCGTCAATGTTCAAAAAACGCGCATAGTTGCGCATGAAGCCGCGCACGAAGGCGCGGGGCGGAAGGGAGGCAAAGTCTTGCTGTTCGAGCGCGTGGACTTGACGCGGTGCCAGCTTGAGAAAATGCGAAACCTCGTCGATAGAAAGACCGGCCGCTTCCCGAGCCTCTTTCAGCAAAGCGCCTGCAGAGGGCGTTATGTTCGAAGCCTCTTGTTCTGCTTCTGTTTCAGAGGAATTTTCCTGGTTCATTTCTTCTTGAGGTGGTTTTTGATCCAACGCTTCCGAAGCAGCGTTTGCTTCCGGCTGAAATGTTTTTTCTTCCGGGGGCAATGCCGCTTTCCCCGAGGTCAGAACGGAAACCTGCGGCACAGACTCCGCCGACAGCAAATCGTTATCGGCAGGCTGTGTTGGAGGTTCCGCACGTTTCTTGGTGCGCTTGGATTGAGGTTTGCTCACGGGCAACTTCCGGGCGCGGTGATTCGTTGCGTTTGCTCGGCATTCGGATAGCGGTTTTGTAATTGCAGAACGTACGAGTCTTCAGCTCTTTTATCGTTCAATTTTCGCTCGATGCAGGCGCCGAGAAACAGCGCGTCGGCGGTCGGCGTCGGTGTTTGCATGATGATGCGCATCATAACGCGCGCTTCGTTGAGCTTGCCTTCGCCGTAGTTGAGTTCGGCCAGCGAGTAGGCGGCCTGAGGGTAATCGGGTCTAACGTTTAGTGCGCGTTCCAGATATTGACGTGCCGTCGCTTTGTCGTTGATGGAGAGCGCACAACGACCGGCATTGGTGAAAGCGATTTCCGGCGTTTTGTACAGCGGGTCGAGCGCAACACGGTTGAATTCCGTCAGTGACTCACGCGCCCGACCGGAAGTACACAAGAACCAGCCCCAGTTGTGGCGGATCTCAGGGTTGTTGGGATCGAGTTCGATGGCGCGCTGGAAGTTGCTGTTGGCCTTGCTGTCTTCTTTCAGATATGCATACACCAGCCCGTAGCCGTTATAAATCATCGAATAACGCTCATCAATCTTTCTGGCTTCGTCGAGCTCTTCCAGCGCCACGTCGAACTGGCCGCGCTCGTAGTAACCGAGCGCCAGCGCAGTGCGCGCTTCTGCCCGGACGCGCGGCGAAGCCGGCGTATTTTGAAATTGTGGCCGTTGAGCTGCTTGCAGCATTTGCGAAGAATCATCGGAGGGGGGGGGCATTCCGGCACAGGCCGCAAGCGTTAGCACGGCCAACATCGAAATGAACAAGCGGAAGCGTGTAGCCATCATAAACAACTCCTTAGGTAACAGGGTGCTCGGTGTGAGAATAACAGGAAAAACAGTGGTGTTGGCGCGTGGCAGGGAGCAGCGCCGGAGACTGCGCGGAACACTGTGTAACGTGTTGTGATGAAAGCGCCGCTACTTCGCGCGGCTCGGCGCGGCGCGGAACATCGCTCATCCGGTAGCGCACCCGATTTTGAACCTGGCCAGCCAGTTGCCCGCAGGCGGCGGTGATGTCGCCGCCGCGCGTTTTGCGAATCGTGGTAACGATACCGGCGTTCATCAACACGCGCTGAAACGCCAGCACGCGATCACGCTTCGGAGCACGGTACGGCGCTTCCGGAAACGGGTTGAACGGAATCAGGTTGAATTTGCACGGTACATCGCGTACCAATTCGACCAACGCGGTGGCTTGCGTCGGCGCGTCGTTGATATCGGCTAGCAACAGGTATTCGAAAGTAATGAAATCGCGCGGCGCTTTATCGAGATAACGACGACAAGCCGCCATTAGTTCGGGAAGCGGATGACGGCGGTTGACCGGCATCAAGTGGTCGCGCAGCGCATCATCAGGCGCATGCAGGCTGACCGCCAGCGCAACCGGACAGACATCGCGCAGCGCATCGATCATCGGCGCGACGCCCGATGTGGAGAGCGTGACGCGGCGGCGCGACAATCCGTAAGCGTGATCGTTCAGAAAAAGTTGCAAGGCGGCGACGACGTTTTTGAAATTGGCGAGAGGCTCTCCCATTCCCATCAACACAACGTTGGTGATCGGTGAGCGTCCCGCCTCGATCCAAGGCGCACTCATGCCTTCCGCCAAAAGGGTGCGGTTGGCAGCCCAAAGCTGGCCGACGATCTCGCCGATAGAAAGGTTGCGGTTGAAACCCTGATGACCGGTCGAGCAAAACGAGCAGTCCATCATGCAACCAGCCTGCGTCGAGATGCACAGCGTACCGCGATCATCTTCCGGCAGATAGACCGCTTCGATCGCGTTTTCTGCGCTTGCCTTATTGCCAATCGTATTTTCCACCGCGAACAACCACTTGCGGGTACCGTCGCTCGCTATGGTATCTCGTAACACACGCGGTGAGCGAACCTCGGCAACCGCAGCGAGTTTTTCGCGCACAGCTTTCGAGAGATCGCTCATCTGGTCGATGTTGTCGCAAAAACGCTGATGCAGCCAAGGCAGCACTTGCCGCGCACGAAACGGTTTCTCGCCCATGTTGACGAAAAACGTTTCAAGCGCAACTGGATCGAAATCCAGCAGATTGACGCGCGAGGGTATGCTGCTCATGGCGGCGGGAAATTCAGATTATCGGCTGCGTTTACTGACCGTAAACGGCCAGCGCCGGGAAGAAATAGGCGATTTCCACCGCAGCGGTTTCCGGTGCGTCGGAGCCGTGTACGGCGTTGGCGTCAATCGATTTGGCAAAATCGGCACGGATTGTGCCAGGATCGGCCTTTGCCGGATCGGTGGCACCCATCAACGTACGGTTCTTCGCAATCGCATCGGCGCCTTCAAGCACCTGAATCATCACCGGCCCGGAGATCATGAAATCGACCAGATCTTTGAAGAAAGGACGTTCACGATGCACCGCGTAAAAGCCTTCAGCCTCGGTGCGTGACAACTGGCGCATTTGCGCCGCGACGATTTTCAGGTCGGCGTCTTCAAAGCGGGTGTAGATTTTGCCGATGACGTTCTGGGCGACCGCGTCGGGCTTGATGATGGAAAGTGTGCGTTGCAAGGTCATGATGGTTCTCGTCGGTTTGATGGAAAAATAGAAAAGTTAGCAAACTCTTTATTATAGCATGTCTGCCAGGGATCATAGGTCAGGAATTAGGGATCGAAAAAGCATTCTCGCGCGTAGGCGCGAGGCTGCAAAGAAGAAACACTCTCCCGCTTGTGAAAGAGGCGGCTCACGTCTTTTTCTTCAAGGGTTGGGTTTGTGGGGTGGGGAGGTTCTTTGTGTTGCTTCGCGTCTTCGCGTTCATCCATACGTTGAGGTTAGCTGCACTCACTGCCAACCTACGCTCATCAGCAACCTATGCGCAATCTTTATGTTCTCTGCGTTCTTTGCGGTTAAAATGTCCCGATACCTGAACCCTGACAACCATGTCCATTTCGCTTTCGTTCTTATCGCTCTTGCGTCGTTACCGCATTTTTGGCTTCATGCGCTTTTTGCTGCGGCGAATGCTTGAATTGCGAATGACGCAGGCGGCAGCCAGTCTGACGTTTGCCACCTTGTTGGCTCTCGTGCCACTGTTTACCGTCGCGCTGATCGTCTTGTCGGCGTTTCCGGTTTTCGGCGAATTTGCCGATCGCTTCAAGCTGCTGGCGCTGGGAATGCTGGTGCCCGAATACGCGGACAAAGTCGGCGATTACGTCGAGGAATTCCTCCGAAACGTCGGCAACCTGACCGCTGCTGGTGTAATCCTGCTCGGCATCGCCGCATTCGTGCTTTTGCACACGATAGAAAGCGCCTTTAACGACATCTGGGCTACCCGCAATCGCCGCAACCTTATGCAGCAATGTCTGGTTTACTGGATGATCCTGACGCTTGGGCCGCTGTTGATCGGCGCCGGTTTTACACTGTGGCGATGGTTGTATCACCACTTCGGCGTTTCCGGTGATTGGCCGACGTTGGTGTCCCTGTTTCACTTCTTGAGTAGCTGGGGCACAACGACGGCTTTGCTGTGGCTCGTTTACCGTGTCGTTCCAAACCGACACGTACCCTGGCGGCACGCGCTGGCCGGCGCAGCATTCGCGGCATTACTGGCGGAGGGCGGTCGTTATACGTTCCACTACTACGTCGGAAAAGTCACCTCTTATCAACTTGTTTATGGCGCGTTTGCCAGCCTGCCGATTTTTCTGTTGTGGCTGTATTGCCTGTGGCTGGTCGTGCTGGCCGGCGCCATCGTTGCAGCGTCGCTGTCGTACTGGCGCGGCGCGGCATGGCAACGTCCCTGCGACTTCCGCCGCCGTTTTCAAGATGCGGTAGAAATTCTATTGCAGCTTTATGAGGCGCAACACGAGGGCAGGGCGTTGCAACTACCCCATCTGCGCAGATACATTAGCGCTGGCGACGACCAGATCGGATTCCTGCTCGATACGCTGACCTATAAAAAAATGATTCATAGAGGCCGCGATGGATGGGTGCTGCAACGCTGCGCTGAAACATTGCGACTGGATGAAGTGATGCGGCTCTTCCTCGACGAATACCCTTCCGAATCGGAAGATGTGGTTGAAATCGAATTACAGGACTTGCTGCACCCCGTCTTTGAAAGACTCAACATCTCGCTGGACGAACTGGCGCAACGGGTTAAAGCGAGGAAAGCGCAGACGAGACAGGCGTAGTGTAGTTTTGTTAATATAGGGCGATGTCGGATTGCGGCTGTGTCTTTATCCTACGTTGCTGTACACATATTGTACGCGCATGCGCGTTTAACTATTTCCAATTGGCTTAAGCTGCTCCATCTAAACGTTCAATAAGTCAGGTCGGCGACCGTAATCCGCCATCCAATCTCCGATTGTGAAATGAAGGCAATGAACATAAACTGCCAGCATAAAACTGAAAGCGTAATTATTGCATTTGCCGTTTTTCTGGATGGCTTCGCTTCGTTCGCAATGGCGCCGATAGGATCGTAGACTGGGATTTTACTTCGTTCCATCCTGGCCTGCACAATCAAGAACGCCACATGCACTCGCTCAACTTTCTGTGTGTTCTTTGCGATTCATTTGTTTTTGCCTCGTTTATGCAAATATCTGGTTTGTTATGAAAAAATCGTAGATAATAGCTCATCTTTTCCAAGGTTCTTATACTGCCATGCCTTCGGTCGCTTCGCTTCTTCGGTGCCTTCTTCTTTCACTTGCCGCCGTTGCTTTGTTCGCGGCATGTGGTGAGCAGGAGCAGGGCAAAATAGCGCTGCGTCCCGCTTTGACGATAACGGTGGCGCAACCTGAAACGGAAGATTGGCCGGTTCGTATTTTGGCCAATGGCTCTGTTGAGGCATGGCAAGAAGCCGTGGTGGGCGCTGATGTGCAAGCGTTGCGCTTGACCAAGGTGTCTGCGGATGTGGGCGACACGGTGAGGGCAGGGCAGGTGCTGGCGGTGTTCGATGATGAGCCAGTCAAGATTGAAGTTGCGCAGGCGAAGGCAGCGCTTGCACAGGCGCACAGTGTGATGGAAACGGCGCGTGACGATGCCGAGCGAGCAAGGTCTTTGCAGGGCAGCGGCGCGATGAGCGATCAACAAATCGTTCAACATTTGTCTGTCGAACAATCCGCGCGTGCGCAGGTTGATTTGGCGCAAGCAACGCTTGCGGCACAGGAGTTGCGTCTTGCCCGCACCCGTGTGCTATCGCCCGATAATGGTGTAGTTTCGGCACGCTTTGCAACGGTGGGCGCGGTGTTCGGTCCTGGCGGTGAGCTTTTTCGGCTGATCCGAAAAGGGCGTTTGGAGTGGCGGGCAGAATTGACGGATGTCGAACTGGAACGCATTACCCCCGGTGTTTCGGTGCAACTGACGCTTGCGGATGGTCGCTTCGTTGAAGGTTCTGTCCGAATGGTTGCGCCAACGCTTGATGGACGCACGCGCACGGGATTTGCTTATGTCGATCTGCCGCCGGATGTGGCGGTACGACCGGGAATGTTTGTGCGCGGTGAGTTTCATCTTGGCGTGAGTCCGGCGTTGACGGTGCCATCGCAATCGGTGACGATGCGCGAGGCGTTCAGCTATGTGTTTCAGTTGGAACCGGATGACTCGGTGCGGCAGGTGAAGGTGACGACGGGGCGGCGTATCGGGGATCGCGTGGAAATTCTCGACGGTCTTGCGACGGATTTAAAAATTGTGTTGGCAGGCACGGGTTTTCTCAACGATGGCGACCGGGTGCGGGTTGTTGAAAAATGAAGTTGAAAATGAACGGTAGCCACGCATGAATATCAATGTTTCGGCGTGGTCGATTCGCAATCCGATTCCGCCCATCATGCTTTTCGTGCTGCTGTGCGTGGGAGGGATTTACGGCTTCCAGCGCATGAAAATCCAGAATTTCCCCGACCTCGACATGCCGATGGTGACGGTGGTGGCTGCGTTGCCGGGGGCGGCGCCCGGGCAGCTTGAAAACGATGTCGCGCGGCGCATCGAGGATTCCGCTGCGACGATACAAGGACTCAGGCACACTTATTCGACGATCCAGGATGGCGTAGTGACGATCCTGCTGGAGTTCCAGTTGGAGAAACCTTTGCAGGAGGCGGTGGACGATGTACGTTCTGCGGTTGCGCGTGTTCGTTCCGATTTGCCGTCCGACTTGCTCGATCCGGTCGTCAACCGCGTGGACTTTGCCTCAATGCCTATCCTCGCCTATGCGGTGCGCTCGCAGCGCTGGGACGACGAGGCGTTGTCCTGGTTCATCGACAATGAGTTGTCAAAGCGCCTGCTTGCCGTCAAAGGAGTGGGCGCTATAACAAGAGTCGGCGGCGCCACTCGTGAAATAAGGGTCACACTCGATCCTCTGCGCTTGCAGGCGCTGGGCGTAACGGCGACGGAAATTTCGCGCCAGATTCGCCAGATGCAAATCGAAATGGCGGGAGGGCGCGCTGAATTGGGGGGAGGCGAACAACCGATGCGCACGCTGGCAAACGTGGCTTCCGCCGAAGAACTTGCGCACATGGAATTTCCGCTTTGGGATGGCCGCCGCGTCCGTCTCGCGGATGTGGCGACAGTACAAGATACCGTGGCCGAGACGCGCTCGCTCGCTTTGCTGGACGGAATGCCTGCCGTCGGGTTTGAGGTCACACGTAGCCGAGGCGAAGGCGAAGTCGAAACCGGCGCGGGGATACGTGCTGAATTGCAAAAGATTCTCGCGGCTAATCCCGATCTCGAAATCGTCGAAGCTTTCAACTTCGCCGACTTCGCGCAAGAAGAATTTCAAGTCTCCATGCGCATGCTTTACGAAGGTGCGTTTCTGGCTGTACTTGTTGTTTTTCTTTTCCTGCGAGACTTCCGTGCAACCATCGTGGCGGCCACGGCGCTACCGCTGTCGGCGATCTCCGCCTTCCTGGGGATGTACCTGTTCGGTTACTCGATCAATATCCTTAACTTGCTTGCGCTTTCACTGGTGGTTGGCGTTCTGGTCGATGATGCTATTGTGGAAGTCGAGAACATCGTACGCCACCTGCGCATGGGAAAAACACCACGGCAAGCGGCGCTCGATGCCACGGCGGAAATCGGCCTGCCTGTGGTAGCGACGACGGCGACGCTGGCGGTTGTCTTTTTGCCCATTGCGTTCATGGAAGGTGTCGCTGGCCTCTTCTTCAAGCAATTCGGCTGGACAGCCGTGATCGCGGTTTCCATGTCTCTGGTCGTTGCCCGGATGATTACGCCGATCCTTGCCGCTTCCATGTTTCAGCCCTTCATGCGAGATCACAGCGAACCGCGCTGGGTGCAGTGGTACACGAAGAAAGTCGAATGGTGTTTGAACCATCGTGTGCTTACCATCTTTTGCGCGGTGGCCTTCTTCATCGTTTCCATGACGCTCGCTGTGCTGCTCCCCCAGGACTTCATGACCGCAGACGACAATTCGCAAACTCAAATCCATCTTGAACTGCCGCCGGGGGCAACGCTCGAACAAACGCGCCGCCTTGTTGGAGAAGTCCACGATCGGCTCGCACGACTGGATCATATAACACGTATCTATTCCACGATTGGCGGTGGAAGTGCAGGGGGCGATGCTTTCGCATCTTCCGGCGGTGATGTGCGCAAAGCGTCGTTGACCCTTCAGCTTTCCCAACGTGGCGAACGTCCGCGCAAACAAGTCATCGAGAATCAGATTCGCGTCGCGCTCGAAACCCTGCCCGGCGCACGCTTCGAAGTTGGTTGGGGGGACGGTTCAGATCGTTATTCCTTCTTGCTCACGGGCGACGATCCTGATGCGTTGCGCTCGGCAGCGCTCGCCATTGAACGCGACCTGCGCACCTTTCCGGGGCTTGGCAATATCAAATCGGGTGCAAGCCTCATTCGTCCGGAAATCGCCGTTCGGCCTGATTTTGCTCGTGCGGCGGATCTTGGCGTAACCAGTCTTGCCATCGCCGACACATTGCGCATCGCAACCCTTGGCGACTACGATACGGCATTGGCCAAACTCAATCTTTCCCAACGACAAGTTCCCATCCTTGTGAAACTTGACGACAAAGCACGCAGCGATCTGGCGGTGATCGGGCGCTTGACCCTGCCGGGTACGCATGGTCCGGTGATGCTCGGCGAGATTGCGACCTTGGAAATGTTCGCCGGCCCAGCGCAAATCACGCGCCACAATCGCTCGCGCAACATACGGTTCGATATCGAACTCGGAGGCGCACCCATGGGCGAAATTTCAAAACAAATTCGCTTGCTTCCTTCCGTGATTGATCTTCCTCCGGGGCTGAACGTTATGGAAATCGCCGAAGCAGAATTCATGAGCGAACTCTTTGTAAGTTTTCTGATAGCTATTCTCGCCGGCATTCTGTGCGTTTACGCGGTACTCGTGCTTCTGTTCAGGCATTTCCTGCACCCGATCACACTGCTGGCTGCATTGCCGCTGTCGCTTGGCGGCGCTTTTGTCGGCCTGCTTTTAACCGGCTCCAGCCTCTCGATGTCCTCCTTGCTCGGCCTTGTTCTGCTGATGGGGCTTGCCACCAAAAACTCCATTTTGCTCATCGAGTACGCCATCACCGCACAACGCAAACGGGGACTTGAAAGGCTCGACGCCCTGCTTGACGCCTGCCGCAAACGCGCTCGTCCCATCGTAATGACCTCCATCGCGATGAGCGCAGGCATGATGCCGCTGGCGCTTGGATTGGGCAATGTCGACACCACCTTCCGTGCGCCGATGGCCATCTCCGTTATCGGCGGACTCTTCACCTCCACCATACTCAGCCTGCTCATCGTGCCGGTGGTGTTTACTTACATAGACGATTTCGCACGCTGGATCGAGCGGTTAAGAGCGTGATTGGCGGCGAGCAGGGGAGGGCTTCGCTATCGTTCGCCAATTTCATTTCAACAAAATACCCTGCTTGAGGATCGCTTCTTTCAAGCGATCTCGCCCTGCCAGCGATTCCGGTTTACTCAACCGCGCCAGCGACTGTTTCGACCAAGTGGCATCGGCCTCCCGATAGGAGCGATAAAACGCGGCCATGGTTGCGTCGTAGTCGGCAATCGCTTGTTGCGTGTCGTTGTTCGAGTATTGCTCACGATGCAGGACGGCATACTGCAGCAGGCGCGGCTTGACTTGCGTCGGACGCTCGGAATTTGGATAGCCAATGCAGAGCCCGAATATCGGGAAAACGTGCGACGGCAGATTAAGCTCACGGATGACCTCTTCGGGATGGTTGCGGAGCGCTCCTGCATATACCGTGCCGAAACCCATCGATTCAGCAGCAGTGGCGACATTTTGCGCCGCGAGCGTTGCGTCAATAGCGGCCATCAAAAAAGTATCGAAATAATCAATGCCGTCAATCGGCGTTTTTTGAGCCGCCGCCGTTTCGTAAAGCATCGCCATGTCGGCCAGAAAGATGAGCAGCAGCGGCGCTTGTTTGATGTGGCGCTGTTGACCAGCATAGTCTGACAGCCGCGCTTTACGCGCACCGTTTTCAACGGAGACGACACTCCACATTTGCAGATTGCAGGAGGAGGGCGCCGATTGCGCGGCGGCAATCAGGCATTCCAGTGTTCCCGATGGCAACGGAGTTTCCAGGAACGAACGCACCGAACGGTGAGATAAAAGCGTTTCCAGAGTTTTGTTGAGCTCCGGCAAAGCAGTGTCTAATGCTTGCGCTTTGCCGTAGCGCGTTTCTATCAAAGAGGCGAAAGTTGGTGCTGATGAATGATGTTTCATTGTTTGCAGAGAATGTCATGAAAAATGGAGCTTCGTGGCCGCTATCCTGAATACAGGCCGATAACAAACTCCTCGCGGCGTATTTTGCGACCATACCAATGCTACTGTATCAGCAAGCCAGCGCACCGACGGTCGCATACCCCAATCCGGCGCCGGGCCGGGGTATTTTCGTTTCAACGTGATGTGCGCACGAAAAGGGCGAGTCTCTGGAACGAAACCGCACGGTTGTAGCAAGGTATGAATCTCCTCAACCAATGCGGTCAAGACCGCTGGTGTTTCCTTCAGCCCCGCCCACAGGATACGTGGCTCCCGCCAGAAACCCATCTGGTCAATAGCCAGCGCCATCGGCGCGAATTTCAGCCCCGAGAGCGCCTGCCGGTAGCAGGCTTCTTGCTGTACGCTGCTGCGTCCAAGAAAAGCCAGCGTCAAATGCAGATTTCCCGACCGCACGGGAACCCCGTGCGATTCATCTGACGCTACCGCTGCCAGTTCACGTTGAACGGTGGGAGGCGGCCAGAGCGCGACAAATAAACGCTTGCTGTCCAGTGTTCAGCGCCCCTAATACGCCGTAAAGCTGGTCTTGGCGATCAGTTCACCGTTAATCATGAAACCGGCCAGCGCGGCAGTTGCATCGGGCGGAAGGTCGAGTTTCTCGGTTTTCAGCGCAAAAACGGTGAAAACGTAGCGGTGCGGTTTATCCCCTTTGGGCGGGCAGGGACCGCCAAAACCGGCGTACCCGAAGTCGGTGCGAATCTGCGTCGCTTTTTCCGGCAAACCTTTTCCCGACCGATCGCCGGCGCCTTCGCCGAGCTTATTGACGCTCGCCGGAATGTTCACGACAACCCAATGCCACCACCCAGAACTGGTTGGCGCATCGGGGTCATACACCGTGACGGCAAAACTCTTGGTTCCTTGCGGTGCGTTCTTCCAGGCAAGAGCAGGGGAAATGTTTTTGCCCTCGCAACCAAAACCATTGAAAACCTGATCGTTAGTGAGCTGACCCTCGGCTCTGACAGTGGGACTGCTCAGGGAAAACCCGTCAGCCGCACGACAACCCATCGAAAAGGTGAAAATCAGCACAAACACCAAAGCACGAACCATATTCATAACGGATATCCGATCAATAGAACGATTTTTTGCAATTTGACATAATATAAAGAATATGTGTTTAGCGCGTTTGATAAGTTATTGTTATTAAATGCTTCTGCGTTTTGCGGTGTCATAAATCCAGCGACAAGGGCAAAACAAAGGGTCATTGCTGTCGTGTGACGGTGTTCGAGAACTCGCCTCCATAATGCCTGACGTTCCGGCTTTTTTTCCGTGACCATTTCACTGGCTGCGATTACTTCCAGCGGGTCGGCGTCGATCAGTTCGGCCAGCTTTACGCAAGCGTGAGAGGGCAGGCCTCTTTTCTTGTATTTCGCCTCTTGAAGATTGTTATAGAGCATGTCCAGCCGTCTGGACAATTCGGCTCCGCTGCCTGTTGTTTTTATGCCTAATTCGATGAATTTGTGAAGTTCCATAATGTGACCCCTTGATCCTCACCAAATATGGTGATACATTCTCCCCATATTTGGTGAAGCTCTATCGGTTTATCAATTTTGGTAAACCTAACTGAGGTTACGATGTCTTGTCAAGACTTTTGCGACAGTTTCTCTAATTTCCGGTACTTCGGGCATGTTTTCCACATGCCACCGGATAAACGGAATTCCTGCGTCTCTGAGCGCCTTTTCCTTCGTCGCATCCTCTTTGTTTCGTCCAACGTGGCTTCGGTCGTCCAGTTCAATAGCCAGAAGCACCGAGCCGTCGTTATTGCAAAAGACAAAGTCAAGGCTTTTTTGTCCGATCTTCCCGTGCCATTTCCAATCATTCTTTGGACCCTGAACGACTTGGTTCATGGACACCTGAGAGAACAGAATTTTGTGAGGAAGTGCCTTTCTCAATTCCTCGAAAAAGATCAATTCCGTAGGAGACATTACGGGCGTTTTTTCATACGGCCATTTAGGACTATTTATCAAGTAATCCAAGCCGCTTTCTTCTTTGTTTTCTTCCTTGCTTTCGCATTGAGGAACTATTGCATTCGGTTCTTTTGTTTTTATAAGAACGCTTTTATCGAACTTGGTCTTTATCCATACCGTAACAATAGTTGTTGTGAGCATTACCGCTATGAGCATCAAGAAAAAATGAATCATAGAAGAATACAAATTGCTCAACATTTCCATGGAGTCCTCCAATCATGACTGCAAATTCCTTAATCATATCAAATTCAGGTTTACAAGCGGCCACCATCCGCGTGCCCGATCCGCTCGCGCGTAGCGCGGCGGTCGGGGCGCGGCGTCAGCCGCGTTCTTCCCCCCGGGAAGTAACACGGGGGGAAAGTCCCCCAGCGGTAGCCAAGAAAGACGGCGGCGCGATTGTTGACTGGCTTTCTTTTACCTTCCCTGCCGAGCACCTGCACGGCGACGGTGTACTGGCACTGCGCAACGAACTCGAAGCGGCTACCGGCTGCAAATACTACATCGAGGAAACCAATGGAAAGTATGGCTTTACTACTGGATACCGCTTCTACGCTGTGCGCTGGGTCGGGGCTACTCCTACTTGCGTACCATTCTGCGAATACGCCTTCGGGGGCGAATCACAGCAGGGAAGGGCGTACGTATCTATTACTGGCGCTGGCTGCAGCCTTGTTTCTGATTGGAATGTCGTACATCGATTCCTACACCTCGTACAAGCCCGAATCACCCGAGTTGACCTTGCTGTCGATTTCATGAACGGAGAATTCGACCTTGAACGCGCCAGAGCAGCTTACATTGACGGGCTTTTCAAAAATGGAGGACGTCAACCGGGTGCAAACTTTGTGGATGATCTTAATACTGGCAGTGGCAAAACACTCTACATCGGCAACCGCACCAATGGTAAAGTTACTCGGATCTATGAAAAGGGTAAACAACTTGGTAATCCTGATTCCAAATGGACCCGTTTCGAAACAGAACTCCATAATCGTGACCGTCACATCCCTTTTGACATAGTTATCAGACCCTCGGATTACTGGGTCGGCCAGCACAAAATTAGCGAAAATCTTATTGACGCAGCTGCCGAACGAATCAAAACACTTACTTCAGAACAAGAAATCACAATAGAGAGACTGCGGCGCTATCTCCGTTTAGCCTACGGTCGATTACTTCACGTCATCAGATTGACAGACGGCGACAACTTCAACGCCGAACAAGTCTTCAAAGAATTGGAAATGCACGGCATTCCTCGCCGGTTGGAAAAAACCGCCTTGCACTTCCTTAACACAGGGCAACCGGCACCCGTACCAATAGGAGCAACACATGCAAACTAAAACCCAAGCAATCGTTAAAGGCGTTTCCTACTTTGATGGCACCATCGATGGAAAACAACTCAATAGCGCGTCAATCTTCGTGGAAGAAGAAATGGACAGCAAGAGCGGAACCTCTAAAGGCTATCGAACCGTCGAACACAAATGTATGAGCGCTGATGTTGTGAAGCGAGTCATGCACAATGATTTTCCCGCAAAGTGCGAAATATTGCTTGAGCTTCTTGTCAAGAAGGGAACACAGTCATTCATGGTCGCTGACATTCGCCCGATTTCATCGGCAAATCCGGCTCCAAAACAATAAAGATTCAAGAGGCCGGAAATGCGATACATCCTGACGTATGAGTGCGAACGACCAGACATAACGACATGCGATACCAACACGTTACAGGTCATACCGCAATCCGGTTTCTTGAGCCTTCCCGAGATTTCCGCACAAGAAGCGGGAATGCTATGCGGTGCCATTGCGCTCTTGCTAGGCACAGCATGGATATTCAAACAAATAGCAAGAGCACTCAGGAGTTAAATCATGAAAAAGACGTTTCAAGCAATCTCAGCATTACCCTTGCTGCTTCTTGCTGGTTTGGCATCGGCGCAATCGTCCATAGATGTTTCTGATGTTGTCGATTCGATCAGTGGTAGCGGTACAGCTGCCGTTGCCGCCATCGGTGCCGCAATACTCGGCCTGATCGGCGTCGTGCTGGTATTCAAGCTCGTTCGTCGGGTGATGTAATAATAGGGGAGGGCTCACCTCCCCTAATTCTTTTTTTGAGGGGGAAAAATGTTGTGGATACTCGTAATCGCATTTATTATTGCTTGCTATATATTATTTTCGGATTAACGATAGTTATCTTATCTTTCCCTGTTTTTGCATCTGATGAGGATTGCACAAAATGGTCTACTGCTTATTGTCAGTCAGATCCAAGTTTTATTCAACAGCGTAACGATTATCAGGCGGCCGGATTTACAATATCCTATATAGGCACCACACAAAACGCCAATGGACAATGCAACAAAACTGATTATGATATTTTAGAGTGCCGAGAACGTCCGAAAACACCTTGCTACGCTGTTGCACAGCTGGAAAACGTAACGCAGCCTTATTGTACAAACGCCAACACTACGGTAAAAATGTGTCAGGGAATTTATCGTTGTCAACCTAAACCAAAGACAGGTTGCGAAGCATTGAAAGGTCAAAGTGGTTATGGGGCAACCAGCCAGAAATTAAAATCGCTGATGTGTTTTAGTGGTTGTGAGGTTGAGGTTGAGTGTGTGGGTCAATGTCCTCAAGAGTGCGATGGTGATAGTTGTTCTGGTGTTTCTTATTACGGTACTCATACAGGCAAAGAGTGCGAAGAAGATGAAGAGGAAGAAGTGAGCTTCCCCCGAAATTTCGTCTCCCGTGCCGGGATGAGATAATCTAACCGGCATGTAAGGAGAAAGAGATGAAGATACCGAGACGGGAATACACAACAGAGTTCAAGGAGGTGG
>JAITMR010000021.1 GCA_031277215.1 Burkholderiales bacterium
ATAGATTCCCCCGGCTAAAGCCGGGGTTCTTACCGTTACAGCTCCATGCGGAGCTGACCTGAATCCTGCTTTCCTTGATGCTCCACATAGCGTTTAATAACCTCCTCATCTACGCCTACGCTCTTCTCAAATACACCTCTAAAGCAGGATTCAGGATCCGTCGGCGGTATTTACACACCCATACAACGTGGTATTTAAGGCTGTACACACCGTGTGCGCTTTTCGTGACTTCCATGCCTCAATATACCGCCTCCGGGCTCATTCACCCACGGCTAAAGCCGTGGTGCTCTGTCTACGACCGCATGGAAGCCATGCTCAAACACGCCAATCTGCTCGGCACGGCCTGGGACGGCGACCAGCTTGTCGGCCTTGCCCGTGCGGTGACAGACTTTGCTTACTGCTGTTATCTTTCCGATCTTGCGGTGGATGAGGCGTATCAGCGGCGCAGCATCGGCAAGGAATTGATTGCTCTGTTGCAGAAACATATCCATCCCGACGCCAAAATCATTTTGTTGTCTGCGCCACAGGCCGTTGATTATTATCCGCACATCGGTTTTGAACAGCATCTTTCGGCCTGGACACTGTGCGCCGATCAGGCGCTGCGTTGATCAGGGCGCGGAGGCGCGGAGAGAAGAACGACTCTCTTGCAAATGCCACAACCTGACCTTCCCTTCAAGGGGAGAGTTAGGGAGGGGATGGGGTTATAAAAATGACTTTGCTTCGTGTAAGCAAACGCGGCGGACAAACGTCGCTGATGAACGAAAGTTCAAAACCGAACCACCGAGAGTTTGTGGCTCTTCCGTCCTACGCCTCATCAACGCCCTCGCTTATTCACACACCGTGCAAGCTTTCCACCACCCTCTCCCCCGCCCCTCTCCCGCAAGCGGGCGAGGGGAGCGCGCCGCGCCTTTCTCCGCGCCTCCGCGTGAAAATAAAAACTCTTCGCGTGAGAGAAGTTTATTCCCGAGCTGTTTCCCGCGCCAGGCACGCCTGAAGCATGGTTTGCCAGGACGGCAACGCAAGGCCGAATGTTTGCCGCAGTCGCCCGGATGACAGCACGCCATACGCGGGTCGCGTTGCTGGCAATGGATAATCCGTCGTGGTGATCGGGATCAGTCGGGGGCGTTTGCTGTCGGCAGGCAACGCCGCAAAAATCGCTTGTGCAAAACCAAACCAGCTCGTTTCCCCTGTCGCGGACAAATGGTACAACCCGGCGCATTCGTACAAGCGCGTTTTTCCTTGTGCGGCCAGTTTTATCGTGGCTGCTGCCAGCGCTTCGCTGTCGTTGGGCACGCCGATTTGGTCATCGACAATGCGCAGTTCTTCGCGTTCGTTCGCCAGACGACGCATCGTCAGCAAAAAATTGTGTCCGGTCAGTCCATACACCCAACTCGTTCTCAGGATGAGTGCGCAAGCGCCCGATTGTTGAATCGCTATTTCTCCGGCGCGTTTGCCAAGGCCGTATTCGTTGAGCGGATGCGTGATGTCGCTTTCGACATACGGCGTTCGTTTGCTGCCGTCAAACACATAGTCGGTGGAATAATGAATGAGCGTTGCGTTGCAGCGCTTCGCTTCTTCGGCAAGAATTCCTGGCGCAACGCCGTTGATGTGTTGTGCCAGTTCGGGTTCTTGTTCGGCACGATCCACCGCTGTGTACGCGGCTGCGTTGATGATGAGATCGGGTGTCATCTCGCGGATCGTTCGCACAAGCGTTTCCGGTTTCGTCAAATCGACCTGGTCTTGCATCGTCACCTTCAACACCGCTTGCGGAAACGCTTTGGGCAATTGCCGCGCCAGCGCGCTGCCGATCTGGCCTTCTCCGCCAATCAGCAAAAGGCGCGAGAAGGTTTCTTCTTCGTTCATGGGTAGACCTCGGCGTCTTTCAACAAAACACCGGAAGCATCTTTCTCTGCGAGAATCGGCGCTTCAGCAAGCCCCCACGCAATCGCCAACGCCGGGTCGTTCCACAACAAGGTGCGTTCGTGTTCGGCGTACCAGTAATCGGTTGTTTTATACAAAAATTCGGCAACGTCGGAACGCACAACAAAACCGTGCGCGAATCCGGGCGGAATCCACAGCATTCGTTTGTTTTCCGAAGACAGCGTGACGCCGACCCATTGTCCGAACGTCGGGCGGCTGCGACGCAAATCGACGGCAACGTCAAAGACGTCACCGGCAACAACGCGCACCAATTTTCCCTGCGCGTGTTGAATCTGGTAATGCAGACCGCGCAATACATTTTTTGTTGACCGTGAGTGGTTGTCTTGCACAAAATCAAGATCAAGCCCGGCAGCGGCCAGCGTTTTACGATTCCAGCTTTCAAAGAAAAAACCCCGTGCATCGGAAAACACACGCGGCTCAAGAATTTTGACCTCGGGAATGGGTGTGTCGATGATGTTCATGGTGACGGCTCTCCCGATGACAGGCCGCCCCACACAGGAACGTCGAGCAAACGCAATAAATACTGTCCGTAACTGTTTTTCGCCATGGCGTTTCCAAGCGCACGCAGTTGCGATTCATCAATCCAGCGCTGGCGGTATGCAATTTCTTCGGGGCACGCGATTTTCAATCCCTGTCGGCGCTCGATGGTTTCGATGTATTGCGCGGCCTCAAGCAATGATTCGTGTGTGCCGGTATCAAGCCAGGCCATGCCGCGCCCCATCAATTCGCAGCGCAGATCGCCGCTTTCCAGATAAGCGCGGTTGACATCGGTGATTTCCAATTCGCCACGCGCTGACGGCTTTAACGTTGCTGCGATGTCACACACCCGCGCATCGTAAAAATACAAGCCGGTGACGGCGTAGCGCGATTTGGGTGCTTTCGGTTTTTCTTCGAGGCTGATGACTTTGCCTTGTGCGTTGAATTCGGCAACACCGTAGCGCTCCGGATCGGATACCGGATACGCAAAAACCGTCGCGCCATCGTGTTGTGCATTGGCGCGTTGCAATTGCGCAGGCAAATCATGGCCGTAAAAAATGTTGTCGCCCAGCACCAGCGCCGAAGGTTCACCGTCGATAAAATCACGGCCGATAATGAACGCCTGCGCCAGCCCGTCGGGGGAAGGTTGCACGGCATAGGAAAAATTCAATCCCCAGGGGTTGCCGTCGCCGAGCAATTGCTCGAAGCGCGGCGTGTCTTCCGGCGTCGAGATCAGAAGGATGTCACGAATGCCTGCCAGCATCAGCACCGACAACGGGTAATAAATCATCGGTTTATCGTAAACCGGCAAAAGCTGTTTGGAGATGACTCGCGTCACCGGATACAATCGCGTTCCCGAACCCCCGGCGAGAATGATGCCTTTGCGCATACGTTGTGTAGAAGTCATCACTGTTCCTCACTGAGCGTACTGTAAATCAATCCATTGTTGATACGCCTTGCTGGTGACGTTCATCAGCCAGGTTTCGTTGTCGAGATACCAGCGCACCGTCCGGATCAAACCGCTCTCGAATGTTTCCGCAGGCTGCCAGCCGAGTTCGCGGCGGATTTTGTCGGCGTTGATCGCATAGCGTCGGTCGTGTCCGGGGCGGTCCTTGACGAAAGTGATTTGCGATGCGATATCGCGTCCCGGTTTTAAAGCGGTCAGCGCACGACACAGCGTATGAACCAGGTCGAGGTTTTTCATTTCGGCGTTGCCGCCGATGTTATACACCTCACCGGGAACCCCTTTTTCGAGCACGGTACGAATCGCCGTGCAATGGTCGCCGACATAAAGCCAGTCGCGCACGTTCTGTCCGTCGCCATACACCGGCAAGGGTTTGCCCGCCAACGCATTGACGATCATCAACGGGATGAGTTTTTCCGGAAATTGCAGCGGCCCATAGTTGTTTGAGCAGTTGGTGGTCAGCACGGGCAAACCGTAAGTATGGTGATAGGCACGCACCCAGTGATCGGACGATGCCTTCGATGCGGAGTAAGGGCTGTTCGGCGCATACGGCGTGGTTTCTGAAAACGCCGGGTCGTCCGCACCGAGCGACCCGTACACTTCGTCGGTCGAGACGTGCAAGAAACGAAACGCTTTCTGTTCGTTTTCAGGCAAGGCGTTCCAGTAGGCTCGCACGGCCTCCAACAAAGTGAACGTGCCGACAACATTGGTTTGAATGAATTCCGCCGGTCCGTGAATCGAACGATCCACATGGCTTTCCGCCGCAAAATGAATGATGGCGCGTGGTCGGTGTTCGTTCAACAACCGGGCAAGCAATGCAGCGTCGCCGATGTCGCCTCGCACAAAA
Source organism: Burkholderiales bacterium (assembly GCA_031277215.1). GTDB lineage: Bacteria > Pseudomonadota > Gammaproteobacteria > Burkholderiales > Casimicrobiaceae > UBA931. Next base: position 4,230 of record JAITMR010000021.1, read on the forward strand.
ACATGGCGTGCATCGTTTTTAAGCGCAGCAAGATTGCCGAGATTGCCGGCATAGGTCAGCTTGTCGAGATTGAGAACGGGTTCGGCGGACTGCGCCAACCAGTCCAGAACGAAATTCGAGCCGATAAAACCGGCGCCGCCGGTGACGAGGATCATGATGTTTTCCGGGAAGCAAGAACCGTCATTGTACAGGGTGGCTCTGTACGTGATTCTGGCAAGATCGCACCCACGCAAGCTGAAACCGTCAAGAACGAAAGCATGCGCAGGTTCAACCTGAAAACCTCCAACTGAAGTTTTCAGGATTATTTGTGCTACCCTGTAGTAACCCTGTAACACATGAGGCCACACCATGAGTGAAGCAACCTTTACTTTTCGAGTCGATGAAGCCCTGAAAAACGAGTTTTCTGTGGCCGCGAAAGCGCGAGACCGTACCAGTGCGCAACTTTTGCGCGACTTCATGCGCGAGTTTGTACAACAACAAAATGCCGCCGAACATGATGCCTGGTTCCGCCGCCAGGTGCAACTGGGTTTGAATGAGGCCAATGCAGGCCACCTGATCCCCGCCGCCGAGGTCGAAGCCGAAGCCGATGACTGGCGCACAAAAACGCACGAGAAAATGGCTGGCGCCGCATCGTGAGGCTGGTTTGGACACGTTTGGCGGCGGCTGACAGGAAAGAAATCCGCGCCTGCATCGCGCAAAGCAATCCTGCTGCTGCGTTGGTTCTTGACCAAACCTTCTCGGAAAAGACCTCGCTGCTCATCGCCCATCCTCACCTCGGTCGGCTCGGTCGTGTGACAGGAACCCGGGAATGGGTCGTGCATCAAAATTACATCTTGATTTATGATCTGACCGACGACATGGTGCGCATCCTTCGTGTCCTGCACGCAGCCAGACAATGGCCGCCTGTTCGAGAATAAGAGACTTTTTTCATTAACCATCAACGCTTGCTACTAAGCAGAATCATGAACGGCACGTTAATCCAATGAACATTACTCCCTGGTTATTCCGCAATCTCAGAAGGCATCGCGGGCTTTTTCGTCCGATAAGAAGTCTTCTTTCCCGCAACGCTACTCTGGATTATTGGTGCCGAAGTTACATTGAGAAGCTGCGGTATAAAAACGTTACCGAAGTTCATGATCTTCCGCCCATCTTTCACTACTGGTCTAACAAATATCTTTTGCCAAAACTTCAACATTTTGGAGTTTGCGATCCTGACTCTTTCTTCGTCAAATACCTGCATGAAGCCGCTCTGAACGCTCACAAAGAAGAAGTGCGGTTTGCCAGCATCGGTTCCGGAAATTGCGATGCGGAAATACGCATCGCCTCATCTTTGCGACATCTCGGCATGAACCGTTTTTCCATTCGTTGCGTCGATTTAAACCCGGCCATGTTAAAGAGAGGCGAAGAACGCGCAAAACAAAACGAACTTGATAAACACATTGTCACCGAAAAGGCCGATTTCAATTACTGGCGTCCGCAGCACGATTACGATGCGATCATCGCCAACCAATCTTTGCACCACGTCGTCAATCTGGAAGGGCTTTTTGACGCCGTAAAAACGGCTTTGAGACCATCAGGTTTGTTCATCATCTCCGACATGATTGGCCGCAACGGACACCAGCGTTGGCCGGAAGCGCTTGCCATTGTCGAAGCGTTTTGGAATGAATTGCCGCAAAGTTACCGCTACAGCCAGTTAACAGGCGAACAAGAAGAAACTTTTATCAATAGGGATTGTTCTGTCGATGGATTTGAAGGCATCAGGGCGCAGGATATATTGCCTCTTCTCATGGAGCGCTTTTCTTTTGACTTTTTTCTTGGCTTTTCCAATGTTATTTCTCCGTTCATTGGCCGTTGCTTTGGCCCCAATTTCAATGTGGATAATGAATGGGATCGCGCTTTTATAGACCGTGTTCAGGAGCGCGACGAAGACGAGATTTTGTCTGGACGCATCAAACCGACGCAAATGCTGGCCGTCGTTAACAAACGCGATCAGGGAAAAGAAATTTACTTCAAAAACATGAGCCCGGCTTTTTGTATGCGCGATCCTGACTTCAGGCCGGGTTCTCCGGAAAAGTCTTAATCTTACTGCGCCATAAGAGTGTTGCCATAATTTTCTCTTAATAACTTCTTTCGAAGAAAGATGAGCGCGAGTCAACGGTTTGGTTGATACATTGAGCATTTGTCGCGTGGTCTTGGGCACGCGGATTGCCACGCTGGCCTGAAAGGGTATTGCACAGGCTTGTTGCTACCGCTGCCACATAAGCGTGTTGAACCGATGGCTGCTCGCCATAGCCATTTCTTGCGTCTTCAAACAACACCATTGGGCAGGTTTGTTGGAGGCAAGGAGAGGCAAACGCAAAGAGCGGGTTATCTCCGCATCACAACGTCCCAACATAAACCCGGGTATCGTATTCAAAATCGACGCGCCCTTGTTGGGCGGTCGCATCAAACAAAGATTTGAGTGCCTGCAATATCGGCTCGTGCTTGGGATGTCCGACTTGCGGCACATACGAAGAGGACAACATGCGCCCGCGCAAGCCATCGAAATCCAGTTTTTGCACGTAATGAAAATGTCCAATGTGTCGCAATCCCGATGCAAACCAGTTCCGCATGTTGGCATCGTCGCCATAACGTTCGGCCACGGCGCTGTAGTCAACGCCGTACGTTCGCAGCAGCGTTTCGTAACCACGTAAAAAGTCGCTGCCGTCGAACAGGCGGATGTTCCAGAACAGCGCAATCAACCCATCGGGGCGCACGATGCGAGCGAATTCACGGCGCACCCGCTCACGGTCGAACCAGTGAAACGCTTGCGCGGCCATGACCAGATCAACGCTGGCGTCGGGCAATGTCGTCTGTTCTGCGGGCGCTGCAACGCTTGAATAATTTGGATAGCCGGACAACCATTTATCGGCAGCTTGACGCATGGCATCGTTCGGTTCGACGGCGATGACCGGATGACCCGCGTCAAGCAACAGTTTGGTCGAAATGCCGGTGCCCGCGCCAATGTCGGCGACTTTGGCGCATGTGGGAATCGCGCAGGTTTCGTGCAAAAAGGTGGTCAATTCCGCCGGATAACTCGGGCGGTAACGAACGTAATCGGCTACGCGATCGGAAAAACGTTGTGTGGGATTGAGCGCCATGAACGTTCCTGAATAAACGTGAAAAAGACCCTCTCCCCCGCCCCTCTCCCACAAGTGGGCGAGGGGTGTCGGCTTTTTACGGTTTCTCCACCGCTTCTGGCGGCATTATTTCGGTGCCCGCCTCATTCGGAGCAGCCGCCGTTTCCGCGTCGCTCTTCTTATCCTCTTTTTTGAGGGCGGCGATCACCGGCAATCCTTTTAATTGATTCAAAGCTTGCTGCAACTGAAAATCTTCCGGCGAGCCGAACTCAAAACGCACGGGCGGCATCACTTTGCCGTTGTCTTTGTTTTCATCGTCGGCGGGCGACAACGATTTGGCGGCTTCTTCTTCCGCTGTTTTCTTGCCGTCTTTCGGCGTCGCCATATGGTGATCGAGGTTGGCTTCGCGGATGCGCAGCACGTCGCGACCATCGTCTATCGCAATGTCAGGCTCGATGCCCTTCGCCTGAATTGAGCGCCCCGATGGTGTGAAGTAACGCATGGTAGTCAACTTCAGCGCGTGCGTGGCGTCGATCTGCATGATGGTTTGCACCGAACCTTTACCGAACGATTGCGCACCCATAACATGCGCACGCTTGTGATCCTGCAAAGCGCCCGCAACGATTTCGGAGGCCGACGCTGAACCGGCATCGATCAGCACCACCATCGGCACAGTTTTAACCGCCGCCGGTAAATCGGCGAGGTAATCCTTTCCGAGCAATCCTCTTCCGGCTGTCAATGCGAGATAATCACGCGGCCGCGCTTTGTACTCCGTTCGCGCGTCCGCCGTGCGGCCTTCGGTGTAAACGACCATCACGTCCTTCGGTAGAAACGCCGCCGACACAGACACCGCCTGCGACAACAAGCCGCCCGGATCGCTGCGCAGATCAAGTACCAACCCTTTCAGCGTTTCTTCTTTGTACAGCGTTTTCAATGCCTGCACGAGGTCTTCGCCAGTGCGTTCCTGGAAGTTGCGGATGCGAATGTAGCCGTAACCCGGCTCGGCTATTTTGTAGCGAATACTCTTGACGTTGATTTCTTCGCGCACGAGTTTGAACACCAGCGGCATCGGCTCGTCCTTGCGTGCGATGGTAAGCGTTACGCTGGTGCCGGGCTTGCCGCGCATCATATCAACGGCCTTCGAAAGCGGCAGCCCGCGCGTAACCGTCTCGTCGATTTTTACAATGAGATCGCCCGCTTTGATACCGGCGCGAAATGCCGGCGTGTCTTCAATCGGCGAAACAACTTTGACGACATCGTTTTCGCTGTTGACTTCGATACCCAAACCGCCGAATTTTCCCTGCGTCGAAACTTTCAAATCTTCAAGTTCACGGCCATCGAGAAAATCGGAATGCGGATCAAGTCCGCGCACCATGCCGTTGATCGCTTCGCGGATCAATTTGTTGTCGGGCACCGGATCGACGTAGGAACTTTTAATCTTGCCGAAAACTGCCGCCAGCAGTTGCAAGTCTTCGTACGGAATCCCCGTTTTGCTTTCCTGATTGGCGACGGCAGAAAAATGCACCGACAGCAAAATGCCCAGTGTGACGCCCAATCCGATCAGCCCGGTTTTTTTAAGAAAATCGCGCATGTGTACTATGGTAAAAATGAAAGAAAGATGGCACTAATTTTTCAGGATATACTGATTTCCTGTTTTACGCTATCTTGTTTGCAAACGTTACCAATGATTGACCGGTCATTTCGGCGGGAGTCGGCTGCCCCATCAATCGCAGAACAGTCGGCGCCAGATCGCACAGCGCACCGTCTTCGGCAAGCCGTGCCGCACGACCAACGTAAACCAGCGGCACCGGATTGAGCGTATGCGCAGTGTGGGGCTGGCCGGTCGCCGGGTCGAACATCATTTCGGCATTGCCATGATCGGCAGTAATCAGCGCCTCGCCCCCAACCCGCTCCAGCGCACCGACGACCCGTGCCAGACAAGCGTCCAGCGTTTCCAGCGCCTCTACGGCAGCGTCGAAATGGCCGGTATGGCCAATCATGTCGCCGTTGGCGTAGTTGACGACGATCAGGTCATATTTGCCGCTGTCAATCGCCTCGACCAGCCGGTCGGTCACTTCGACCGCGCTCATCGCCGGTTGCAGATCGTAAGTGGCTACTTTGGGCGATGGTACGAGAATCCGGTCTTCGCCGGGCGAAACGGTTTCGACGCCGCCGTTGAAGAAATACGTCACATGCGCGTATTTCTCGGTTTCGGCGATGCGCAACTGCTTCAGACCAAGCTGCGCGACATACGCACCCAGCGGCTGCTCGATGGACTGCGGCGGAAACATCACTGGCAACGCCGCGAACGCCTCGCCGTAGGAAGTCAGCGCCACAAAAGCCGCCAACTTTGGCGTCACCACACGCGGGAAACCGTCGAATGCCGGATCGGTGAATGCTTGCGTTAATTGCCGCGCCCGATCCGCACGGAAGTTCAAAAACACGATAGCGTCGCCATCGCGGACGCGGCAATCCATCGACGCCTGCACCCGCGTCGGCTGCACTTTGGTTGGCCGCACAAATTCGTCGTTTTCGCCTCGCGCATAAGCCGCCGCCAGCCCCGCCTGTACGTCATCGCAGTCGAATTCGGCAAGCCCCTCGGTCAGCAGTCGGTATGCCTGCTCGGTGCGCTCCCAGCGTTTGTCGCGGTCCATCGCGTAGTAGCGCCCGCACAGCGAAACGATCCGCGCCTGCGCCGATGACGCTTGTGAAACCTCGTCGCACACTTTCTGCATCGCCGCCAGCGAAGCGGCGGCGCTCTGCGGCGGCGTGTCGCGGCCATCGAGAAACGCATGCACGGCAATGCGCGGTACGCCCCGCTCCGCCGCCAACCGGACGAACGCCTGAAGATGGGTTTCGTGACTGTGTACACCGCCAGGAGACAGCAGGCCAAAAATATGGAGCGTTGCGCCCTCCTGACAGGCGGCAGTCATCGCCGTCCGAAAAGCCGCCGAGTCAGCCATCTCATTGGGCGCGTTTCTGGCGCACGCTTCCAGCGCCTGATCAATTCGGGTCAATTCCTGCCAAACCACGCGACCGGCGCCGATGTTCAAATGGCCGACTTCGGAATTGCCCATCTGCCCTTCCGGCAAGCCAACCCGGAAGGCGCTCGTCTGCAATGTGGTATGCGGGTAACGCGCCAGCAGGCCGCGCCAGAACGGCATCCGGGCGCGGGTGACGGCATTGTCGGGGGCGTCGTCGCGCTCTCCGAAGCCGTCAAGAATCATCAGCGCCACGGGGCGGGGCGGTAAAGGAGAAGATGCGGTCATGATGAGTGAGAAAAACCGAATGGTTATTCAAATAAAAGATTATCGCACGCCGTCAGAAGTCGCAAAAACTTTCCCCCGCTTCACACAATTCGCACAAATCAGGAACAGGTCACGCTATGATTCGCCTTTACGTATTAAAACGTCAAACCCATGGAATTATTGGACTTTCTCATCAAAAACTGGATGCTGGTGATTGTTTTTGTCGGATCGGGAGCGCTGCTCTTTTTGTGGCCGCAGATACAGAACCGTTTTTCCCCAGCCGCTGGCGTATCGACACTGGAGGCGACGAGGCTGATCAATGCGGGCAGCATTGTTGTAATCGACGTGCGCGATCCGGCGGCTTATGCCGAGGGTCATCTCGGCAAAGCGATTAACATTCCGCTGGCCGAAATTCGGGGGAAATTGCCCGAATTACGCAAAAAGTCCCCGAAAAACGTCCTGATTTATTGCGACCGCGGGCAAAAAAGTCTGGCCGCCGCCAAGGTTCTGGCTGAGGCGGACAAGACCATCCACAATTTGCAGGGCGGTTTAGCCGCCTGGAAAGAAGCCGGTTTGCCGGTTGAGAAAACACCGGAGAAAGCGCCGGAAAAAAAGCCTGCGAAAAAAGCAGAGAAAACACAGGAAAAATCATCGGAGAAAACCCATGGAAAATCAAAAAAGTGAGCGCGTAACCGTCACGATGTACGCTTCCGCTGTTTGCCCGTACTGTCAGCGTGCCGAAATGCTGCTCAAGAACAAGGGCGTAACGGAAATCACCAAGATTCGGATCGACGAAGCGCCAGAAAAACGCGACGAAATGATCGCCAAGACCGGTCGCCGCACCATCCCGCAGATTTTCATTGGCAACACCCATGTCGGCGGCTTCGACGATCTGGCGGCGCTCGACCGCGCCGGCGGTCTGGAACCGTTGCTCAATAGGCCGCCTGAGAAGTAAACGTAAATCCGGTAAAATACCCATTTTCGCCGCATAAAGTTTTGTGCGGCTTACAATCCAAACAACATTAAGGAAATACCAACATGGCAGAAAACTCCAGCGCAGCTCCGGCTGCGGCAGAAAACAACGCGCAAATTCGCATTCTGAAAATTTACGTCAAGGATTTGTCGATCGAAAATCCCGCCGCGCCGCAGATTTTCCAGCAGGAAAACATGCCGAACGTCGAAATGGGTCTGCGTGCGGAAGCGAACAAAATTGCCGACGACACCTACGAAAGCATACTGACCGTCACGCTGACGTTTAAAGCCGAAGACAAAACAGTGCTGCTGGTTGAGGCCAAACAAGCCGGAATCTTCAACATCACCGGCCTGCCGGACGCGGCATTGCAACCGCTGATTGCCACGCATCTGCCCTCAGTGTTGTTCCCGTACGCACGCGAAGTCGTCGCTTCCGCCGTTGGTCACGCGGGCTTCCCGCCGTTTTATTTGCCGCCGACGAATCTGGAAGCGCTTTATCAGCAGCAAATGGCGGCCAAGACCCAGTTGGAAGAAGCGCCCGTTGGCGCCGTCAACTGATCGCGCCGAAAAAGAACGCATCAAAACAGGCGGGCGGCAACGCCCGCTTTTTCATGCGCGACATTTTCGCCGCCCTTCACGAATGGGGTGGCGCTTGATGCGTGTTCATGACCGCGCAATTCCTGTATCCTGTTTCCTGTATCTTTACTCATTCTCCATTTCGGTTCATCGCCATGTTTCGTTATGCTCTTCTCTTCCTCTTGTCAGGCGTGTTGATGGCGTCTGCCCAAGCCGCCGATTTTCGGACGATCAACAGCACGCCGACCATTCTTTACGATGCGCCGTCGCAAAAAGCGCGAGCGTTGTTTCTCTATGGCAGCGGTGTGCCGGTCGAGTTGATTTCGTCGATTGAAGGGTGGAGCAAAGTGCGCGATGCGCAGGGAAGCATTGGCTGGGTCGAACGTTCAAAACTGACGGACAAGCGTGCGCTTCAAGTGCGCGGTTCGCTCGCGCAGATTCGCTCACAGCCGTCGGACAACGCGCCAATGGTGTTTGAGGCTGAGGAAAACGTTTTGCTCGAACTCGACGAAGCGGCCACTTCGCCGACGACGACACTCACGCCGGGCTGGGTGCGGGTGCGTCATCAGGACGGGGCAACCGGCTACGTGCGGATCAGCAGCATCTTCGGGTTGTGAAGCGATGACGACCCCGACCTTGGCCATTCTTGGCGCGGGCGCCTGGGGAACGGCGTTTGCGCTGCACTTGACCCGTCTGCCCTCAGCGCCTCGGGTGATTTTGTGGGAATACGATGTGCCGCAGGCGCAGGCGTTGGCACGGGATCGCGTCAACACCCGCTACTTGCCGGACATCCCGCTGCCTCCGAGTCTGCGAATTGCCGAGTCGCTAGATGAGGCTGTGCGCGAAGCAAGTTTGTTGATCGCAGCACCGCCGGTTGCGGCACTGCCGGAATTGATCGAGGCTTGTCGGCGCGTTTTTACGGCGGCATCTTCCATGACAACACCTGACGTCCCGCCGTTTTTCTGGTTGAGCAAGGGTTTGTTGATCGACGGCGAGCACGCCGTTCTGCCACATCAAAAGCTCGCGCCGCTCTGGCCGAATGCGGTGGGTGTTATTTCCGGCCCCAGTTTCGCGCAAGAAGTTGCGCAAGGTTTGCCAACGGCTGTGGTTGCCGCCGCGACCGACCGCGCAATCGCCGAACAGGTTGCCGCACGCATTCACGGTGAAACGTTGCGGGTGTATATCAACGATGATTTGAGTGGCGTCGAAATCGGCGGTGCCGTCAAAAACGTGTTGGCGATTGCCGCCGGTATTTGCGATGGTTTGAAACTTGGGCATAACGCTCGTGCCACTCTGATCACACGCGGATTGGCTGAAATGGCGCGGTTGGCCGAGGCGCTTGGCGGACAACGCACGACATTGATGGGGCTGGCCGGACTGGGCGATTTGGTGTTGACCTGCACCGGCGATTTATCGCGTAACCGCCGTGTCGGAATGATGCTCGCCGAAGGATTGGCGCTGCCGGACATTTTGACGCGACTCGGTCATGTCGCCGAAGGCGTCCCTGCGGCTCATGCCGTCACCCGCCTGGCGCAGCAACACGCGATTGAGATGCCGATCGCCGCAACGGTTTCACAAATTCTCGATGGAAGACTGGCGGTTCAGGCCGCCGTCGAAGCGCTTCTCAAACGAACGCCCAAAAAAGAGTTCTCTTACTTTTGACATACCAGCGTAGAATGGGGCGGGAGACGCTGATGTCTTGCCTTTAATAGGAAGGAGCTGTTATGCGACACAATCCGTTTCGTTCCTGTTTGTTCTTATTCAGCGCAGCTTTTTTTGCCTTTGGCGGAATGGCTCCGACGCACTCCCAAATTCTCGACTTGTCCTTTACGGATATCTGGGCGGAGGATCCGGCTCCGCAAGGAAGCAGTTGGGGCGTCAATTTTGCGCAAAGCGATAATTTTATTTTTGCGACTTTCTTCGTTTATGGCGAAGATGGGCAGCCGAAGTGGTACACCGGAGAAATGAATACCCGTAACGGCACTTCCCGCTGTCTTTCCTGGGAAACGCTTACGCCTGCTACCGCTTTCTGCGGAGCATTGCATCAAACCGTCAGTAAACCGCCCTCCAACATGCTTTCGCCTTCTGAAACACAGACGACACCCGTCGGAAAAGTCGCATTTGAACCTCTTACGCCAACGACGGGGCGTCTTTACATAGAGATCGGCAGCACACAGTTGACCAAAAATGTCCGGAGGCTAACCTTGACGGCACCGCCGCGCGGCGCCGAAGGGTACTATAACAGCAGTGGAAAAATCACGAAGACCTGGAAGGACGAAAACGCAACCGTCACCGTTACCACTGACATGGCGGACTGGCTTACTTTTCTTCTCGCGGAAGACGGCGAAATGACCTTGTTGTTCGGCTGGTTCTGCCAAATTTCCGGTCGTGTTTTTGCCGACGGGCCTTTCTATGTTGCCAAAGACGCTGTTTATCTTTGCTGGAACGACGGGCCGTGGGGAGGTCCTCCTGGGCTTCAGCTCAATACCACGGCAGACATTTACTTTCGTTTCAACAAGACGGGAGGGATGGAAGGCTACTGGGTTTCAAAAAAAGACGAGGCTCATAACATGTATGAGGACAAGGCTTCTTTTTCCGGAACCTTTCAGACTATGCCTGAATAAACCACGGTTTCCCTGCAACAAAGGCGCTTCGGCGCCTTTACTGTTTTCAGGCGTCAGGATCACCGCCCACTGTAATGTGTTTCCAGCCCGCTGCTGCGGGTGAATGACCAAGTACGTGTGATGTAGAGGATGTCAACGTCGCTGCGAATATCCGCCGGAAAAGTGCCGTAGGGAGCCGCCATTTCGACGACTTTCTGCGCGGCAGCGTCAAGAATCCGATGCCCTGAGCCTTTGTCGACGGTGATTTCGTGAACGGAACCATCGCTATTGATGGCAACGGTCATTCGCAGACTGCCGTAGATTTGCTCGCGTCGTGCCGCCTCCGGGTAATTCATGTTGCCGACGCGCTCAACCTTGAGCCGCCAATCCTCGATATAACGGGCAAAGCGGTACTCTTGCGCACGTGAGCCGACGAAATGTTTGCGCGGCCGCTTCTGATACGCCTCCATCTCTTTCTGGATTTGCGCTTCCAGTTGCATCAGCTCCAGCGTTCGGTCCATCAACCGGGTGGCGTCAGGGCGGTCGGGCGCTTGCGGCGCTTGTTCTTTCAGTGACGGCGTCTCTGCTTTTTCCCGCTGTTGAACCACCAGTTGTTGAACGGTTTTCTCCAGCTCCACTCTCTTCTCGAGGGCGGCATCGAGTTCGTTTTTCTGGCTCTCTTTCGGCAGTTTCGGCAACGGCGTTTTGACGCGCCGATCTTCGTCAGTGTTGCCGCCGCCATCAAGGCTGGCCTGCGCCAGCACTTCGGCTTTGGTTGGTTTTTCCTTGGTGGAGCTATTGACCAGCACAACTTCCATGACTTGATGCTGGTTCCACTGACTGCGGATTTCGTGCGAGAAGTGAATCGTCATCCCCGCCGCATGGATCGCCACCGAGAAGCCTAGAAACTTCAGAAAAAGTTTGTTGGCGAGCAATCCCTGTATGCCCAAAGCGGTTTGCTTCGGCCAAACGCAATCCGGCAACACGGGCGTGCCGGGCGGCAAAGGGGGCGACGAGGGCGGCTGAACAAGGGAGGGCGACACAAAAAAATGCGGATACCGTAAGCAGCAAGAAAAAGTATTGTACATGCTTCGGGCGCCGACGATCAGACGGCGATGACAAAGGTTGGCAGGCGACCATACGCCCGCATTTTCCTTGCCCGATGCGGGAAGCTCTCGGGTAAAAACTGTTATACTTAACGGTTTACGCGCTTTGCGAACCCTTGAGGAAAATCGGGGGTTATTCCCCGCAAGGCCAGTCGCCAACCGCGGACGACCCATCCGGCAGCTTTTGCCGAAAGGAAGGCCGCAGACATCAAGGAGTCAGCCATATGGCTAATCAAGCTTTGGAAATCAGCGCTCAGTTGCGCAAAGAAGAAGGTCGCGGCGCCAGCCGTCGCATGCGTCGTAGCGGCAATGTGCCGGGGATTATTTACGGCGGCGACAGCGAGCCAACGCCGATCTCGCTCGATCACAACACGTTGTACCACGCGCTGCGCAAGGAAGCGTTTCACTCGTCGATTCTAAGCGTCACGCTCGGCGGCAAGACGGTACGCGCACTGTTGCGCGATGTACAAATGCATCCGTACAAACAACAAGTGTTGCATGTTGACTTTCAACGAGTCGAAGGCAACAAGAAGATTCATATGCGGATACCGCTGCACTTTATCAATGCCGAAATTTCGCCAGCAGTGAAGCTCGGCGGAGCGCTGGTCAATCAGGTAATCAACGAGCTGGAAATTTCCTGTTTGCCGAAGGATTTGCCGGAGTTCATTGAGGTCGATCTTTCCGAAATGCAAGTTGGCGACGCCCTCCATGTGTCGTCTCTTAAGCTGCCAGCCGGTGTCACCGCTGTGCTGTTGCGCGGCCAAGACCCGACAGTGGTAAGCGCCAGCGTCGTCAAGGAAGCGGTCGACGAAGAAGAGGCCGCCGCTCCGGGCGAGCCGGTGACGACAGCGCAATCGACGCCTGCTCAAGGGTAATCCAGAACGTTCGCACAAACCCGCCAGGTAAATCTACCGTGGCGGGTTTTTCGTTTTTAGGTTGAATACGCATGACGCGCTTTCGTTTACTGGTCGGTTTAGGCAATGTCGGTCGCGGTTATGCGGCGACACGGCACAACGCCGGTTTTTGGTGGGCCGACGCGATGGCGGCGCGGCTGGGTGCAACGTTTGCCAACGAAGCGAAATTCTCAGGCGATGTTGCCAAAGCGGGCGATCTGCGCTTGTTGAAACCGGCAACTTATATGAATCTTTCCGGTCGTGCCGTTGCGACATTGGCGCGGTTCTTTGATATCGCGCCGGAAGAAATACTGGTGGCGCACGACGAGCTGGATTTGCTTCCGGGAGCGGTGCGATTGAAACAAGGTGGCGGACATGCGGGTCATAACGGTTTGCGCGACATCCAGCAACAACTAGGCAGTGCTGCGTTTTGGCGGTTGCGTTTTGGTATCGGCCATCCGCGTGATTCCGAAGTGCCGCAACAAGCGCCCGCTGATTACGTTTTGAAACCGCCGCGCGGCGAAGAATTGCGTGCTATTGACGATGCCATCACCCGCGCACTGGACGCATGGCCGCTTTTGGCGCAGGGCGATATTACGCAGGCAACCATGCGGCTGCATACCGATCCGCCGTCGGTGAAAATCGTGAACAACAACACGGCAAATAAAGCAAAAAGCGCAGCCGAAGAAGCCGATTCTGTCAAAATCGCGTCAAGCGTTGCGCCTTCATTAAAGGAATCCTCATGAGTTTACGCTGTGGCATCGTCGGCTTGCCGAACGTCGGCAAATCCACCCTCTTCAACGCGCTGACCAAAGCAGGCATCGCCGCTGAAAATTATCCGTTCTGTACGATTGATCCCAACGTTGGCATTGTTGAGGTGCCCGACCCGCGCCTCGACGAACTGGCGAAAATCGTTCACCCGCAGAAAATCCAGCACGCCATCGTCGAATTTGTCGATATTGCCGGACTGGTTGCTGGCGCATCGAAAGGCGAAGGACTCGGCAACCAATTCCTTGCCAACATCCGGGAAACCGATGCGATTGCGCACGTCGTACGTTGCTTCCAGAACGAGAACGTTGTGCACGTTTCCGGCAAAGTCGATCCGGTTGCCGACATCGAAACCATTCATACCGAGCTGGCACTGGCCGATCTCGCTGCCGTCGAAAAGCAAATCGCCAAAGTCGAAAAAGTGGCGCGTGCCGGTGGTGACAAAGACGCCAAACGACTGTTTGACGTGCTGCAAAAAGTGCTGGTTGTGCTGAACGAAGGTCGTCCTGCTCGCTCTGCCGATTTGTACGACGAAGAAAAAGCATTGCTGAAACCCTTTTTTCTGCTGACCATGAAGCCGACGATGTACGTTGCCAACGTTGACGAACACGGTTTTCACGACAACCCATTGTTAAAAGCTGTTGAGGATTATGCGGCTCAAGAAAAATCCGTCGTCGTGCCCGTTTGCGCGGCGCTTGAAGCCGAAATCGCAGACCTCGACGACGAAGACAAAAAAGCGTTTCTCGACGACATGGGATTGGTCGAACCGGGACTGGATCGCGTGATCCACGCAGGCTACAAACTGCTCGGACTGCAAACCTATTTTACCGCTGGCGTCAAAGAGGTGCGTGCCTGGACCATCCATATCGGCGACGCCGCGCCGCAAGCGGCGGGTGTGATCCACACCGATTTTGAAAAAGGCTTCATCCGCGCACAAACAATTGCCTACAAAGATTTCATCGCGCACAAAGGCGAACACGGCGCCAAAGAAGCGGGCAAAATGCGTGCTGAAGGGAAAGACTATGTGGTAAAAGACGGCGACGTAATGAATTTTTTGTTTAACGTTTGAGCCATTATCATTGCCCGAGGCATTTGGCGCTATGCCTTGGGCTTTCTCCGCGCATCCGAAGTTTGTCTCTCCCACCCAAAATCGCTGTGCGGTAAAGCGGAAAAAGACACTGGATTCCCGCCAAAAACACGCGGGAATGACGGTGCTTCGTACCTTTTTCAATAGAGTCGTGAATTCACAGGAAGCTCCAACGGAGTCATGAATTCGCAGGCGGCGTCATCCGCCGTGTGTGCTCACGCGAAAGCGTGGACAAAGCTCCCTCCCCTTCAAGAGCCTGCCCCCGAAGAGATTTTGGTCGGGGGGCTGGGAAGGGGATGGGGTTGCTTGAATGCGCAGCGCTTCCGTCATTCCCGCGTGCTTCTGGCGGGAATCCAGCGTCTTTTTTCGTCCAATCGCACAGCGATTTGGCGCGGAGAGGCACACAAGAATGACGTAATGGTTTATTCAGAACTTCCGCAAGACAAAACGGCTTTTTTGCTCTAACATTTACAGTCTGATCATTTTCTTTTCAAAAAGGAAACATCATGCTTACCGGCCTGTATCAGCGATCTACCCCCCCCCCATCCACTTGGCATAGCCCGGCGTTTCCCCTCTCTCTTAAATTTTCTTCCCGCAAAAGCGAAAAATCAGCTTGGCGGCAAGCTGAAAACATTGTGCGCGCTCTTTCGCGCCACAATAATGCCGACATTCACAGCAAACGTCTTCGCGCAGCAAACATCAACAATTTGTGCGCCGGAAACACAGCGCACCCCGTCTTTCAAAGCATGCACAGCCGTAATGGCATGGATGCTGTTACTCGCTTTGGCGATACCCGCAGCCGCATTTGCGGCAAGTTCCAGCAACACCATTGACGTAAGCGACAGCGCAACCGCAAGCGGTGCGGGCTGGACATATTCGAGAGATGCATTCACCGTAACCGAACGGAAAATCAAATGAAAAAATTAATTACCCTACTCGCCGCAACACTCTTCGCAACAGGCGCAATGGCGCAAAGCACAGGCGCGACCATTGATATGAGCGACACCAGCCCGACCGCAAGCGGCACAGGCTGGACACTTGCAAGTGGTGTATATACTATTTCAAATGGAGCAGACGTGACAGTTATTGGGAACAATGGCGGTAGCGGAAGGCGTATATTAATTCAAGCTGGAGCAACCGCACGAATAACTCTAAATGGAACAACAATTACCGGAACAACCGGAAATACTGCACCAATTGGATTAGATAACAATACTAATCTTACGTTAATTCTTGCAGACGGAACAATCAACACATTATCTGGTGCTAATACAGAGGCTTGTGGTATTCAACAGGGACTTGCAGGACAAACAAATAATACTTCAATATTGACAATTGAAGGAAACGGAACATTAAATGCAACAGGTGGAAGTCGTTGGCCCGGAATCGGTGGAAGAGCTGCTGGAAGTAGAACAATTAATATAAAAAGCGGCATCATCATTGCTCGAGGTGGCGGTGAAGGTGCAGGTATTGGAAATGGAAGAAGCACTCCGGCAAATTCAAGCTTTATTAATATAAGTGGTGGTGTTATTACTGCGACTGGAGGTAATTATTCAGCAGGCATTGGTGGTGGAGATAATGTTAATAGTAATGATAATGGTGGTGCTATTGTAATTACTGGGGGAATTATTACAGCTAATGGCGGTACAGGTGGTGCAGGTATTGGAAACGGAAGAAATAATGGTTGGGGAACAACACTTAGATTAGATGGTAATGCTATTGTTTTTGCTTCAAGCATAACCGATACTGGTACGAGCAATAAACTGAAAGGAATATTATTCATCGGCACCACCGGCACCATGTACGGCGATGTCACGCCCACTGCCGATTTTACGATACCGGGCGGCAGCACCCTCACCATCGGCAGCGGGCAGACGCTTACCATCGACGACGGCATCACCCTCACCAACAACGGCACCATTGCCAACAGCGGTACTTTTACCAACAGCGGTACGATTGCAAACAGCGGTACCTTTACCAACAGCGGCACCATCAACTGCTCGACCGGAAACATATCGGGAACGCTCGGCGGCAACTTGGCAAACTATACGGGAGCCACATTCCCGACCAACTTAACGGCGACATTTGGACAGACGCTTAGCGAAATATCGCCAACCGGCAACGGCACAAGCGGCGCGGCACAAGGCGATTTCACTTGGGCGACACCTTCCGACTATGTCGGCAATGCCGGGCAGCCGCAGCATAATATGAACTTAACACTGACCCACGCAAACGCCGCCAACTACAGAGTGGTAACAGACAATGTTTCAGTAACGGTAAATAAAGCCGCCCCCGCCGATACCGATCTGTCCTTCACCATTCCGACCGGCCACGTATATAACGGCGCGGCGCAGGGCATCGGCAGCGTAACACCTGCAGCCGGTATAACCGGACTCGGCGTTATCACCGTTCTTTACAACGGTAGCCCAACCCCGCCCGTGAGCGCGGGAACATACACCGTAACCGCCGACATTGCATCAGGCAGCAATTACACTGCCGCAACTCTGCCGCTCGGCAGTTACACCATCGCCTCCGCCACCTCCTCCAGCGTAACCAGCATTCCCACGCTGAATCCGGCGGGGTTGGCGTTCTTGGCGTTGCTGCTGGGAGGATTGTCGTTCTGGCAAAGACGGTTTGGTACGCAGGAATAAAGGAGTGGGGAGAAGTTCTCACGCGAAGTTTTTTTATTTTCACGCGGAGGCGCGGAGGGTGGGGAGACAAACCCCCGTCCGCCTCCGGCGTCCACCCTCCCCGATCAAAATCACTGTGCGATAAAGCGGAAAAAAAAACGCTGGATTCCCGCCAAAAACACGCGGGAATGACGGCACATTCGTGCCTTTCTCCGCGTCTCCGCGCCTTCGCGTGAATCCTTCCACGGAATTCCACGATGAACCGAATAAAAGCGGGATGTTCCGTTATGCTTGTCCGTCATTGAAGTTTCACTGACGCGGCGCGACTTTACAATCCAAGTGTGGATAAATCGAGTTTGCCCGCACGCATTGGCGGACACCAGAAATACGAACCCGTCACGGGTCGGGAAAAGCCGAACAACGCATCAACAACGCCATCGTCCAGTCCTGCCATGCGGCGCAACTGCGCCTCAAACGCATCGAGCGATTTACCGAACGCCAGAAACAGCAGTCCTGCCTGTTTGTCGTGCGCCCATGGCATGGAGCGACGCAGCACGAACGCTTCCGGCTCGAAATTTTCCTGCGCCGTGCGCTTGACGTGAGCCGACGCAGGGGCGCTCTCAAACTCCTCGTTGTCGCGCAGTCGCCGCCCGATGGCATCGTCCCGTGCAGCGGGCGACAGGTTTTCGAAGGCGTTGAAGTCGTGGAGCCACTGCTGCACGGCGGCAAAACTGCTACCGTCAAACCCTTGGCCTATGCCCTGCACCAGTGCGGCGGCGATGGCATCGTCGCCCACAGGATTTGCTGTGCCATCCTCATAACCCGTCAAATCGCGGCCTGTGCCGTAACGGAAGACATCTGTAACGGTTTCCAGCGTAAAGGCTGGCGCCAGCGCGTTTTCCATGCGGCGCGTTGTTTGCACGAAATCACCACGATCCGTCCCGCGCAACCACACCCACAGCGCTGCTTGCGAGGAAGGGATGGGTACGCCAGAACCGGCCACGGTTAGCGCAGGAAATTCGCGCAATCCCGGCACTGTTTGCTGTAGCGACTGCACCAGTTGAGATCCCAATCCCGCGATGGCCGTATCGCCGTCGACCAGCGGCGCAAACGCGGCCAGTGTCGTACGCGCCTGCGCAGGCTGGATCAACGGGGATAAAGTAAAAAACAAGTGACGTCCGGCGATGGGCACGGGTTGCAGGATGCCGGGTTGAGCGGGAAGGGTCATGATTGAAACCTGTGTGAACAAATATGAGTGGCAATAGTAAATTTAAACTGAAAACAGGAACAAAGCCAACTGAGTGCGCAGCTTACGAAGCATACCATCTTTGACTGGTAGAGCGGGGACTGTCGGATCGCATCTGAACTTCTACGCGTACAGTGAATCGCATCAATTTTTAGACGAGGCGGCGAGCCGCAGACAGTACAAGTGGTACGGCAAGGCGAAGCCAACAAAGTATAAAAGTTTATGCGATTCACTATATGTCTGCATTTCTTATGCTTCGTAAAGCCTGAAGAGGTGAATTTTGGTTGCGTCAAGCGGGTGCAAAAATTTTTTCGAAAAAGAAAAAGGCCGCGTTAACGCGGCCTTTCGAATTTGCTGCTTGAGATTGTGGTAGGCCGTGTAGGGATCGAACCTACGACCAACGGATTAAGAGTCCGCTGCTCTACCAGCTGAGCTAACGGCCCACAAAACCGGCATACTGATATTTTACTGCATTCAAGAAAATTGGTAGGTCGTGCAGGAGTCGAACCTGCGACCAACGGATTAAAAGTCCGCTGCTCTACCAACTGAGCTAACGACCCGGAGAATTTATTATTATAAGGCAAACGGGAGGGTTTCGCCAGCGTTTGATGATGACAGCTTTTGCGGCGCGAAAGAGCCGGTGGTTTGAGTGTTGGGTTGTCGACGGGGCGCTTCGCGGCTTGCCCAATCTACGGCTGTTTCACTGCGCGTCGTGCAGTAAAAAAGGCGGCAACAACGTGAGGTCTATACCTTCTTCGGCGAGCGATTCGACTTCTTCGGGCGAAGCCTGTCCCCGGATCGGGCGCGTCGGAATTTCGTGATAGTGGATTTTACGCGCCTCTTCGGGGAATCGTTCGCCGACGTTTTCGGTGGCCTGCACCATCTCGCGCAGCCTCACCAAAAAGTCCGACGGGGTGTGGGTGGAGACGTTCTGAAGTCCCTTTGCAGGTGTCGCTTCCACCACAGCGTTGGGCGCCGGTTCGCGCGATGTTCGCACTTTGGCGGAGGGACGTTTCTCGATGTGCGTGTCGTCGCATATCGGACAACGCACCTGTCCGGCGTCGCGTTGCTCACCAAACGCGGCAGCGGAGGCGAACCAGCCTTCAAAGGTGTGGTGATGGCGGCAAACGAGGTCGTAGATAATCATGGTAAAAAAAGCGACAGGGAAAATATATTTTCCGGTATTGCTTTCCCATTGTCGCATGAATCTATCGCTATCGCGGAAAAACGGCGGGAACAGCAGTAACTCATGTTGCAGAAAAGCGCATTTTTTGTTCCAGCAGTCGGCGAACCGGCGCAGGCAAAGCGCATTGACGGGCTTCGGGCAGCGATAAAAAACGCGCTTCAAGCGCCGTCGCGTTACGCAAGCGCCCGCGCACAGTTGCCAGAATCGGCGTGATGTGCAAGGTTCGGTGCGTCAATTTGTGAACCATGACCGGTTGGGCGGTCTTTGCAATCAACGTCAGCCCCCAGCGCGTTCGGATCAGCGCAGCAAGATTGTTGCTGGTGTTGCATTCGGGAAAGCTCCACAACCCGGACCAGATGCCCCGATCCGCGCGCGTTTCAAGCAGAACACGACTGTTCCGGCGCAAAATCAACAAGCAGAAGTCGCGCCGTACCGGCGCTTTGCCGGAACGCGGTGTCGGTAATTCCTGGACGCGGTTTTGGCGATAGGCAACGCAATCAGAACACAGCGGGCATTGTGCGCACAGTGGTTTGTTGCGTGTACAAATTTGTGCGCCGAGATCCATCAACCCTTGCGTATAAGATTCAAGATGTTGTCTCGGCAACAACTGTTCAGCGAGTGACCACAGTGTTTTTTCGACGGCGGGTAATCCCGGGAATCCTTCAATACCATGATGGCGTGCGAGGAAACGGCGCACGTTGCCGTCGAGAATAGCGGCGCGGCGGCCAAATGCAAAAACGGCGATGGCGGCTGCCGTCGAACGACCAATGCCGGGCAATGCCATCAACTGTTCCTGCGATTCGGGGAAAACGCTGCCGTAATCATTGACGACGCTTTGCGCCGCCGCGTGCAAATGGTGCGCACGACGGTAATAGCCCAGCCCCGACCAATGTTCAAGTACACGCGCCAAAGGCGCCGCCGCTAATGTCTGTACCGTCGGAAACTTTTGCATGAAACGTTCGTAGTATCCGATCACCGTCGTCACCTGCGTTTGTTGCAGCATGATTTCGGAGAGCCATATTCGATAAGCGTCGCGGGTGTTTTGCCAAGGCAAATGATGACGTCCCTGGCGGCGCTGCCAGGCAATCAAACGGGAAGCGATATCAGGCATCGGGAGCAAAGGTCAGGTGTCAGAGGGCAAGGATCTAAATCTGACCTTTGCCCCCGATACCTGTTAGCGCAACCGTTGCCGCGCTTTGGCCGCCGCGTCCGAATTCGGATATTTGGCGATGATGTCCTGCAATATTCTGCGCGATGTCGCTCTGTCTCCCAGTTCGGCGTGCGCCGAAGCAAGATTCAGCATCGCATCCGGCACCTTCGCGCTGTCCGGATATTTTTGCAGCAGTTGCGTTTGCGCAGCAACGGCGGCTCTGTAATCGCGCTGCGCAAAGCGGGCGTTGCCGACCCAGTATTGCGCCGACGACGCCAGCGGACTTTGCGGATGCGTCACGGTGAAAGCCGTGAAGGCTGTTGCTGCGCCAGCGTAATCCCCACGCTTGAATTGCTCCATCGCTGCGTCGTAAGCTTTTTGTTCGGCGGCGTCATCGCCTGCGCTCGTCGGTTCGGTCGCTGTTGGATCAACAGCGGCTGCGCCGCCCATTGTTTGGCCGCTGATTTGCCCACCCTCCAGACGAGTCAAGCGGCTATCGAGATCGGTGTAAAGATCGCGTTGCCGCCTTTTTGCCTCGCCCAACTCGTACGTCAGCACTTCGATCTGCCCGCGCAACTGCGCCAGTTCGCTGCGAATGGCGTCGATTTGCGTGGACAGTTCCAGAACGGCCTGCGTACTTTTTTGCTGCTCCAGCGTCGTGACACGCTCGTTCAGTTGCGCTTCGATCTGCGACAGGCGAGCGTTGGTCTGTTCGATGTTTTTGCGCGCTTCTTTGTCGTCGAAAAATGCGTAAGCGTTGAACGACGACAGTGCAAAAAGCAGCGCAAGCGATGCCGTAGCGCGTGAAGTAGGAAGGAAACGGATCATAAGCGACCTATTTCAACAAAGAGATTCAACGGAAACGTTTATTCGCCGACATACACAATATCGGTACGGCGGTTTTCCGCCCAGGCGGTTTCGTCATGTCCCGGATTGCGCGGTTTTTCCTTGCCGAAACTGACCGTCTCGATTTGCGATTCCCGCGCTCCCAACAGCATCATCATCCGCTTGACGGCATCGGCGCGTCTCTGGCCGAGCGCGAGGTTGTATTCGTGTGTACCGCGTTCGTCAGCGTGCCCCTGCAATACCATTCTGGCGGCAGGGTGACTGACCAGATAGCGGGCGTGCGCTTCGACCAGCGCCCGATATTGGTCTTCGACGACATAACTGTCGAACTCGAAGAAAACGCTGCGCCGCGACAAAATATTGGCAGGGTCTTTCAGTTCATTGCCTGTGCGGCTATCGACATCGACGCCGGTAATGCCCGTGCCGCTGGTACCGCTCGTCCCGGCGCCATCGGCAGCGCTTCCAGAAGCCACCACGCGGTCATCGACCGGCGCACCTTCGTCGTCGGGCGTTGAAGAACAAGCCGCCAGCGCGATAGCAACAAAAACGAGAAAACCGAGTTTCAACAAGCGGGACATATGACCTCCATAAAAAAGCGCGATGCGCGTAAAGTTACTGATAGTGCATTGAAAAAACAAAAGGGGAAAGTTAAACGAAAAAGTTAAAGCAATGGCCCCCAAGCCGGTTCGCGCACCTGTTGCGTGAGTGCGCCAATACGCTGCCGAATGGTTCCGTCAATCGACACCGCCGCCAGAACATTGCGGCCACCGCTTCGCGCGGCATAAAGCACATAGCGGCCGTTAGGCGCTATCGTCGGACTTTCGTCCATCGGCCCCGGCGTCAACGCCAACACTTGCCGCGTCTGAAAATCCATCGTAGCGATCTGCATGCGACCGCTGTCACGACGCACGAACACCATGCCGTTTCCGTCCGGCAACGGCTTCGGTGAAACATTGTAAGTGCCTTCCATCGTCACCCGCTCGACGCGGCCATCGGCAATCCACAAACGGTAAATTTGCGGAGTGCCGCCGCGATCCGAGGCGAACAACAACGATTGCCCGTCCGGCATGAAGGCCGATTCGGTGTCGATGCCGGGCGAACTCATCAACCGACGCGACTCGCCGCCGCCCGCAGCGGAAACCAGAAAGAGTTGCGAGCCGCCATCGCGCGATAAAGTCACAGCGAGCTGGGTGCCGTCGGGCGACCAGGCCGGTGCGCTGTTGCTGCCGCGAAAATTGGCGACTGCCTGTCGTTTTCCGTCGAGCAGTGATTGCACGTACACCACCGGCTTTCTGCTTTCAAACGAGACATAAGCAATGCGGCTGCCATCCGGCGAAAAGCGCGGCGAGATCAATGGATCCTTCGAGGAAACAATCGTCTGCGGATTGTCGCCGTCGGCGTCGGCGACCTGCAACTGGTATTGCTGACCTTGTTGCGTGATGTAAGCAATGCGCGTCGAGAAAATGCCGGGTTCGCCGGTAAGTTTTTCGTAGATCACGTCGGCGATTCGGTGCGCAGTGGCGCGGAATTGTTGCTGCGTGACCGTATAAACCATGTTGGCGAGCGTTTGCTGTTTGACCGCATCGACCAGCGCGAAACGCACTTCGACCATCCCTTCGGGCAGCGGACGCATGCTGCCGACGACAATGGTGTCGGCGCCGCGTGTCCGAAAAATGCTGATGTTGACTTCTTCCGCCGTCGATGGGCGCGGCGCGATACCGGCGCTGTCGATCTGCCGGAAGCGGCCGGAGCGCGTCAAATCACCGCCGACCACGCCTGAAATACCCAGCGGAAAATCCGCTTCACCGGCGAACGGCACAATGGAGATCGGCAATGCCGCACCGGCGCCGCCGATGATTTCGATGGTCAGTTGCGCACGCGCACTCAACGGCAGCAACAACAGCATGCCGATGACAGCGATTCCGCTCAGTCGCCGCAAGTACCGTAAAAATTCGTGATGGTTCAAAAAACACTCCACAACAAAACCTGAACAAGATTCATTTCTTCGTGCACTCCGACTTGAAGAACGCAGACGCATCGTAGTGAATCGCATAAATTTTCAGACGAGGCGACAAACCGAGGGTAGTGCAAAAACAGTACGGCAAGACGAAGCCAACGAAGTATAAAGTTTTATGCGATTCACCAGGGAAGCTCTGAATAAGTCATTCCGTCATTCTGCGCATAGCGTAGCGAAGTCGCAGAATCCAGAGGCCGCTTGGATCCCGCGGCTTCGCGCAGGATGACGAACAGTGAATGGGGAATTGTTCAGAGGTTCCCTAGAGGGCGATTATAACGATTCTTCGGGTGTAAATAGTCTTTGTTCGTAACGAACCGCACATTTCATGAGCAGCTTGTCGTTACCCGACGACGAGGGCATGTCCCGTTGTCGCTGATTGCATACTTCCCTTGGGTATTTCTTGCGGTGCGATGCGCATCATTCTGCGCGAAGTCGCAGAACGCAGAATCTCTTCCCTCCACTCTTTTCCCGTCCCCTTCTCCCGCAAGCGAGAGAAGAGTGTGTGAAGGAAAAGACATTTCGTTCAAGGTGCAGTCACAAACGTCGTCAATCCCAGCGCTTCGTTCAGATGCGCTGCTGCCTGCTGCGCGTCGGCGCGTTGCGGGTACGGCCCGATGAACACGCGGTATTTGCCGTCACCGCGCTGCTGGATGCGGGCGTTGTATTGCGTAGTGTCGAGAAGCCCTTGAACGTGCGTCAGGAATGTTTCGGCGTTGGCGGCGTCGGCAAAAACGCCGAGTTGCACGATGACGCCGCCGCCGACGGTTTGCAGCGCTGCATCCGGCGGCTGCGCGGCGGTAATGGAAGCCGCAGCGGGTGCGGCAGGCGCTGCGGAAGCAGTGACAGGGGAGGCAACTGCGGTGGCAACTGAAGCGCCGGGCAGTATCGTTTCAACGATGACTTCACCAGTGCCGCTGGCGGCAATCCCGATCCGGTGGGCGGCCGCATAGGAAAGGTCGATAAGGCGATTGTGCAAAAACGGGCCGCGATCGTTGACGCGCACGACGACGCTCTTGCCGCTGGCAACACCGGTGACTCGTGCGTACGACGGCAGCGGCAGTGTCGGATGCGCCGCGCTCATCGCAAACATGTCGTAGATTTCGCCGGTCGAGGTTTTGTTGCCGTGGAATTTCTTGCCGTACCAAGACGCCGTGCCGCGTGCCTTGTACGGCGCCAGCGTTGTCGCCGGCACATAGGTTTGCCCCAGCACGGTATAGGGGCGGTTGGCGAAACGATGCAGCGGTTCGGCTCTCGGAACAGCGTCGGGAATGGCGTCAAGGTTAACCGTTGTGCTGCCCGGACCGTCGTCCTGATAGTAGCCGCCGCCTGTCCCCACGGTAGTTTTGGGGGCGCTCGAGCAGGCGGCAAGGATGAGGGGCGTAATGATGAGAAGCAACAGGATGAAAAAACCGCTGTTGTTAACCCCATCCCCTCTGCCCTCTCCCGCGAGGATAGAGAGGGGCGCTTTCCTGCGCACACTCCGCGTCTCCGCGTGAGGTGAATTTCCACTTGAGCGGCGTTGAATGTGTGCGTAGTGCATGACCCGATTCCCCATGACTATGTTGAAACCAGTTTCCGGTGCGTTTGAATGCTCATCAAAATGCCGATGCAGATGAACAACGAAAGCATCGCCGTCCCACCGAAAGAAATAAACGGCAAGGGCACCCCCACTACCGGCAGAATGCCGCTGACCATGCCCATGTTGACGGCAGCGTAAGTGAAAAGCATCAGCGTAATGGCGCCAGCAAGCAACCGACCAAACAACGACGACGCATGACTGGCGATCATCAACGAACGCAACAACAGCGCCACGTACAACATCAACAGTACGATGTTGCCGACCAGCCCGAATTCTTCGCTGTAAACGGCGAAGATAAAATCGGTGTGGCGCTCGGGCAGGAAATCAAGGTGTGCCTGCGTGCCCTGCATCCAGCCTTTTCCGGTCAGTCCGCCGGAACCGATGGCGATTGACGCCTGTAAGGTGTGGTAGCCCGAGCGCAGCGGGTCGGCGCCGGGGTCGAGAAAAGCGAGCACCCGCTGTTTTTGATAGCCGTGCGCGAACAGCCAGATTAACGGCACAGCGGTCACCACCATCAGGAACATGGTTTTCCACGGCAAACGCGCCAGATACAGCACAAAGAAACCGGAAGCAGAAACGAGCAACGCCGTTCCCAGATCCGGCTGACGTTTGATCAACCAGGCCGGCAACGCTATCAGCAGCATCGCGATCAGAAAATTACCGAAATTGATTCGCGCCTCAACTTTTTGGAAATACCAGGCCAGCAACAATGGAACCGCCAGTTTCAATAATTCGGACGGTTGAAAACGAAATCCGCCTATCGCCAGCCAGCGTTGCGAATTGTTAACGGTCACACCGAACAACGCGACGGCGATGAGCAGCAACACGCCGATGAGGTAAAGCGGCAACGCAATTTGTGCCAGTCGGTGCGGCGGAATGTTGGCGACAACCCACATCACGACAAGCGCAATACCGATGCTTTTCATCTGCTGGATGAAGCGTCCGGTGTCCGGCAGCACGGCTGAGAACAGGACGACAGCGCCGACCGCGAGCAGGAGAAGCACAATCGCCATCAGCGGCCCGTCGACGTGACGGGTGAAACGCAACCAGACAACGAAAAGGGTATCGCGTATCTGCATTATTCCTCCCAATCGACGTCGTTTTCATCGGGCTTCGGCGTCACGGCAGGGCGTGCGCCGGTCAGATAATAATCGAACAGTGCGCGGGCAATCGGCGCTGCCGCACGGGAACCGAAGCCCCCGTTTTCGACGAGCACGGCGACTGCGATAATCGGTTTTTCTGCTGGAGCGTAGGCGATGAACCAGGCGTGGTCGCGCAAATGACGTTTGACCTGCGATTCAATGTAGCGTTCACCACGCAACGAAAAGACTTGAGAGGTGCCGGTTTTTCCGGCGCTGGTATAAGGTGCGCCTTTGAAGATACGAGAGGCAGTGCCTTCGCGGTTGACATCAATCATCGCCTTCTTGATGACCGCCAAGTGCGCTGGCTTCAGATCGAGGCGGCGCGTTTCCTCCGGCAGCACATCCTTCGTCTGGCCGGTCGAGCCATCGATGATGCGCTTGACCAGATGCGGGCGGTACGAAACACCGTCATTCGCCAACGTGGCGGTAGCGTACGCCAGTTGCAGCGGCGTGAAATTGTTATAGCCCTGACCGATCCCGGCAGAAATGGAATCGCCAAGATACCATCTGCGGTGTTCTTCGCGATAACGCGGGCCGCTGAAACGTTCGCGCTTCCAGGCACGCGACGCCAGTACGCCAATGGCTTCGCCTTCGAGGTCGATGCCGGTCTTTTGCCCGAAGCCGAATTGCGACATGAAGCGAGCGGTATCGTCGATGTCGGTTTCGCTGGCGAGTATGTAGTAATACGTGTCGCACGATTGCACAATCGATTTTGCCATGTCAACGTAACCATGCCCGCCGACCTTGTCGTCGCGGAAACGGTGCAGGGTGCCGGTGCCACTCGGCAATTCAAAATAACCGGGGTCGTTGAACGCATAGTCGGCAGTGCGTTTTCCCGAAATCAACGCGCCCAACGCCAGAAGCGGTTTGATCGTTGAACCGGGCGGGTACGCACCGCGCAACGGTCGGTTCAGCAACGGTTTGTCGGGCGAGGTGTTCAATCGCTCCCAGTTGGCAAAATCGATGCCCTCGACGAACAGGTTGGGGTCGTAACCGGGCGTTGACGCCATCGCCAAAACTTCACCGTTGTTCGGATCAATCGCCACTACGGCGCCGTTGGAGTCGCCGAGCGCTTGTTCGGCCAGGTTCTGCAAACGCAAGTCGATGGTGAGTTGCAGATGGTCGCCGGGAATCGGCGGCACCCGCGTCAGCGAGCGCACCGCCCGCCCCAGCGCATCGACTTCGACTTCCTCAAATCCAACGATACCGTGTAGATTTTTTTCGTACGACAACTCGATGCCGGTTTTGCCGATGTGATCGGTGCCTTTGTAGTTGAGAAGGCCGCCGCTTTTGGTCAGCTTTTCGATGTCGCGCTCGTTGATGCGACCGATGTAGCCGAGAACATGCGAAACCGTTTCTCCAAACGGATATTGCCGGTAAAGTCGGGCGCGAATGTCAACGCCGGGAAAACGGTATTTGTGCGCGGCAAATTGCGCGACTTCTTCGTCACTTAACTTGGTACGCAACGGCAAGCTGTTGAAGTTGCGCGATTCTTCCATTGCCCGACGGAAGCGGCGCAAATCGCGCGGCGTGATCTCGATCAGCTCACCGAGTTGGGCGAGCGTGGTTTCGAGATCGCCGGTTCGGGACGGTGTCAGCTCCAGCGTATAAGCCGAAAAACTTTGCGCCAGTACAACGCCGTTGCGGTCGCTGATCGTACCGCGGCTAGGCCCGACCGGCACGATGGCAATCCGGTTGTTTTCCGCCTGCGTCTGGTATTGCTGGTGTGCGACGACTTGTAGATAAAAAGAGCGTCCCAGCAACACGCCGAACATCAGCAACATCGCCAATCCGGTCAACCACAAACGTTTGCGAAACAAAAAGAGTTCACGAACCGGATCGCGTATTTCGTGGGAGCGACCATAATAGCGGTAGCGCGACAGCCAGCGACGAAAACCGTGCTGACTCATTCAACGCTCCGCCAGAGCGGTGCGCCGTTGTTGCCACTGCAACAAAAACTGCATCAGCGGCCACAACAAAGCCGTCAGCAGCGGCACAATAAAATACACCGCGCCGGAGAACAGCGTCCCGCCGCTCATCATACGCGCCAGAAACACCACCAGCGCACAGAGTTCCAGCAACAACGCCACGAAAACGATTTGTTGCCACATCGGAAAACTGACGACGCGACGGCGGAAATAATCGGCGCCAAACGCCAGCAACGTATAGGCGAACGCATGCTGTCCTAGCGCCGAACCGTTGGCGACATCCATCACCAACCCCAGCAAAAAACCAGTGCTAACGCCGATGAAACGCGGCGCCCAGGTGCACCAGTACAGCAAGGTCAGCGCAACGATTTCGGGGCGCCAGGGCGTCAGCGCTTCGGACAACGGAAACAAGTCGATCAGCAATGCGGTCAAAAGCGTTACCGTAATGAACCAGAGCTGCGGCGGCGGCAGCAGCAGGTTCGGGTTGATCGGCTGAAGCGAGGGGCCGCTGAATCGCAGCGGCAGTGACCGTGACGGCGTGGCCGGTGGTTTCATGAAGCCCTCCTGTTGCCGGACGATCTGCCTTTGCTCTTGCTTTCGCCTTTCCCTTTTTCGGTCGGCGGCGAGAGAGTGGGCATCGGTACCAAGGCGTCAACAACGAGCAGATAGCGGCTGCTGGCAACACCGGCGGTTGGCGTTGCCGTGATGTGAACAAACGATTGCTCCGTGTCGTTGTCGATCGCGGTCACCGTCGCCACCGCCAGCCCCGGCGGATAAACGCTTGCCAATCCCGACGTAACAAGACGGTCACCAATCCTGACATCGGCGGCCGGAGAAACAAAACGCAGCTCCATCGGTACGCCAGCGCCCATGCCGTAAAGTACGCTTCGCATACCGGTGCGCTCGACCTGCACCGGAGTGGTGTGGTTTTTTTCAACCAACAACGTCACTTCTGAAGTGAACGGAGACACATGCGTAACCTGCCCGATAACGCCGTAAGGGTCGAGAACTGCCGAGCTTTCCTTGATGCCTTGTGTTTGCCCTTTATCAATCGTAATCTTCTGGACGAAAGGATCGCGCGTGTCGTAAAGCATTTCGACGGCGTGGGAGTTGCGCGGAGTTTGCTCTTTCAGTTGCAACAGCTCCCTGAGCCGCGTGTTTTCCTGTTGCACGGTCTGCGCTTCCTGAGCGGTATGTCCCTGATCGAGAAGTAGCCACGACAATGCGGTGTTTTGTTTTTCCAGCGTTTTTTTGCTGGTGAAATACACGCCGGTTTCCTGCACGGCTATTCGCGGCCAACGCGCCAACTGTTGCAGCGGATACAACGCTACAGCGATACCGGCACGCAGTTTTTCCAGATGTTGATAACGGGTGTCGATGAGCA
Organism: Burkholderiales bacterium; assembly: GCA_031277215.1. Classification (GTDB taxonomy): domain Bacteria; phylum Pseudomonadota; class Gammaproteobacteria; order Burkholderiales; family Casimicrobiaceae; genus UBA931. The sequence goes on from JAITMR010000021.1 coordinate 33,710, forward strand.
AAAGCAGCAACGACAGCAACGCGAAAAAAACGAAACGCGCCAGAATCGACGGGCCGCGGTATAGATACGGAGGCGGATCACCAGGAATCATGGGCGGAAGGCAAACAAGACCAACACGGCGAAACGTCAGGATGGCCGAGTTGCGCTCCGTTCATCACGCCTTGGTTACGTCGTTTAATCCGTGGTGAAAAGGGCTGACAGTTTGTCGATGTCTTCGATTGCCTGACCGCAGCCGCGAACCACGCAAGTAAGCGGATCGTCGGCGATGATGACTGGCAAGCCGGTTTCTTCCATCAACAAACGGTCTAGATCGCGCAGCAGTGCACCGCCGCCGGTCAACACCATCCCGTGATCGGCGATGTCCGCCCCCAATTCGGGAGGGGTGCGCTCCAGCGCACTTTTGACCGCCGAGACGATGCTGTTCAACGGATCGCTCAACGCTTCCAGAATTTCGTTCGACGAAACGGTGAAACTGCGCGGCACGCCTTCGGCGAGATTGCGCCCCTTGATTTCCATTTCACGCACTTCGGAACCCGGGAACGCCGAGCCAATTCTTTTCTTGACTTCTTCGGCGGTCATTTCGCCGATCAGCATGCCGTAATTGCGGCGAATGTAATTCACGATGGCTTCATCGAAACGGTCGCCACCGACACGAACGCTGCCAGCATAGACCATGCCGCCCAGCGAAATGACGCCAACTTCGGTGGTGCCTCCGCCGATGTCCACCACCATCGAGCCGGTGGCTTCCGAAATCGGCAGATTGGCGCCTATCGCCGCCGCCATCGGTTCCTCGATCAGATAAACCTTGGACGCACCGGCTTCAATCGCCGACTCGCGGATCGCGCGGCGCTCGACTTGGGTCGAACCGCACGGCACACAAATGATGATGCGCAGATTGGGGAAAAACTGAAAGCGGGATTGCAATGCCTTTTTGATGAATTCCTTGAGCATTCGCTCGGTGACGCGGAAATCGGCGATCACGCCGTCTTTCATTGGTCGCACCGCCTGAATATTGCCTGGAGTGCGCCCAAGCATTTGCTTGGCGGCGACGCCGACGGCTTGAATGGTGGTCTTGCCGTGAGAGCCGCCTTCCTGGCGAATGGCAACGACCGAAGGTTCGTCAAGCACCACGCCTTTGCCGCGCATGTAAACCAAAGTGTTGGCGGTGCCCAGATCAATTGCCAGGTCACTGGAAAAGTATCGTCCAAAGCCGAACATGGAATGTCCCAAAATAAAGGCTTTGCCAAAACAAATCGGGCAAAAACCGTAATAAACCGAGCCGGAAAAACCGGATGCACACACAACAAAAACAACCGCTTCTGTCCCTGTCGGCTGCCTTTGCGTCCCCGCGTATGATAACCTATCTATCTTTGTTTCTGCACAGCGTTTTGTTCGATGGGCGTAAAAAGTAAGCTCCCGGCACAACGCTTTCGAATATTGGAACGGGATGGTTGATGGCACTTTCACAGAATGAAATTCAACGAATTGCGCACCTTGCGCGTATCGAAATTGATGAAGCCATGTTGCCGCAATTGCAGCAGCAGTTGGACTCGATTTTCGGCATGATTGATGTTTTGTCCAAAGTCAATACCGATGGCGTGTCTCCAATGGCACACACCCAACCGCTGGTGTTGCCGCTGCGTGACGACAAAGTGACCGAGCCGGATCGGCGCGATCACTACCAACAAGGAGCGCCCGCCGTCCAGGACGGCCTTTATCTGGTGCCGAAGGTGATCGAATGAGCCGACCAGACATCGCTTACGCCACCGCCTCCGAATTGGCCGCCGGACTGGCGGCAAGGCAATTTTCGGCGCTTGAACTGACCGATGAACTGCTGGCTAGAATTGCCGCCTTGCAGCCAGTGTTCAATGCCTTTGTCAGCGTCGATCCCGATGGCGCCCGCGTTGCGGCCAAAGCGGCAGACGCTGCACGAGCGAAGGGCGAGGCCGGGCCGTTGACTGGCATTCCGATCGCGCACAAGGATTTGTACATGACGGAGGGGCTGCGCACCACCTGCTCGTCGAAGATGCTGGAGCATTTCGTCGCCCCCTTCGATGGCCATGTCGTCACCTTGTTGAAGCAGGCGGGCACCGTGCTGCTTGGTAAAACGGCGATGGACGAATTTGCGATGGGCAGCAGCAACGAAACCTCGTTCTTCGGCCCCGTTCGCAACCCCTGGCAGCGCGATTCCGTTCCCGGCGGCAGTTCCGGCGGCGCTGCGGTTGCCGTGGCGGCAGGGTTGGCGCCGGCAGCGACCGGCTCCGACACGGGCGGGTCGATCCGGCAACCGTCATCGTTCTGCGGCGTGACCGGCATCAAGCCGACCTACGGGATTTGTTCGCGTCACGGCATGGCGGCGTTCGCTTCCAGCCTCGATCAGGCCGGGCCGATGGCGCGCAGCGCTGAAGATTGCGCGTTAATGCTGACGGCGATGGCCGGATACGATGCCCGCGACGCCACCTCGCTGCCGCGCCCGAAAGAAGATTATTGCCGCGAGCTAGTAAAACCCTCGACGGCAAAACCGCTGGACGGCATCCGCATCGGCCTGCCCGAAGTCTTCTTCGCTGACGGTGTTGGCGCGCCGGTGGTCGCCGCCGTGGAAGCGGCGCTGACTGAACTGCGAAAACTCGGCGCCGTTACCGTGTCGGTGACGCTACCGAACATCAGCTATTCGGTGCCGGTCTATCATGTGTTGGGGCCGGCGGAAGCGTCGTCGAACCTGTCGTGTTTCGACGGTGTGCGCTACGGCCATCGCGCCGCCCACTACACCGATTTGCTCGACATGTACCGAAAAACGCGTGCCGAAGGCTTCGGCGATGAAGTCAAGCGCCGCATTCTGATCGGTACCTACGTGCTGTCGCACGGATACTACGACGCGTATTACCTGAAAGCGCAAAAAGTGCGGCGGCTGATCGCCGACGATTATCAGGCCGCCTTCACGCAATGCGACGTGATTCTCGGCCCCACCGTGCCGACGACAGCGCCGTTGCTCGGCGCACAAATGCAGGACCCGATCAAAATGTACCTGAACGATATCTTCACCATTGGCGCCAACCTGGCCGGCATTCCGGCGATGTCCGTGCCTTGCGGTTTTACGTCAAACAATTCACCTGGCGGTTTACCCATCGGTATGCAGTTACAAGGCGCCTACTTCTCGGAAGCACAACTGCTCAACATCGCGCACCGTTTCCAGCAAGTGACCGACTGGCATCGGCGCGTACCAAACATTCAGGCGCTGGGAACAAAATAAATGTTGTTGCCACGAATGCAGAAACGAAATTAAAGCATCAAGATGATCTCAAAAGACAGATTATTGACCATCAAAGAAGCCAGTAAGTGGGCGACAAGTTATATGGGGAAACATGTAACGGACGCCAACATAAGTTATTTGATTCAATATGGAAGAGTTAAAAAAATAGGAGAGAATGGCTCTACTCAAGTAACCTTGGCGGACTTGAAAGCTTATTACCAATCGTATAACGGTTCGCGTGAGGCCAATTTTAAGGAGCGGCTTGGCGATGATTTGAATTGGGCGCTGTCTTTCGACCAATATAAGGAAGCTGAAACCACAAAGCATGTTCACCGCCTTCATCCCTATAAAGGAAAATTCATTCCGCAACTGGTTGAATATTTTTTAGATGACCACACGGACAGATTCAAAACAAAAACATATTTTGCGAAAGGCGATATTGTTTTAGACCCGTTTTCAGGAAGCGGAACGACTATGGTGCAAGCTTGCGAACTGGGCATGTACGCTGTGGGTGTTGACATTTCGGCGTTCAACACGCTGATTGGGAATTGCAAGGTAACGAGGTATGATATTGCCGATGTGCAAAGCGAACTTAAGCAAATTACCAAAACGTTAGAAGCGTTCGTTAAACACTCAAACGCCGTTGAGTTTGAAGAAAAATTATTGTTGGCGCTCAATGCTTTCAATAACGAACATTTCCCCGTGCCAGACTATAAATACCGTTTAAGAAATGGCGAAATCGACGAAAAGGAGTATGGAGCAGAAAAGGAAAAACTATTTTTGCCGGCTTACAAAAGACTGGTAAAACAATACGGAATTCAGCTGCGTCAAGAAAAGAACGATTCCTTTTTAGACAAATGGTACTCGCAGCACATTCGAGATGAGGTAGGTTTTGTTTTTGAACGGATAAAAGAGATAAAAAACCGCTCTACAAAGAGGATCGTCAGCATCATTTTGAGCCGAACCATCCGCAGTTGTCGCGCCACCACGCACGCTGATTTGGCCACACTTTTGGAGCCGGTAACGGCCACTTACTATTGCAGCAAGCACGGGAAAATGTGCAAACCCTTGTTTTCAATAATGAAATGGTGGAAAACCTATTCCAAAGATACGGTTGCTCGCTTGTTGCAATTCGACAAACTGCGAACAGATGCGTTTCAACTGTGTTTGACCGGCGATAGTCGAAACATGGATATCTTTGAACAAGTGAAAAAGAAAAACGCCGAATTCGGGAAGCTACTTGAGCGCCAAAAAATCAACGGCATCTTTTCATCGCCACCTTACGTCGGCTTGATTGATTACCATGAGCAGCACGCCTATGCTTATGATTTGTTTGGATTTGAGCGAAAAGATGAACTGGAAATAGGCCCGCTTTTCAAAGGGCAAAAGCGCGAAGCGCAATTAAGCTATATTCAAGGGATATCGGAAGTTTTGAATAACTGCAAGCGGTTTCTGGTAGATGATTACAACGTGTTTTTAGTGGCAAACGACAAATTCAACATGTATCCGACCATTGCCAAAAATGCGGGAATGAAGATAGTTAATCAGTTTAGGCGGCCTGTGTTAAATAGAACGGAAAAAGATAAGGCGGCTTACTCGGAAACGATATTTCATTTGAAAGACAGTAAACATGGCGATAACTAATAAACAAAAATCTGATATCCAGGAAGTCATCGCCAATAGCTTGCGAAATAAATTCCAGAATTATCATCCCGAACCGGCTTCAATGCCTTTTCATTTTCGGCTTTTGGGTAAAGACCGGATGGCGCTGTATTCATTCATTCATTCACTAAACACCCATTTTGGCACAAGCATTTTTGAACCCGTTGCCCAATTATTGGCTCAATTGAATTCTGCTAAAGCCGAGGTACAACAGAAGGCAGGAACACAAATCTCCTCAGAGGCACAACGGGTTATCCAAAATATCATGGATAGCCTTACAACTGCGACGACAGCGCCCAATAAACCGGAAGAAATACAGGCAATCATATCTGTTTGTCAACAGGGCGAAATGAAAACCGTAAAACCCGCAAAAATTGATTTGAAACTTACGAGAGACGATAACACGGTTTACCTGTTTGACATCAAAACCGCTAAACCAAACGCGGGCGCCTTCAAAGAATTCAAACGCACACTTCTGGAATGGGTTGCCATTACTCTTGCCACGAACCCAGCTGCAAAGGTTCAGACCCTGGTAGCTATTCCTTACAACCCATACGAACCTCAACCTTACAATCGCTGGACTATGAGAGGTATGCTTGACTTGGAGCATGAACTCAAAGTTGCTGAAGAGTTTTGGGATTTTCTTGGGGGGCGAGGGGCCTACGTTGCATTGCTTGACTGTTTCGAGAAAGCTGGCATTGAGCTTAGGCCTGAAATAGATAAATACTTTAGAAAATTCAGCACGGACAAGTAAAGCAAGAGCGAAGACGATGGCTATCAAAAAACTTTTTGACGAGCAAATTGCCGCGCCAGCGTGCGCTGAAAGGATTAATGAATGAACTGGGAAATCGTCATCGGACTGGAAACACACGCGCAGTTGTCCACCGCGTCGAAAATGTTTTCCGGCGCGTCAACTGCGTTTGGCGCTGCGCCGAATGTGAATGCGTCGGCGATTGATCTGGCTTTCCCGGGCGTGTTACCGGTCGCCAATCGCGGCGCGGTCGAACGGGCAATTCGTTTCGGTCTGGCGGTTGGCGCGACGGTTAACACGACGAGCAGGTTCGATCGCAAAAATTACTTCTATCCCGATTTGCCGCACGGCTACCAGATCAGTCAGTTTGAACAGCCGGTAGTGCAGGGTGGTGAGTTGACCATCACGACCTCAGCGGGACAGAAACGGGTGCGCTTGGCGCGTGCGCATCTCGAAGAAGATGCCGGAAAAAGCCTGCACGAAGATTTTCACGGAATGACCGGCATCGATCTGAATCGCGCCGGTACGCCGCTGCTCGAAATCGTCACTGAGCCGGACATGGCAAGCGCCGAGGAAGCAATTGCTTATGCGAAGGCGCTGCATGCGCTAGTGCGCTGGATCGGCATTTGCGACGGCAACATGCAGGAAGGCAGTTTCCGTTGCGACGCGAATGTCTCGGTACGCCGACCCGGTGAACCACTCGGTACCCGCTGCGAAATCAAAAACCTTAACAGTTTTCGCTTCATGGAAAAAGCGATTGAATATGAAGCTCGTCGCCAAATCGAATTGATCGAAGACGGCGGCAAAGTTGTTCAGGAAACGCGGCTGTTTGATCCCGATACCGGCGAAACCCGCGCGATGCGAAGCAAAGAGGACGCGCACGATTATCGCTATTTTCCCGATCCCAATTTGCCGCCGCTGGTCATCGGCGAGGACTGGATCGCTCGCGTCAAGAGCGAGATGCCGGAATTGCCGATGGCGATGGCGGCGCGTTTTATCAACGACTACGCATTGCCCGAATACGATGCTGGTCAGTTGACGACTAGTCTTGACTTCGCACGTTATTTTGAAACGGCGGCGGACATCGCCGGCAAAACCAACGCCAAAATTGTCGCTAATTGGATGCTCGGCGAACTGTCGGCAGCGTTGAACCGTCACGAAATCGACATTGAAAACGCGCCGATTGCGCCAGAGCAACTGGCGGCGCTGGTGACGCGCGTTCAGGACGGCACGGTATCGAACAAGGGTGGCAAGGAAGTCTTTGAAGTGTTGTGGCAAGGCGGGGATCGTGATGTCGCTGCGGTTGACCGTGTTATTGCCGAGCGCGGCTTACAGCAAATCTCCGACACCGGCGCACTTGAAACCATCGTCGATGAGGTGCTGGCGCAACATCCGGCGATCGTCGCCGAATTCCGTGCGGGCAAGGAAAAGGCGTTTAACTCGCTGGTCGGCCAGATCATGAAAGCGTCACGCGGCAAAGCCAATCCGGCACAGGTGAATGCGCTGTTGAAGAAAAAGCTGTGAGGGGCAGAAGGCAGGCATCAGAACTTCGTCATTGCGGGCGGGGATGGTTTCTGTAGGCAAAACAGCTGCGCTCCAGCGACAGGAGCCTGATACCTGAACCCCCTTGCATTTTATTTTTTCGTCACCATCTGTTTATCTCGTGCCGCCGCGTTCGCAAAACGCTGTATCATTCCGCCAGCTAACCCCATAACCAACCAACTCAAGGAGGATGCATGAAACGAGCCTTTTTGCTTATTGCCACCAACTTCGCAGTGATGATGGTGCTGTTGATTGTCTGCTCGTTACTGGGTGTTGACCGTTTTTTGGCAGAAGAAGGAATCAATTTTGCTTCTTTGCTGGTGTTCTCCGTCATCCTCGGTTTTGGCGGCGCATTTATTTCGCTGGCGATGTCGAAGTTTATCGCTAAGCGTTCGGTCGGCGCTCACGTCATCACCACTCCGCAAAATGACACCGAAGTCTGGCTGATGCAGACTGTCACCAAGCTGGCGCAACGCGCCGAAATCGGCATGCCGGAAGTTGCGATTTACGAAGGCCCGCCGAATGCCTTTGCGACCGGCGCCCGCCGCAATGCTTCGCTGGTCGCGGTGTCCACCGGCTTATTGCAGACCATGAGCCGCAGCGAAGTCGAAGCGGTGCTCGGCCACGAAGTCGCGCACGTCGCCAACGGCGATATGGTGACGCTGACGCTGATTCAGGGTGTCGTCAACACCTTTGTTTTCTTCCTTGCGCGGGTGATCGGCCACGTTGTCGATAAGGCAATTTTTCGAACCGAACGTGGCGTCGGGCCGGGGTACATGCTTACAGTGATCGCCGCTCAGATCGTGCTCGGTATTCTGGCGAGCGCGATTGTTGCCTGGTTTTCGCGGCAGCGTGAATTCCGCGCTGATTCCGGCGCGGCGACGTATCTGGGTCAACCGCAATCGATGATTAGCGCGTTGCGTCGTCTGGGCGGTATGGAAACCGCCGAGCTACCGGAAACGATGAAGGCGGTCGGGATTGCAGGCGGCAAACTGTCGTGGATGTTTGCGACGCACCCGCCGATTGAAAAACGGATCGCAGCATTACAGGGGCGCGATCTGTCTTCGTCGTTTTAATGTGAAAGAACCCATGATCTCACGCGGGGACAGGCTTCGCGTGAGATCAGTTTTTCTGATCCCTGATCGCCTGCTCCCTAACCGAGATAACGCGCCTCCACGGTCGAAAACAATAGATCAATATTATTCAGCGCAACCCGGATGGGCGTACCCGGAACAACGGTGTTCGGCAAATCGGGCAACGTAATATTGAGAGGGATGTCGCGCAACCGTGCGCCGTTTTCGCGTGTAACGATAGCATCGGCGCTCTCGACGTTTTCCTGCAACAACCAGCGCAAGCACCAGTAGCGTTCCATTTCATTCTGAAATTCGGCGTACTGCCGATATACCGTTTCGAAGTCAGCCACTATCGCCAACAATTCGCTATCGTCGGCCTTGAACGCCGGTGTTTCATTGCACAGCGCAGCGACCACTTGTCGTTGATTGACAAGATCGCTGTAACGCCGCAACGGCGAAGTCGCCCATAAGTAGTGGGAAACGCCTAGTCCTTGATGTTCGCCGGGTCTTGTGCTCATCTTGACGCGGCCATTGCTTTGGACGCGGTAGATGCCGACAACGTTCCGTTCGGCCAGCCATTGTCCCCAACTGTTGTTGACAAAGATCGCGCACTCGGCGATCAGCCGGTCAAGCGCAGCGCCGCGCAAGCGCGAATCAATCGTGACGACGCCTTCGGGCGCCGCTTCCCAATCGACGTAAAACGAAAATTCGGTGCGCGGGATTTCGTTCTTGCCGCGGACTTCCGTTCGATGTTGGGCGAAGCGCCACAAAACGCGCAGCGTTTCCGTGTGCGGCGGATCGTCCGGCGTGGCTTCGCGCGTGAACGCCTCGCCGATTTCGTTGAGCCGCAGGTTGGCAGCGATAGAGATGCGGTTCAGCCGCGTTTCCTGATGCAGCGGCACGCCCTCGGCATCGAGCGTCACATACAGCGACAACGCGACCGGCGTCGTTCCTTCCGCCAGTGTGAACGCGGCGATGACGACATTGGGCAGCATGGTGATCTTGCGCCCCGGCATGTAAACGGTGGACTGGCGACTGCGGGCAATGGCGTCAAGCGGGGTGCCGTGCGCCAGCGCCAATGCCGGGCAAGCGATGTGCAAGCCGATTTCTGTTTTTCCGTCGCTCAACGAGCGCACTGAAAAGGCGTCATCGAATTCCGTCGTGGTGCTGTCGTCAATCGTGATTGCCTGCACATCGTCGAACGGCAATTCGGGTAGCTCCGGCAACGCGCCGTCGTGTGAACAATGAGAGGGGAACGCCGTGCCGCGCGGAAAGGCGTGCGCCAGAAAACGATTGAAGTGGTATTCGTGTGTCGAAGGCAACGCGCCGCAGGCTTGCGTCAATACCGCAGGATGCATTTTCAGCGCATCGCAAGCAGCAACAAACGCTTTGTATTCGATGGCGTTTTTGTCCGGCATGTAAAGCAGCATCGGCAGCTTGTCGCGCAGCGCCTCGGGCATTCGTTTCTCGCACAGCTCTTGACGCCAAACTTCAATCTGCGCCGCTTCGCGCGTCTTGCGTTCGAGAGAAGCGCGAGCTGCCGCCAGCGCATCGGGCGGAGCTTTTTTGTAACTCCCGCGTCCCTTCTTGTAGAAATACATCGGTGCGCCGTATAGCGCCAAGGCTATCGCCATCGCCTGCGGCGGCGATGAAGCTGCGCCGAAATAATCGTGCGCCAGCTCCTCGAAACCGAATTCGGTATCGGCACAGGCCTCCCACAAAAAATCGAGATCGAGCTCAGTGCGCAAATGTTGCGCTTCTTGCAAAGCGGCGGCTGCCGAAGGAGAGGTGAAGCGAAGCAGCACCCGGTCACTGCGGATTTTGAGGCGGCGGGCGCTGGGTAATTCGACTTGTAGCGAAGCCGGCTGCTCTGAGAGGAGCGTCCCCGTTTTTAACTGGCCATCATCCTCAAAGAAAACGTACATGAACCCAAATCCAAAACACGGCGAATGTCGCCGCTGCGGCGCGCATTATAGCAGGCGACAGGTGTCAGGAATCGAAAGCGGCTTCGCGCCTTCGCATGAAATAAAAAAGGGCGGGTTGAACCCGCCCTTTGCGAAACGCTACGGCGTATTTCCGACTTATCTCTTTTTGGCCGGAGCTTTTCTCACGGGTTCTGCCGGCTGTACCTGCAAGCCGCCTTTTCCGGTTCCCAAGCCGCCTTCGACGGTTTGCATTCTATAGCTGCGTACCGCCCTGACCATGTTGTTGAAAGCGTCCGTGAGCGCAGCGCAAATGACTTTGCCTTCCGCTGTGTTGGTATAACCGCCAAGGCTGCCGCCAGCACGACCACCGAAAACACCGCCTAACATACCGAAATCGGTGTTGCGGGCGCTGCCTTCCGCCGCCGCCAGTTGCACGCCGGAACGATTGTCAATCAACGTCAGGATGGTGCTGGCTTCCTTGAAGTTGACGCTGCCCGCCACACCGGCAAGCGCACGTCCTCTGCCACCACCGATGATGCCACCAATAGCGCCGCCGATACCACCGGCGTTATTGTTGCTGAAGATGATCTGCGGGTTCAGCGTAAAATCAGCTGCCACGATCTGTCCTTTGCCAAAGTTGGATCCCCTACGCATCTCACCGGAATCAGCCAATGCACGTTCCCGCATCATGTTGTCCATCGCGCGACCGCGTTCAACCACCACGAAGCAGTTGGATTGCTGCGCCAGCAGTTTGAGCACCGGCGCGGTAGATCCCAATTTGTATTCGTTGAGCGTCCGATACCAATCGGAATTGGAGTCTTCGATAATCCCCATCGTGCCGAGCGCTCTGTCGCATCTTTCGAGAGCCTCGTTGGCTCCTTGCGAAGTCTCTCCGGCTGCCGCGCCGGTTGCCGTCGTCTTCGCCGCCGACGAACCCATCTCCATGCTCGAACAGCCAACAGCTAACGGCAGCAAGGCCAGCGCCCAAAGAAGCGGGGATGTTTTTTTGAAAGAAATTTTCAAGATAATCTCCTGGTCGAAATAAAAAAGAATTCCGCCAAACCCTACGGCGGGACACAAGCCTACGGAATCTTTCCCCTGTTGGCCTGAGGAAGCTTACTTCCGAACAAGCGGGGATTTCACGGTGAGAAAGATTGTAGCATGTCGGAATTGAAAATAAGGCGTGTTATTAAACACGCCTATTATTTTCCAAGAGCTTATGCCGTTTTGTAACAAATACAGTGGGTCACATAAATTTTCAGGCATGGCGACAACCTGAGAACAGTACATACAAATAGTACGGCAAGGCGAAGCCAACAACGTATGAAGGTTTATGCTGCCCTAGAACGGGCGCGACTGAATGCCTCGCCCGCCCCTCCTCCGGTGCTTCGGATCACTTCTTCAGCTTAACAACGTCACCCTTTAAGGCCACGCCGGACATGACGGCACCGGTGTAGCACTCGAATTGATCTTTGCTCCTGAAATTTTTCTTCTTAAAATAACTTTCGATGTTGATGACCGCGTTGCCGCCTTCGTTGCGGGCACGTTCTTGAAGCTGAATCAACGCTGACAACATGGTCCAGTTGCACGCTTCTTCTACGCTCTTATCGGCTTTGTTGGTTTTTTTGTTGGTCACAACGCCTTTGGCGAAGGTCGCTTCGACAGCGGGGTGCGATTGGTCGCCAAAGTAGAAGCTGATGTCGTTGCCGAGTTTCCCTTGGCTCTTGCCCATTTCGATGGCGTCTTTGACGGGCAGTCTGTGCGGGGTGTCGCGGGCTTGAGCGCCTGCCGCGCACAACGAAAAGAAAGCAAGCAAAACAGTACAAACGGTCACTTTTGCGGGCATTTTCATGGGTTTTCCTTCATGAGGGGGATGAAAAAAGAGGCTTCTCTACCCGTTGCATCAATTCCGCTCGCTCGTCCGCGCTGAGACGATAAAACCACTGTAATAGCCGTGCTTCATCGTCGTCTTCCGCGTAAAAGTAAGATGTTGGCATGTTCAGTGCTCGGGCAATCCGCCCCACCATTGAAAAATCAGGCTCATGCTTGCCTCTTTCGTACTGATTCATCCGTGCGCTTGCCGACATTTCATCAATCCCCGCCAGCACACCAAGTCGCTCCTGAGACAAACCGGCCTCACATCTTGCTTCCTTAAGGCGCTTCGAGAAAGCAGACATTCTTAGCCTCCGCTGTAGAGACTAAGATCATCTTCGGATAATGTTGGTCCTGTGCTAAGATATTCTTAGTGCCGCCGTATGCTATGTGGGCGCAGACGAGGAACGCAAAAAGTCCCTCTTGTTCTGCGGGCGTTGGTGCATTTTTGGTTGATTGGGCGTCAACGCCCTTCTACTACGAGGAGAAGAAAATGATCAAATTTTTTACCGCTTTTGTTGCGCTTTCACTTTCTACGGCTTTGCTTTATGGGTGTGCGGGGCGAGACGTCAACCGTGACGGCGACGTTCGGGTCAAAGGGGTACGTGACATTACCTTGGCGGACGGAAGCCCCGCAAAGCTTGTGGAATGTGTGTCGCCCGGAGTGTGTTATATGAACGCAGGAAAAGCGTGTCCTTCAGGGTACGACGTTCTTGACTCCGATGTTGTGTCGAACAGGATAAATGTTCCCCTTGCCACACAGGTGAGAAGCTCCTGGATCGTTCGGTGCAAGTAAAAGTCACCGAGAAAAGTTATCAACCGCCGCGCTTAAAAATCAGCGACGTATTGATACCGCCGAACGCAAAATTGTTGCTCATGGTGTATTCACAATCAAGCACACGCCCATCTTCGCGCACGTAATCGAGCGGCGCACAATGGGGGTCAATATGATCCAGATTCAGCGTTCTGGCAGGCGTTTCCAACCCCAGCGAAGCTGCTGATTTTCTACAAACCCTAGCCCCTTTCTACCACCAACCATTCCCGAAAAACCGGGTCTTCAATTTCATAGTCCCGGCGCTCCTCTGCCTTGAACACCAGCCCGCGTCGGGCGAGGCTGCGCAAGGCGGATTGCACAGACGGAACGGTAATGTCTGGCACTCCCAGTTGTTGCGCTAACTGTTGGCGTACTGCGACGCTATAGAGTTCTGCCTTGCCATGGGCAATCAAAAGAAGCAGCAGACGTTCCAGTGTGCTGCATTGCTCCCAATCCTGGACATGGCCACGGCTTTGATGGACTTCCTGCATCAGGGCTTCTTTAGCCTGTTCCAGAGAGGGTTTTTGATTGAGCGCCATTCGCTCCACCAGCGCACGGCAAAGCTGAGGCACATAGCCCATTTCCTCAAATGCCCGCCACAGTGCCTCCTTGTCCAGCTTGCGTTGAGTAACATGTTCAAACGCATCGGCCAGATGGTCGGTGAAGGCTTTGTCCAACTGCGGGAACGGCAGGTTTTGTCCGAAGTGAAAAAAGGGCGCGCTTGCTTGCGAAAACATGCGACGTAAACCCTCACGCGAAGACCCGGTGAAAATCACCTTGACCTGATCTTTGTGCATATCCAGCGCTGTGCGCAGGGCGGCCACCAGCGGGGTGTGAGCCGGTTTGGCCAAGGCTTGCACCTCGTCCAGCAAAAGCAAGACCTTGTCATGTCCGGTAGCCAAGCGATGGATGACCCCTTTTACGTTTTCCTGTGCGCCCCCCCGAATTTCGACGCCAGCCTGCACTCCAGCCGCTCCGCCAGAAACTTTGCTGACACGCGCCAACATCTTGCCAGCTCGTGCCAGCCAGCTTTCACCACGGGAAAATGCCGTCAGGGCATCGATAAAGGCGGTGGCCGTTTCCGAATCTGCATCCAGGAAGCTGAAATAAAAAACATGCCAGCCATGCGCTTCGGCGACAGGTGTAATGTCCTTGCGCAGGAATTCCGTCTTGCCCATGCGACGGGGGGCAAAAAAAGTCAGTGCCGAAGACAGCCCGGTGTCAAACATGCCGATCACCTGCTCTGCCAAAGACGCACGGGAGAAATGCCAAGGGTCTTGTGTCATGCGCCGCTCCTCAATTAGACTGGGTTAGATTGTATCAATCTAATTAGATTTTGAGAATCTAACTCGATCTAACTCGAATCTTCCAAACTTTTACCTCCTCCCGTAACGTCTTCGAAATTCGCTTATCCTGCCGTGCCCTTGCATGGCCTCACGCATCTCATCCTTGATGGCTATATGTTCAGTTGCTCGATGTCGATCTTGAGAGTCTTGGCAATTTTTGCCAGCGTTTTGCGACGCGGGGAAGCGCTTTTTTCAAGCTGTGAGTATGCGCCTTGTGTGATTTTCAGGCGGAGATTTCGCAGACATGAGAAGCTCCTTTAGCAAGAGAAAGGCTGTCCAGGGTTTGGCTGACCCACTCACCGAAACCGACCAATACGGTGCGCAGCACGGGAAGCAATGCGTTGTCAGAAAGCACCGCATCAAGAAAAGGCGGCAGCCCGTGCGTCCGGCTGTTTGACCGTTTCTTTCAGAGAACACAAGATAGCGTAGTTTTCCAGCTCGAACGGCAAAAAATCATCCGGCGTACTTCTGGCAGGCGTTTCCAGCCCCAGCGACGCATAAAGTGCGCGAACACGCAAAGTTTCAGCGGTCATCAAAACAGGCTCCGGCAACAGCCACACGGAAGCGCAAGGCGCGATGGCCATTTTGATGTCGCTGGTCGTGGCGGCGCTCGTGATCAATTGGGCCATGATCAGTCTGGCGCATCTCAAATTCCGCGCCGCCCAAAAACGCGCCGGCGTCACCACCGCATTCAAAGCATACTGGTATCCGTTCGGCAATTACCTGTGCCTCGCCTTTGTTGTTTTCATTCTGGTCATCATCCTGCTGATGCCCGGTATGGCGCCGTATCAGAAAATCGCTTCTGGTGAAATCGCGGCAGGGCTTCTGATGCTGGTTCAAAATATCAGCATGTCCGTCATCGTCATCCCGTTCTGGGTGTTGCTTTTGTGGCTCGGCTTTCTCTTCAAGCGCGGTAATTGAATGGAGCGAAGAATCATGGTTGAATTGACTGGATAGAACGTGCGAAACCCAACATGAAGAGGTTTTCAGGTTGAAGCCCCCAAAACAAGCTATCATGCGATTCTCCATAGATTGTCGGGCGGTCAACTGAGGTTCAGATTCACGTTTGTCTTTTCGCGATGCTCATCTCACGCTCTGCTGCACGCGCCAAAAAAGCCGACCGACTCAAGTGATGAGATCGTGCGAACGTATCAATCTCTTTGACCAGGCGCTCCGGCAAGCTGATATTAAGCCGGATGGCGCGTGCGTTAATCCTTGATGTGTCCAGGTTCACCAGCATCCAGTAACCGCCCTGGAACCGCTCATCATCCGCCCATTGTTCTGGCGTTGACGGCGTCGGAATGTCAATAGCTTCGCCCTCGAAATACACCTCCACCGCTTCTTGAATAGCAGCGGGCAATCCTTCCAGACCATCCGAACCCGAGAAACAACCCGGGAAATCCGGAAGCGTTACGCCCCAGGCGCTGTCTGCGTCTTTGTGTACGTATGCAGGGTAAAACATCATCTCCTCCAATCCCAACCGGCCTGCCGGTAAATGTTGCGCAGCGTCCCTATCGGAATATCTCTTCGCGGATGCTGAATCACAACATGACCTGGTTTCGCCGGGTGCTTGAGCTTGCTGTGGTCGCCCTTACCGCCGACGAGCACCCAGCCTTCCGCCTTGAGTTTTGCGATAAGCCTTTTACTGTCCATTTGCGCAATCATACACAACACACAAAACTACACAATGTTTTTGCGCTTATTTGTTTACGGAATTTGCATGGCTTCCTGATGCGTCGCACCTGATCCAGTCCGTATATTTTGGCTACAATGCCGGATGGAAGGCCTGATGAAAATCGTTCCCGCTGACCCGAAGGCGGCGATACGCGCTTTGCACACGACGTGACCCAGTGCATAGGAATGAAATGAGCGCCTCCCCCCCGCAAAGGGTAACGCCGCAGATAAGGTGCGCTCCCTTTCGGGCCGGCGGCATCAAAGTGCCAAAAATGGAAGACCATAAAGGTTTTCACAGGTAACCCGAAGGGAGCACAAAA
>JAITMR010000071.1 GCA_031277215.1 Burkholderiales bacterium
TGGCACGGTGAATAGCGCCGTTTCGGGCGCGGTTCACGGTCTCGAAAACGGCAATACCAGCGCCTTGAACAACCGCGTTGAAATCAACGGGGGCACGGTGGGCAATGCTGCTGGTGGACAAACCGTGAGCGAGGTTAGCGGCGACGCCCTCGCCAACGGCAATACCGTCATCATCACGGGCGGAACGATTGGCGGGGCTGTTTACGGCGGGATTGCTTACAGCGGGAGCGGCCAGGCCGAAGCCAGCAACAACACCGTTCGGATCGGCCCCGGATTGCCGGCGACGGTCTTCGATTCAAATGAAGGGCTCGTTGGCGGCCATGCAGATACCAATACCGGCACCACCGTTTCCACCGGCAACACCTTGCAAATCGAATCCGTCGGGTTGAGCGTGGATGGCTTGGCGTTTTTCCAGCGTTTTGAGTTCACCTTGCCTGCGACGCTAACGAATAACGGCACAGTGTTGACCTCAACTGACTGGACGGAACTCGGCACGAACGCCGTGATGACCGTCAGCGCGGCTCCCGGCTTTACCGTCAGCCCGGGCGATGCGTTTATCTTGATCGACGGCACGGGTTCCTCGTTCAGCGGAACAGTGGCGGCAGCGTCGCAAAGCGGCACGATTGGCGGACACCATTATTCGCTGGCAGTGGAGAGCGACACAGTGGTGTTGAGGATACTGCAACCTGTTCAGAGCAGAGTGACAACCTCTGTTCCGGTGGCGGGAGGCGGCGTTCTTGCTGCGCTTGGTTTGCTTCTGGCCGGACTGGCGGCGGCTGGATTGCGGCGGCGGCGCTAGTAGGGGCGGCCCCCGTGGCCGTCCAAGATTAGGGATTCAGACGTAGGGGCACGGCATGCCGTGCCCCTATTTCATGCGAAGGCGCGGTGTGCGAATTCACGACTCCATTGGAAAAGGTACGATGCACCGTCATTCCCGCGTGTTTTTGGCGGGAATCCAGTGTCTTTTTTTTCGCTCTATCGCACAGCGATTTGGGGCAGGAGAGACAAACCCCCGTCCGCCCCCGATCAAAAGCATTTCGGGGGCAGGCTCTTTGAAAAGGGGGCTTTAAGTTCATCGCAGCTTCGCGTGCAAAGGTTGTGGTGATACATACTCCGTCATTCCCGCGTGTCTTTGGCGGGAATCCAGCGTCTTTTTTCCGCTCTATCGCACAGTGATTTTGGGCAGGAGAGACAAACCCCCGTCCGCCCCCGATCAAAAGCATTTCGGGGGCAGGCTCTTTGAAAAGGGGGCTTCGGATCATCGCAGCTTCGCGTGCAAAGGTTGTAGTGTGCGACTTCCCTCGGTGCGACTTCGCTACGCTCGCGCAGAATGACGGCGCATCGTACCTTTCTTTTACGGTGAAAATGGATGCAAATGGATTGTTCAGAGTTTTCTTAACGGCCTCTTTTGAAAAGATTTATAACTGTACTGACCAATGTTATGCTTAACGCAGGTTTACTCTGATGAACAGATTGCAAAGAAAGGGATATTATGTCGAAGAAAGCCAAACCCCCGGTGATAGATATTGGAATCGCCGCCAAAGACCGCGAAAAAATTGCTGATGGCTTGACCGACCTGCTTGCCGATACATTCGCGCTGTACATGAAAACACACCATTTTCATTGGAATGTGACCGGCCCGATGTTCAATACGTTGCATGTGATGTTCGGGGAGCAATATACGGAGTTGTGGAATGCAACGGACGTGATTGCAGAGCGTATTCGTGCGTTGGGTTATCCGGCGACAGGCGCGTTTTCGGTGTTTGCAAAGCGTTCGTCGATCAAGGAAACCGTTGGTGTTCCGAAGGCTGAGGAAATGATCCGTTTGTTGGTTGAGGGAAATGAAGCGGCAGCGCGTACGGCGCGCCAATGTTTCCCGGCTGCCGACAAGGCGAGCGACGAAGCGACTGCCGATTTGCTGACGCAGCGTTTGCAGGTGCATGAAAAAACAGCGTGGATGTTGCGCAGTTTGCTGGAGGCGTAATCCGATTCCGAAGACAAAATTTTCCTACGGTGAGTCGGCGTTGACAGAAAAGGAGATGCCGTGAAGTGTCTCGTTACCGGAGCGGGCGGTTTTATCGGCGCTCATCTCGTTCGCTATCTTCTCGATGCTGGTCATGAGGTCAGGGCGGTAGACGCTTCGGAGCCGGCAAAGGATATCGCCAGCGAAAGGCTGGAAAACGTTCAGATAGCACGGAGCGCGGTTGATCCCGCCGCTTGGCAGGAGGCTTGCCGGGATGTGGAGGTGATTTTTCATCTCGCCGGACGCGCCCATCGTGGGGATAATTCTTTGCCGTCTGCGCGTTCGATTTATTTTCTGGACAATCTGGAGATGACCCGCGCTCTGGCGGAAGCAGCACTAAGGGCGCGGGTGCGCCGTTTTGTTTTTGCCAGTTCTGTGGCTGTTTATGGCGCGGCTTCCGTTGGCGAGGCGTTTCGGGAGGATTCGCCGGTTGCGCCGCATTCTGGTAACGCTTATGCGCAGTCCAAGCGGGAAGCGGAGGCGTTTTTGCTGTCCGATGGTGTTTGCGCTACCTTGGAAACAGTTGTTGTCCGCTTGCCGCTCGTCTATGGTGCGGGCGTCAAAGGGAACATGGCGACACTCATGCGGCTGGCGGCAAGTGGTTTGCCGTTGCCGTTGGCAGGAATCAACAACCGCAGAAGTTTTATCAATATCTCCAATTGCGTGGATTTTCTTCTTACTGCGGCTTGCCATCCAAGGGCAGGCGGGCGGGTTTTTTTGGCGTCCGACAGGGAGGATGTGGCGACACCGGATTTGATTCGTATGATTGCCCGTGAGTTGGGAAAACCTGCGCGGCTTTTCTCTGTGTCGCCAAAGTTTCTGAAAATAGCCTGCTCCTTGTTTGGGCAGAAGGCACGTTTTGAGAAACTGGCGGGTAATTTTCAGGTTGACCCCGCAGTTTCCTGCGCTTTTCTCGGCTGGTCGCCTAAAGTTGGCTTGGCCGAAGGCGTTGCGCAGATGTGTACGGGATACAGGAAGGCGTGATTTATAGTGAACTGCGCAAAAATTCATGCTTTGTTGGCTTCGCCTTGCCGTGCTATTTGCATTGCCTGCGGCTCGCCGCTTCGTCTGAAAATTTACGCGGTTCACTATACCATGCGGCGTTTTTCGCTTTCGTTTATTCCTTCCTGGCTCTGTATTAAACCAGTCTGGCCAGCAACGTTTCCTTGTCGCCGTACAAGAGGTCAATCATCGGGATTTCAGGCATCGTGTAAACGCCGGGCTTTTGTTTGAACGTTGCCCGGGCGCAGGCCAGCATGATTTGCGATGTCAAGGCCGGGTTGTTGATCTTCATGTTGAACTCAAACAATTGATTGTCGGTTTTCCCGGAGACGCCTTTTCGGACGAGGTTGACGCCGTGGCCTTTGTCGATGAGGTCGTCAATGCTTTCCACGGCAATAACGTGCGTTTCGTCGTGGCTGAAGTAGGGGTCGGCTTTCAATTTTTTGCTGACATCCTCAATGTTTGCGCCAGGAACAAGCTCCACATAAACCACCCGCCGGTGGATGCTGGTTCCGAGCGGTATGGTCATTGAGAGCGCGTTGGCAACGCCGCTGATGCTTTTGGCCGCGACGGTGTGTCCCATGCTCATGCCGGGGCCGAAGTTTGTGTAGGTCAGCCCCGTCGGCGCACAGGCTTCGAGAAGGGTTCGGATGACGGAATCGCTGCCGGGATCCCAACCTGAAGAGATGATGGCGACGGCGTTGTTCTCCTGCGCGACAGGCATCAGTTCTTTACGCAGATCCAGGAAAGAAGTGTGAATGTCGTAGCTGTCAACGGTGTTGATACCGAGTTTGAGGTATTTTTGAGCTTGTTCGGACACGCTTCGCGTCGGAGTGCAAAGCAGCGCCGCATCGACCTTGCCCAGCGCCGAGACGTTGTCTGCCACGATAACGTCGATAAGCTCACGCGGCTTTTCGGCGCTGGCATCGCGCCGGACGACGCCAGCCAATTCAAAATCGGGGCTGGCTTCAATCGCCTCAATGGCGTATTTGCCAATATTTCCGTATCCAACAACAGCAATTCTTTTCTTTGACATTTATTTCTCCAGTTTTTTGAACGATGCCCGGCGGTCATAAAGAGCGCCGCGTTGACCGAATTTATCAGGATACGGCAGGAAGCAGCCGATTTGAAGGGCTGTTTGTCATCAACGACATTACTTTTTTCGGAAAACGGGGATTTTTTGCCTGAGGCTCTTATTCCCGGCTCCGCGAATCGAGCCATAAGGTGACCGGGCCATCGTTGACGAGGGAGACGTGCATCGTCGCGCCGAAAGCGCCGGTCGGCACGGGTTTTCCCAGGATTTCGGCGAGGCGCTTAACGAAAGCGTCAAAAAAAGGCTGCGCGAATTCGGGGCGGGCGGCGGCTGTGTACGAGGGGCGGTTGCCTTTTCGGGTTGAGGCGTACAGGGTGAACTGGCTGACGGCCAATACATCGCCGCCGATTTCAACGATTGAGCGGTTCATCACGCCGTTTTCGTCGTCGAAGATGCGCGACTGAATGATTTTTTTGCACAACCAGTCGGCATCTTCCTGACAGTCTCCTTCGGTAATGCCGACCAGCGCAAGCAAACCGCAGCCGATCTGGCCGACGGTTTGACCCTCGACATCCACTTTCGCAGAAGTGACGCGCTGCAACAAAGCCCGCATGCTAATAAGTCGGCGAGGCTAGTTTCTTTTCATCGGCTTGCGCTCGACTTCGGTGACTTTGCCGTGCAGGAACACGATAGTGGTGATGGTTTCCTCATCTCCTTCAGTCGGGAAGTAGAACCAGCGTGTCGGCTGGTCAGGGTTGTCGCCGCCACCGGTCATCGGCGGTGGGCCGAGGCTGGCTTCAACTTCGGCGATAGTCATTCCCGGCTTGACGGTCATTCGGGTAAGGGCGGCAGCGCCGAACGGAGTCGCTTCGGGAATTCCGACGGTGGAAGATGGTGTCAGGTCAAGCGGCGGAGCTACTTCTTTGGTTGTTATCGGCGCTCTGTCGGGCAATGGCGCGATAGCCGGTTCTGCTGTAGTGGGTGCAGGCGGCGGGGCAACAGGCGACAGCGGCGGCAAGCGCGAAGGCTCCACGCGCATCGGCACCACCGACAAGGTGTCCTCGCCGGTCATGTTGCGCAGTTCCTTGCCTTTTTCGCACGGAATGTTTTGATAGATGGGGATGTCGCCTTCGCCTGCGCATTTATAAATCTCTGTCGCTGCAGTAGCTGGCGGTGCCAGCGCGATCAGACTGCTTCCCAGGAAAGCAACAACCGGAACAGAACGAAACGATTTGTTTCTCATGGCAAAAATTCCTTAGGAAGGCACAGGAGTATCTGTATATTTTACGCGGATTTTTCGGAATCGTTATCGAGGGGCTATAAAATAGCGGCATCCAACAGTTCGTGAGCGTGCGCCCGTGTTTTTGCAGTCACAGTTGCGCCGCCCAGCATTCGGGCGATTTCTTCGGCGCGTGTCGTCGGGTCGAGTACGGTAAGGCAGCATTTCACGTGCGCATCGTCGCCTTCTTTCGACACTTGGTAATGTTGATGGGCGCAGGCCGCGACTTGCGGCAGGTGGGTGACGCACAACACCTGTTTTTCGCCGCCGAGCGCACGCAGGCGCTGGCCGATGGCGTGACCGACTGCACCGCCGACGCCGGTGTCGATTTCGTCGAAGATCAGTGTCGGTACGCTGCCGGAACGCGCCAGCACCGTGAGCAACGCCAGTGCGATACGCGACAATTCACCGCCGGAGGCGACTTTAGCAAGCGGCGCCAGCGGCTGGCCGGAATGGGCGGAGATGGCAAATTCGATGTGGTCGAGGCCGTGGCTTTCCGGTTGTGTGATCGGGGTGATGGCAATCTCAAAGCGCCCGCCCGGCATCGCCAGCGCAGCGAGGCCGGAAGTGACCGCGTTGGCAAGTTCGCGGGCGGCGCGGCGGCGGCATTTAGAGAGTTTTTGCGCGTGTTCACGGTAATGGCGCTCGCTGTCGGCAAGTGCCTTTTCAAGCGCCGCCAGGTCGGTCGCTTGGTCGAGCCGAGCCAGCGCTTGGGCGGTGTCGGCGGCCAGCGCGGGCAAATTTTCAGGCCGGACACGGTATTTACGCGCCAGATCGTGAATCGCGGTCAGCCGCGCTTCGGTGACGGCCAATGTTTCAGGATCGAGATCAACATGGCGTGCTGTATCGCGCAGCGTCCGCGCCGCTTCGGAAAGGTCGATGGCGGCGCTGTCGATCTGTTGCGCGAGCGCGTCGAAGGCGGGATCGTATTGCCCGGCGTCACGCAGTTTTTGAACGAGATGGTGAAGCTGCGGCAAGAATGCCATGTCGCCTTCGGAGAGAAGGTCGGCGCCGTCGCGGGCGGTCGTCAGCAGGGTTTCGGCGTGGGTCAGTTGGTTTTGCCGAGTCGACAGTTGCTCCCATTCGCCTTCTTGCATCGCCAGCGCTTGCAAGTCGTCGTGACGCAAGGTCAGATGTTCGCGCTCGGTGATCAGCGTCTCCTGCGCTTGATGGGCGTCGTCGAGCGTTTGCTGGGCAGTGCGCCAAGCGTGCCAGGCATCGCGCACGGCGTCGGTTTGCGGAAGCGCATCGGCGTAAGCATCAAGCCAGTGGCGCTGCGCCTTAGCTTGACTCAGCGATTGGTGGGCATGCTGACCATGCAACTCAAGAAGCAGACCGCCGAGTTCGGCAAGCTGGGTCAACGGGGCTGGATGGCCGTTGATCCAGGCGCGACTTTTGCCGCTGGCGTCGAGCGCACGCCGCAACGTCAGCGCATGGGTATCGTCATCGAATAAATCGTGTTCGGCCAGCCAGTCGTGGGCGGGGCTGCTCCGGGCAACGATGAAACCGGCGGCGATTTCAGCGCGGTCAGTGCCGAGGCGCAGTTGGCGTGCTTCAAAACGATCCCCCAGCACCAAGCCGATGGCGTCGAGCAGAATGGATTTGCCCGCGCCGGTTTCGCCGGTTAACACGGTGAATCCCGAACCGAATTCGATATCGAGTGTTTCAACCAGGACAAAATTTCGGATGGAGAGCCAGTGCAGCATGGCCGAAGTGCGGTTCAGAGGATCGTTTCGTCGAGACCGACGCGCAATCTCTCCGGCGTTTCCGTCCAATGCAGTTTCTGGCGCAGCATCGAGAAATAGTCGTAACGCGAAGGGTGCAGCAGCGTGGTCTTGTACAACGAACGACTGATCACAACTTGTTCCCCCTGCATGAGCGGAATCTGCGATTGCGAATCGCCATGCAGCGAAACGTCGTTGCCGCGTTCGATGGTGATGGTGAGCGTTGCCGATTCAGGAATAATGATCGGGCGGTGGGTCAGCGCGTGCGGCGCGACCGGCACCAGAACAAAAACCGGCAGTGTAGGCGATATGATTGGCCCACCGGCGGAAAGCGCGTAGGCGGTGCTGCCGGTCGGCGTCGCAATGATGATGCCATCGGCACGCAGCGAATAGGCAAACTGACCGTCGATGGCTATGGACAGATCGACCACTCCGCCCTTGGAGCCGCGGTTGATCACGATGTCGTTCAAGGCCAACGCTTCGGTCGGCCTGGAGCCGGATTCACGTTGCACATGCGCCATCAGCATCGTCCGCTTCTCCTCGACGAAATGGCCGTCGAGAATGTCGCCGAGCAGGACTTCCATGTACGCTTGCGGGATATCGGTCAAAAACCCGAGCCGCCCCTGATTGATGCCGATCAGCGGCACATCGAACGGCGCCAGCCGACGGGCGAATGACAACATGGTGCCGTCACCGCCGAGAACAATCACGAGATCGTTGTTAATTCCCATACTTTCGGCGGCGACGCTGGGGTAGCCGGAGAGCGGCGCCATGGCGACGGTTTCCGCTTCAATCGACACCTGATAGCCACGTCGGAACAGGAAATCGGCCAGCATCGACAGCGGCCCGAGCAGGTCGGGGCTGTTTCGGCGACCAGCCAGTGCAATGTGGGTGAACGGGTTTTCGGAATTAAGCATGTCGAGATTATTCCATACTTAGCCGTCGTCTGGCAGGGGGCAGGGATCAGAGGTCAGGAATCAGGCATCAGGAACGCATTCTCACGCGAAGGCGCGAAGAAGAATAACGTCATTGCGGGGAGCGAATGCGACGAAGCAAGCCAGAAAACGATCTCACACGAAGCCGCGAAGATGCAAAAGCCTCCTTTCCAAAGAGCTTGTCCCCGAACCGATTTTGATCGGGGAGGGTGGACGCCGAAGGGCTTGCCCCCCGAAATGCTTTTGATTGGGGGCGGGCGCGGGTTTGTTGTTGGTGGGCAAATTTACCCCCTGGCGGTTTCGTGTGAGATAAACTTATTGAGCGCACTTAGCACGGTACAATGGCAAGATGCTTGAGCCACGCGCCACCCATCTCCTGAAAACGCTGATTGACCTCTATGTTGCCGACGGGCAGCCAGTAGGATCACGAGTGCTGACCCGGCAATCGGGGCTGGATTTGTCGTCGGCGACGGTTCGTAATGTCATGGCCGACCTCGAAGAGATGGGGTTTATCACCAGCCCGCATACCTCGGCGGGACGCATTCCAACAGTGCGCGGCTACCGCTTTTTTGTCGACAGTCTGATGGTGGTCAAGCCGCTCGAACAGCAGGAAGTCAGACGGCTCGAAAGTGAATTGCAAACAGACGTTCGACCGCAGCAACTGGTGGCCAACGCGGCCACTCTTTTATCGCAACTGTCACATTTTGCCGGAGTGGTCATGACACCAAAACGGCGAGAAGCAACATTCCGGCATCTGGAGTTTTTGCGTCTGTCCGAGCGACGCATCCTGCTCATCGTGGTGACTCCCGAAGGCGATGTGCAAAACCGTATTTTGCAGCCGCCGCAGAGTTACACCCAGAGCGAATTGACAGAGGCGTCGAATTTCTTCAACCACCACTTTGCGGGCGTGCCGTTTTCATCCATTCGGCTGCGACTTTCCGAAGAATTGAAAACACTGCGAGAGGACATCGCTGCCTTGATGAGCGCTGCCATTGATTTGAGTGAAGACGTTTTACGGGAAACGGAAGCGGTCGTGGCCGGTGAAAAGAATTTGCTTGATACCGAAGATTTTTCTGACCGAAAGGAACATTTGCGTCGTCTGTTCGATGTGTTTGAAAAGAAAACATCGCTGCTGCACTTACTCGACATGTCGCAAAACGCCGAGGGCGTGCATATCTACATCGGCGCTGAGGCCGGAGTGATGCAACTCGATGAATGCAGCGTTGTGACCGCGCCGTATACCGTCGATGGACAAGTGATGGGCACCCTGGGCGTGATCGGGCCAACAAGAATGGCTTACGAACGGATGATCCCGATCGTTGATGTGACGGCACGCTTGCTTTCCAATGTGTTGACGCAACAAGTGCAATCGTCGTAATTTGGCGCAGCCACATCCCATGCCCCGTTACCTTCCCGAACCTTCTTCTTCCAGCGCGTCCTCCCGAATCGGCATTTTGCTGATCAACATGGGAACGCCTGATGCGCCGACAGCGTCGGCAGTGTGCCGTTACCTGACAGAATTTTTGAGCGACCCACGCATAATCGAAATGCCGCGCTGGCTGTGGAAACCAATATTGCACGGAATCATCCTGCGGACGCGGCCAGCAAAATCCGCCGAGAAATACCGCCAGATATGGACAAACGAAGGGTCGCCGCTGCTCGTGCATACACAAGCCCAACGCGATATGTTGCAAGGCTATCTCGGCGAAGCGCTCAAAAAAGAGGGGCTTTCCACCAATCGCGTCATCGTGGAAATGGGGATGCGATACGGTCATCCGTCAGTAGCGCACAGCATTGAAGCGTTGCGTCAACAAGGGTGTACCTCATTGCTGGTATTACCGCTGTATCCACAGTATGCGGCAAGCACGACAGGCAGTTCCTTTGATGCTGTTGCGACGTGTTTACAGCGTCGTCGCTTTGTTCCGGAATTACGGATGATCGGCTCCTATGCGGAGCATCCGGCTTACATCAAGGCACTGAAAGAGCGGGTACAAAAATATTGGCAACACGAAGGATTTACAGAACACCTGCTGATGTCGTTCCACGGCGCACCGGAAAAAACGCGAGAAGACGGCGATCCTTATTACGACGAATGCTGCCGCACAGCACAAAGCCTTGCTACACAACTTGGCTTGAAAAAAGAAAATTGGACGCTGTCGTTCCAATCGCGTTTTGGTCGCGCCCAATGGTTGCAGCCGTACACCTTTGATGTTTTGGCAGCGCTGGGTAAAAAGAAATTGCGCCGGATTCATGTGATATGCCCCGGCTTCGCTTCCGATTGCCTGGAAACCATCGAAGAAATCGGCATCGGCGGAAAAGACGTTTTCCAAAAAGCGGGCGGTGGAGAATTTTGCTTGATTCCGTGTCTTAATGACTTTCCGCCGTGGATTTCAGCAATGGTTGATATTTTGATGCCGGAACTGCGGGGAATACTGAAACCGCAGGCAGCACCGCCACCTGCGGAAATCAAGCGGGTTTTTTGATTCGCCCTCTTGAAAAGGGGCTTCGGATGCGCGAAGGCACGGAGAAAAATCATTTTCATGCGGAGACGCGGAGAAAGGCACGAATGTGTCGTCATTCCCGCGTGCATTTGGCGGGAATCCAGTGTCTTTTGTTTTTCACACGAAGGCACGGTATATGAATTCACGACTACCGTAGAAAAAGGCACAATCAGGCTCCCCTCGCCCGCTTGCGAGAGAGGTGTGGGGGAGAGGGTGAACCTCTTCCAACCAAAATCGCTGTGTGATTGGACGAAAAAAAGACACTGGATTCCCGCCAGAAACACGCGGGAATGACGACACATTCGTGCCTTTCTTCGCGCCTTCGCGTGACATGGTTTCTAACCCCTGATTCCTGACCTCTGATTCCTGATCGCCCGCGCCGTCGCCAACGCTTCGGCAATCGCTCGCTTGCGTATCTCGTCCGGCGCTTCGGTCGGCATTTGGGTCGCTACCGCTTTTTCCCCCGCCCGCCGCCGCGCTACCGGCGTCGCTTCCGCCAACCGTTTCAAGCGTACGTGATAGCGGTTACGCGCTGCCGCCGCATCGTCGCCCGTCCATTTCCTGCCCGCCGGTTCCAATACAATGCAATCAACCGGACACACCGGAACGCACACCCCGCAACCCGAACACAGCGCCGGCAACACCGCATGCAACCATTTCGGGGCGCCAATTAGCGCATCGAGCGGACACACCTTCAAGCAACGTGCGCAGCCGATACACGCCTCCTCGGCAACGCGTGCACATTGCAAAACATCCCCGTCAAACGTCGCTTTCGGCGACAGCGGCATGCCGCTCATCGCCGCCAGTCGCTCCGCCAGCGCCCTGCCCCCCGGTGCGCAACGGTCGGGCGTCTCCTGTCGCGCCGCCAGTGCCTGCGCGTAATGCGCACAATCCGGCTGACCGCAACGCCCGCACTGGCACTGCGGCAACTGCCTGTCGAGCGACTCGGAAAGACCGGAAAGCGAGAGGGGGAATACTTTTTTCTGCATCAGGGGGGATTTTACCTATCCGGCCTGTAGGGCGCCACTTATGACGCAGTAAAACTAAAGGGGTAGCTTCAAGCCACGGTTAAAAACCGGCTTTGCCCACCCCTCGGATGATCCTCAGAAAGCTGAGGCTTTTTTACGCCATGATCCTTGTTCTCTTTTTCTATCGCAATGTTGCTCCAAATGCAGTAGCTTGACAGCCATATTCAGGAGCGGCCAGGTATCTGCAATCCGATCCCTAATCCCTGACCTCTGATCCCTGACTACCCCCACCCAGCGATTTGTAAAGCGCCACCTGATTCATCTGTTTGGCCAACTGGATGCCGACCAACCCGAGGTTGGCGGAATACATCGCACGTTGCGCGTCGAGCACATTCAGGTAGCTGTCAACCCCTTTTTCGTAGCGCACTGTCGCCAGGCGGAATGTCGCGGTGGTCGCCTCGGTCAGCGCTTTTTGCGCTGCCATTTGTTCGTCAATTGTTCCGCGTTGCGCCAGCGCATCGGAGACTTCGCGGAAAGCGCTCTGGATTGCTTTTTCGTATTGGGCGAGCGCAATCGCACGGTCGGTCTCGGAAACTTCGAGATTAGCGAGGTTGCGTCCGCTGTCGAAAATCGGCAACGACATCTGCGGGACGAACGACCACACTCCCGATCCTCCGTCGAACAGTCCCGACAACGACGTGCTGGCTGTGCCAATCGACGTTGTCAACGATATCGTCGGGAAAAACGCCGCCCGTGCTGCGCCGATGTTGGCATTGGCCGCTTTTAACTGATGCTCGGCGGCAAGCACATCGGGGCGTTGTTGCAATACGGCTGACGGTATCTCTCCCGCCGTCAGATGAATCACCGCGCCGAGGTCTTCCATTTTGTCTTCCGCCAACCATTCCGGCAACGCCGATGTTCCAAGCAAGAGCGACAGCGCATTCTCGTCCCGCGCCACCCATGCTGTGTAGCTCGCTGCATCGACACGCGCCATCTCAACGCTGGTCTGCGCCTGCCGCAGATTCAGTTCGGAAACGACGCCCAGATCGTAGCGTTTCTTGATCAAATCATACGACTGCTGTTGGCTTTTCAAGGTTTCCTGCGCCACTTGCAGCCGTTGACGATCCGCAAGCCAAGTCAGATACGCATTGGCCACTTCTGACACCAGACTGATTCGGGCGCTGCGCCACGCTTCTTCGGTCGCAAAGTACAATTCCAGCGCCTGCTCGTTCAAACTGCGAACGCGACCGAAGAAATCGAACTCATAGTTGCTCAGACCAACCGTAGCGGAATATTGATGCGTCACCATCGACTGTCCGGTCGCACTCATTTCGCCCGGCACCCGTTGCGCTGTCTTGCCCGCACCCACACCAATGGTCGGAAGCAGATCGGCGCGACGAATGCGGTACATGGCTTGCGCACGTTCGATGTTGAGCGCGGACACTCGCAAATCGCGGTTGTTCGCCAGTGCCGTTTCAATCAACCGTTGCAGGTTAGGATCGGTGAAGAATTCGCGCCAGCCGATTTCCGACGCCTGTTGACCGGCTGCGCCGACATCCTCGGCACGGTACGCCGCGCCGGTCGGCCATTGCGCCGCGACGGGCGCCTGCGGCTGCTCGTATTTCGGAATCAGTGTGCAGCCTCCCAGCAGCAGCACGGCAACAGCCAGCGATAAGGTTTTCGGTTTCATGATGCGTTTCATTTTAAAAACCCTCCGTTGTCGAGCGCAGTGGCATCGGTTTGTTTTTTTCGTAGTTGTATTTGAAGATGCTGCGCACCACGACAAAGAACACCGGAATCAGGAAAATGCCCAGTGCTGTCGTCGAGATCAAACCGCCGACCACGCCGGTGCCGATCACGTTTTGTCCGCCAGCGCCCGCGCCGGTATTCAGCGTCAGCGGGAACACGCCAATACCGAACGCCATCGACGTCATCAATACTGGCCGCAAACGAAGGTGTACTGCTTCCAGCGTCGCCTCGATCAATGCTTTTCCGCGTTCCTGTGCGCTCTTGGCAAACTCGACAATCAGAATCGCGTTTTTCGCCGACAAGCCCATGATGGTCAACAAGCCCACATGGAAGAACACATCGTTGACATAGCCTCGCGTCTTCATCGCAATCAACATCCCGATGATTCCGAGCGGAATCACCAACACCACCGAGAACGGAATCGCCCAACTCTCATACAACGCCGCAAGACAGAGGAACACCACCACTGCCGACAAAATGAAGAGAAGCATCGCTTTGTCGCCCGCCGCTTTTTCCTCAAACGATACGCCGGACCATTCGCTTCCGAACCCTGTCGGCAATTCGCCCACCAACGATTCAATTTGGCTCATGGCGGTTCCCGAACTCACACCTTGCACCGCCTGACCTGAAATTTTGACGGCGGGCAGGCCGTTAAACCGTTCGAGACGTGGAGAGCCGTACTCCCATTTCGACGACGTAAACGCAGAGAAAGGCACCATTTCTCCCTGGTTGTTGCGGACGTACCAATCCTTGATGTTCTCCGGCATCATCCGGTTTTCTGCTTCGGCTTGCACGTAAACACGCTTGACGCGGCCTTTATCGAGAAAGTCGTTGATGTAGTACCCACCCCACGCTGCCGACAAGGTGGAGTTGATCAAACTTTGCGACAATCCGAAGGCTTGCGCTTTCGGATGATCAATCTCGATCTTGAACTGAGGTGAATCCTCCAGCCCATCGTGACGCACCCTCTCAAGCAGTTTGTCTTTGGCTGCCATCCCCAGCAACTGGCCACGCGCCTCCATCAGCTTCTCATGCCCAAGACCGGCGCGATCCTGCAAGAACATTTCAAACCCTGTCGCCATACCAAGCCCTTGAACCGGAGGTGGCAAAATAACAAGGATAAAAGCATCCCTAATCTCGGCAAGCGCCACGTTGGCTCGCTGGACAACCGCCTTTGCGGAGAGCTTGGGAATCCTGGGAGGTATCCCAACGAGTCTTAAAGGCTCTCTCATCAGGTTCACCAACTTGGTTCCAAAGGGTTCCGAACGTTCGTCCCAGTGTTTCAACCTGACGAAAATCGTGCCCGCACTTTGAGCGTTCCCGCTCACAAAATTCATGCCAGCAATCGCCATCGTCACATCCACCGCTTCTTTTTCTTCTTCCAGAAAGTATTTTTCGATCTGCTCGATGGCTTCAAGCGTCCGTTCCTGGGTCGCTCCCGTCGGCAATTGCACGGAAACAATAATAAATCCCTGATCCTCATCGGGAAGGAACGATTTCGGCAATTTCATGAACAACATCACAACAACAGCCACGATGGCAAAATAAACCAGCATGGCGATCCAGGGTGCTTTCAGAATGACCGCAACGATGTTCTCATAGCGTTTGGTATTGGCTTTGAACATCCGGTTGAACCAACCGAAAAAACCCCGCTTCTCGTGCTTGTCGCCGTGAAACGCTGGCTTCATGATGGTCGCGCACAATGCAGGCGTCAGAACAATCGCCACCAGCAGCGACAACACCAGCGCCGACACCAAAGTGATCGAGAACTGTCGATAAATCACCCCGGTCGCCCCACCGAAAAACGCCATCGGAACCAACACCGCGCACAACACCATCACGATACCGACCAATGCGCCGGTGATCTGCGTCATGGATTTTCGGGCAGCATCACGAGGCGAGAGTTTCTCCTCGGTCATGAGACGCTCGGCGTTTTCAACGACCACAATCGCATCATCGACCAACAAGCCAATCGCCAGCACGAACGCAAACATCGTCAACATATTGATCGAATAGCCGAGAACCGCCAGGATGCCAAGCGTTCCAAGCAAGACCACCGGCACCGCCAGCATCGGAATCAACGTTGCACGGAAATTCTGCAAGAAAAGAAGCATCACCAGAAACACCAGGAAGATGGCTTCCATCAGCGTTTTCATCACCTCCCGAATTGAAGCCTCGACAAACGGCGTCGTATCGTGAGGGAAAACAGCTTTCATCTCCGGCGGAAAGTATTGTTCAAGCTCGGCGATTTTGGCCTTGACGCGCTCTGCGGTTGCCAGCGCGTTTGCACCGGACGCCAGGTTAATCGCCAAGCCTGCCGCAGGCATTCCTTTATAGCGCGAGGAGAAGTTGTAGCCTTGGCTGCCGATCTCGATACGCGACACATCTTTGAGCAACACCTGTGAGCCGTCCTGCTCAACCCGAAGCAAAATATTTTCGAACTGATCGACCGTTTGCAACCGGCTTTGTGCTGTGATGGTTGCAGTGATTTGTTGCCCCGGCACCGCCGGTCGGCCACCCAACTGTCCCACCGATACCTGGATGTTTTGCTCTCGCACCGCCGCAATAATATCGGCGGGTATCACTTTGAATTTGTACAGCTTGGCGGGATCCAGCCAGATGCGCATCGCGTAAGGCGCACCGAACACCTGCACCTCACCAACGCCGTCAATCCGGCTGATTTGATCGACGATGTTGGTTGTCACATAGTCGATCATGTCAGATTGCGTCATGCTGCTATCGGCAGAGTAGTAGCCCGACATCAGCAGAATGGAGGACGAGGCTTTCATCACCCTCACCCCCGTTCGCTGCACTTCTTCTGGCAAGAGCGGCATCGCCGATTGCAGTTTGTTTTGCACCTGCACCTGAGCCATGTCGGGATTGGTTCCGACTGCAAACGTCAGCGTCACTGCTGCGGTACCGTTCGAATCGCTGGTCGATGTCATGTACAACAGGTTATCAAGCCCCGTCATCTGTTGCTCGATCACCTGAGTGACGGAATCTTCAACCGTTTGAGCCGACGCGCCCAGGAAATTGACTCTCATGATGACTTGTGGCGGCGCGATTTCGGGGTACTGCGACACGGGCAGCACGAAAATCGACAGTCCGCCCGCCAGCGAAATGATGATGGCGATCACCCAGGCAAAAATCGGGCGGTCGATGAAAAAATGGGATATGGACATGCGGCAGGCTCCTGGTTATTGTTTTTCAGCTTCGGAAGGTGCAGCCTGCTCCGACATACCGTTTCCCTTGTTCATCCCCTCCGCCGGAACCGGCTTTACTGTGCCATCCGCCGGAAGTCTCATCAACCGTTGTGAGCCTTCAACAACCACTTTCTCACCAACGCTCAGACCTGACGTCACCAGCCAGTCATTACCAATCTCTTTATCGATCGCAATAACGCGGCGCTCGATTTTATTTTCAGGCGTTACCAAAAGCACCAACGGTTGCCCTTTTTGATCACGCGAAACCCCGGCCTGCGGCACCGTAATCGCCTGCTCGTTGACGCCTTCTTCGAGCACGGCGCGCACATACATCCCCGGCAACAAATCATGATTGGCGTTTGGAAACACCGCACGCAACGTGATCATTCCCGTCGTTTGATCCACCGTCACATCGGAAAATTCGAGTTTGCCTTCATGCGCATACATCCGGCCATCCTCAAGTTTCAGCTTGACCCTGGCCTGTTTTTTACTGTCTGTTTTCAGAACGCCGGATTCGATTTCTCGCTTCAAGCGCAACCATTCGACACTCGATTGCGTCACATCAACATAAATCGGATCGAGTTGCTGAATTTTGGCGAGCGCCAATGGTTGGCTTGCCGTCACCAGCGCCCCTGGCGTCACCTCCGACTTTCCGATACGACCCGAAATCGGTGCCATCACCTTGGTGTAATTGAGATTGATACGCGCATTTTCAACCGCCGCTTTGGCGCCTTCGACATCCGCCGTCGCCTGCTTATACGCTGCATCGACGTCATCGTAATCCTGTTTGCTCACCGCATTGATTTTGACCAGATCGGCATAACGCTCGGCACGCGATTTAGACGAAGCCAGATTGGCTTCGGCTTTGGACAACGCAGCTTCGGCGCTGTTATAAGTTGCCTGATACATCGCCGGGTCGATTTGATACAACACATCGCTGCGCCTGACATCGCCCCCCTCCTTGAACAACCGTTGCAAAACGATGCCGCCTACCTGTGGCCGCACTTCCGCAACCAGATAAGGATTGGTTCGCCCCGGCAGCTCGACAGTCATGGTAACTTTCCGTGCAGCAACCTCCACCACCCCGAGTTCAACGACGTGCGCCTGCTGTTGCGGCGCTTCCTGTTTACCGCAACCGGCCAATGCCAGCATCGCCAGCGCACTGAGTTTTATTGTCTTATACCGCATGTTTGAAATCCTCACAGATAAATGTCGCCATGAATGTTTGAATCTGTCGCTGCCCCTGCTAAAGCGCTTCTTCGTTCCGAACCAGCAAGCGAGTCACCTCCTCGTTGACAGCAGCCCGAATGGTGTTCTTCGCTGTCTCATCGAGCGTTTCCCAATTCAAATACCGTGCCACAGTAGCCCGCTTTTGCTCAATAGAAATCATTTTCCCTATGAACAACACCGCTTGCAGCCTGACCGCCAACGACTGCGCCGGACGCCGCTGGATACAACCGATCAATTCCGACAAAAGATCGAGAAAACGAACAAAGCTGGCATTGTAAATCCGATCGAACGCTTCTGTCGGATTCAACTGCTCACGGGAAACCAGCCAGGACCATTCGTGCTCATGTTTCTTCTTGCCCCATAAATCGTCCATCCATTCGCCCCACAGTCGCTGCAAGAGCGCAACGGCTTTCTCCGGAGGCAATGTGCCGTCCCGAATGCGTTCGCGTTCACTGGCCAGCGACGCCTCGACCTCGTCCGCCATCTTGCCGATTTCCTGAGCGATGTGGTCGGCTACCTCCAGATAAAGATTTTCCTTGCTGCCGAAGTGATAGGCGATGGATGAAATATTGGTTTCCGCCAAAGTCGCAATACGCCGCGTGCTCGCACCCTCAAACCCCTGCGATCCAAACACGGAAATGGCCGCTCGAATCAGGCGCTGGCGCGTATCATCCTGCGCTTTTTCGGAAAGCGGCATGTCCTGGGGTGTATTTTGTTGAGCGGGATCAGAAGGCATCATCGGAGAATAAGCGGAACCCGCAAGCCAGTCAATCAATCGATTGATCCAAGCCTAACTGCTTGTAACTGCTTCCGTTTTAGTAAAGCTTTCGGTCAGAAATCAGGGATCGACTCGCGCGGAGATGCGGAGAGCGTCGTAGGGCGCGGCATGCCGTGCCCCTACTTCATGCGAAGACAGTAGAAGCTCCCTCCCCTTGAAGGCATAGGTATCTACACATCCATTCATCTCTCATGGGCTCATTCCCCGCGCCTTGCGCACGAACATCGCAATCTCTTCACGCGTGTAGTTTTCCAGGGTTTCAT
>JAITMR010000010.1 GCA_031277215.1 Burkholderiales bacterium
GTGCGGCGTCGGCGGCCATCCGCTGGCCGTACCGCAACACCAGCGGCGCTACCGCTGCATCATGGAGCAAACGATCAACGGACGGCAACTGCGGGTACAGGGCGTCCGGCACGGTCAGGATGACGGAAACAGGAAGGGGTTGATGCTGCTGCGGCCAAACCCTTCGTCTTCGAGGCGTGCGTCGAGCGCCAGACTGGCGAGATCGTCGGCAACGGCATCGACATCCTTGTCGTCCTTCTGATAAAGGATTTTCAGATAACTGCGGCACGCACCGCAGCTCTCGGCCTTGATGGCCGGGAATTGGTTTTCGAGCGACCAGTAATCAATGTCGCGGCTGCTGTCACAACTGCTGCATTGGGCGCGAACAACGTGCCATTCAGTCTCGCAAAGTCTGCAATGCAGGTAGCGCAAACCATCCGGATGAACGACGCTGGCGACCGGCGCGTTGCCGCACAACGGGCACAGATGCCGTTGCGCACCGCTTTTATCATCGACAACGATTTTGCTGCGGGCGACGCGCTGCATCGCCGTCAACGACAACGCCGCCCAGAAGAACGGCGCACCGTCGCTGCCGGTCAGCGAGGTATCGTTGTCAAACAACGCACGAGCGGCAGCCGTTCGTTGTGTGGCGTCGAGTTTTTTCAGACGACCGAGTACGGTTTGCACCGGCGGCGGCACATGCGGCAGCAACGCGGCCAGCAGCGTCGTCAGACTTTCCTGCCAGAAAGAATCCTGCAACAGCCGCGCCATCGACAACGGTGGCGTGACCCAGTCGACGTGGAGCGTTGTGGTCGGCATGGGGGCGTCGCTCTCGTGGCGACTCAGGGCATGCTGAACCATGACCACTTGCGCCGCAAAGGACAGGTAGTCGCGCAGCGATGCGTCGCGCTCGGCCAGGGTACACAGACGCCGGGCGCGTGTTTCGTACAGCGTGACCGGGTTGGGAAGAAAAAGCGGCGCGATAGAACCTATCGCGCCGGCAGGTGTTGAAGAAGAAACGTTAGACATCAGTGATTTTTGTTTCCTTTGGTTGCCGGCTCGCGCAGCCAACGCGGATGGTGCTTCTTCGCCCAAGAACGGGTGACCGTCCCCTGGGTCATGCCGCGCAATGTTCCTTTATACCAGAAACCCATATAAATGTGCACGAAAATCAGGAACATCATCAGGATGCCGGACAGCGAATGCAGGAACAGCGCCAGCCGCAGCAGCGGGATCGGAAAGAGATGGGCGAAATAAGGCCGCCACGCAACCAATCCGGTGATCAGAAGAACAACCGTCAACCCCATGATTTTCCAGAACAGCATTTTCTGACCGGGGTTGTAGTGACCGACTTCGACGACATGGTGCTCGTTCCCTTTCAGGATGTCGGGGATGTGCTGAAACCACTTGCGATCGTCCTTTTCCGGCAGGCAGTGCAGGGCGTTGCGAAGGAGCAGTACGGTAAGTCCCGCCACCATCACCAGCCCGAACACCGGATGCAGGAACTGAGCTAACTGGGGCGTACCCAGGAAGCCCAGCAGTCCATGCAGCGACGGGAAGAAAAAGCCCAATCCCGAGACGGTGACAAAGAAAAAGCCCAGCACCGTTACCCAGTGCGCGACCCGCACCGGGAAGGGATGGCGTAAAACAACGTCTTTTTGATTAGTCATGGTTTTTCTCCTCCTCATCGTCCTCGGCTACAGGGCCGACGCCGATGTAATGCAATGCCGCTGCCGCGAACATCGCGATAAAGCCGACTGCGGCCAGCGGTTTGAACGCGCCCTTCCAGAAACGCACCATCGGGCTGATGGTCGGGTCTTTGGGCAAGCCGCTGTAGAGTTCCGGTCGGTCGGCGTGGTGCAACACGTACATCACATGCGTGCCGCCGACGCCTTGCGGATCATACAACCCGGCATTGGCGAAGCCGCGTGAGCGCAACTCGCCGATGCGCTCATCCGCCCGGACTTTCATGTCTTCCTTGCTTCCGAACATGATCGCGTTGGTCGGGCAGGTTTTCGCGCAGGCCGGTTCTTGTCCGACGGCAACGCGATCCACGCACAACGTGCATTTGTAAACGCGCTTGTCCACCGGATTTTGACGGGGAACATCGAACGGGCAACCGGCGATGCAATAACCGCAACCGGTACAAAGCTCGGAAACGAAAGAGACAATGCCGTTAGCGTGTTTGACCACCGCACCCGGAACCGGGCAGGCTTTCAAACAACCGGGGTCTTCGCAGTGCATACAGCCGTCCTTGCGGATGAGCCATTGCAGTTTGCCGTTTTCCACGACTTCGTTGTAACGCATCACCGTCCACGCTTTCGGGCCGAGATCGGCGGGGTTGTCGTAGACGCCGACGTTGTGTCCGACTTCCGGACGGTAGTCGTTCCATTCCGAACAAGCGACCTGGCATGCCTTGCAGCCGATGCAAATCGTGGTGTCGATCAGCTTGGCCACTTTCTGCTGGAAATCACGCACCTGCGGCGGCTGCGTCAAACAGTTGGTGGCGGAACGTTGAATAATATCTTGTGTCATGTTCGCCTCCTTACGCTTTCTCGACGTTGACCAGGAACGCCTTGTATTCCGGCGTCTGCGTGTTGGCGTCGCCAACAGCCGTCGTCAATCGGTTGACCATATAGCCCCTGACCGTTTCGCCCTTGAAGCCCCAGTGGATGGGCAGACCGACGGTTTCGACTTCCTGACCGTTGACCTTGAGCATCTGGACACGCTTGGTGACCACGGCTTTGACTTTGATGAAGCCACGCGATGAGCTGATCCTGATCGTGTCACCTGCCTTGACGCCCACTTTCTGCGCCAGTGTTTCGCTGATTTCAGCGAACGCTTCCGGTTGCGTGATGGCGTTGAGTTTGGCCGCCTTGGTCAGCGCATGGAAATGCTCGGTCAGTCGGTAGCTCGTGGCGACATACGGGTATTGGCTTGGGTCGCCGAAGTTGTCGTCGTTCTTCATGATGCGAACGACCGGATTGGAGACCACGCCCGGATGCAGCGGATTGGTTCCGATCGGCGTTTCCATCGGCTCGTAATGCTCGGGGAACGGCCCTTCGGCCATCTTGCCCTGGGCAAACAACCCGCCGACGCCATCCGACTGCATGATGAACGGCGTCACCGCGCTTCCCGGAGGGGCAGCGGTGAAATCGGGAACGTCGTAGCCTGTCCACGCCGTGCCGTTCCACCACAACAGTTTGCGTTTTGGATCCCACGGATTGCCCATCGGGTCCATCGACGCACGGTTGTAGAGAACGCGGCGGTTCAGCGGCCAGGCCCAGGCCCAGTTCGGCGTGTTGCCAAGACCGGACGGATCGGCGTTGTCACGCCGCGCCATCTGGTTGCCTGCTTCTGTCCAGCTTCCGGAGTAAATCCAGCAACCGCACGCCGTCGTGCCATCGTCGCGCAACTGGCCGAAGCCACTCAGTTGCTGGCCTTTACGCACGACGATGTTGCCGTTGGCGTCCATCAGGTCGGCGAGTGCGCGACCATTCATTTCTTTGGTTACGACTTCGGCAGACGGCGCTTCGGGGTCTACGTAATCCCAACTCATGTTGAGCAGCGGTTCGACGGCCTTGCCGCCCTCGTTTTCGTACAGGTGGCGCACCGCCATCATGATGCCGGCGATGTTTTCGCCGTCGTCCCGGCCTTCGCCCGGCACATCGGCGCCTTTCCAGTGCCATTGCAGCCAGCGACCGGAATTGACCAGCGAACCTTCCTCTTCGGCAAAGCACGAAGAAGGCAGCCGGAAGACTTCGGTTTGAATCGAGGCAGTATCGACGTCGTTGTGCTCGCCGTGGTTTTCCCAGAAACTCGCCGTTTCACAGTCGAGCGGGTCGATCACAACAAAATACTTCAACTTCGACAGCGCCCGGGTGCTCTTGTTGGAATCCGGGAACATGGCCAGCACATTGACGCCCTGGCAGATGCAGCCGTTGAGCTTGCCGTCTTCCATCGCACTCATCGTGTACATGAAGTCGTTGAGGCGATCCCATTTCGGCAACCAGTCGAAACCGAAATCGTTTTCCGGCGTCGCTTTGTCACCGTAAAAACTCTTCAGCAGGCTGATGAAGAATTTGGGATAGTTGCCCCAGTAATTGACTTGCCCCTGAACCAGCGGCTTCGGCGTGACTGTCGAAAGGAATGTTTGCAAGTCAGGATGCTGTTTTTCCGACGGAAGCGTCAAATAACCGGGCAGCGCCGTGGCCATGATGCCAAGATCGGTGATTCCCTGCACGTTCGTGTGACCGCGCAGCGCGTTGATACCGCCGCCGGGCATGCCGATGTTGCCGAGCAACAACTGGATAATCGCCATCGTCCGGATGTTCTGGGCGCCGACCGTGTGTTCGGTCCAGCCCAGCGCGTACATCGAAGTCATCGTCTTGTCCGGCGCTGCGGTTTCGGCAATCATTTCGCAGGCCACCTTGAAGCGATCCTGCGGCGTGCCGCAAATGTTTTCCACGACATCCGGCGTATAGCGGCTGGCGTGCTCCCGCAACAGGTTCCAGACGCAGCGCGGATGCGACAGCGAGGGGTCGCGCCTGGCGAATCCCTGTTCGTCGAGTTGGTACGCCCAGGACGTTTTGTCGTAAGTGCGCTTTTGCGCGTCGTACCCACTGAACAGCCCGTCGTTGAACTCGAAATCATCGCGCACCAGGAAACTGGCGTTGGTGTAGTTGAGAACGTATTCGTGCTGAATTTTGTCGTTGGAGATCAGATAATTCACCACGCCCAGCAAGAACGTGATGTCAGTGCCCGACCGCAACGGCACATGCTCGTCGGCTACCGCCGCCGAGCGCGTGAAACGCGGATCGACCACCAGGATTTTTGCGTTGTTGTGGATTTTGGCATCCACCGCCCAGCGGAATCCCACCGGATGCGCTTCTGCCGGATTTCCACCCATGACGATAACCAGATTGGCATTCTTGATGTCAACCCAATGGTTGGTCATCGCACCGCGGCCAAATGATGGAGCAAGACCTGCTACCGTTGGCGCGTGTCAGACACGGGCAATGCAATCGACGTGAACCAGTCCTAATGCACGGGAAAGTTTTTGAGTCAGAAAACCCACTTCGTTGGTAATCGACGTGCTTGCCATCAAACTCAGCGTCGGAAGCCGGTTGACGGTTACACCTTCGGCGTTGCGCTCGATGAAATTGGCATCGCGGTCGTCCTTGATGTGGCGTGCGATACGCGACAGCGCTTCATCCCAACTGATTCGCTTCCACTTGTTCGTGCCGGGTTCGCGCACTTCGGGGTAACGCAGCCGGTCTTTGCTTTGAACGAAGTCGAGCAACCCTGCGCCTTTCGGGCACAACGCACCACGGCTGATAGGATGGTCGGGGTCACCTTCGATATGGAAAATGGTGTCCTTGGCGTTGCCGGAACCATTGTTTTTGCTGTACATCAGCAAGCCGCAGCCGACTGAACAGTACGGACAGGTATTGCGTATTTCACGGGCACGCAGCAATTTAAACTGACGTGCCTGCGCAAGCGCCGTTCCCGGCGCGAAACCCAGTGCTGCAAGCGTTGTTCCGGCCATGCCGCCGGAGCAAACCTTGAAGAACTGCCTTCGATTGATTTGCATGGTATTGCCTCCTTGTATAAATACAGATCGGCAAACGCCATTTCACTGGGAAAAACCATGACCACAGCGGTGCGTACGCCGAACCGCGGCGAAGATAACACAATAACTGGAAAGAGGAATGAGTTATGTTGCACCTGCGCTTCCGATAAAATGTCGCGTTATAGACGCCAACGAAAGACATCTTTTATTGATGCCTTATACCATTTAGGCAGGGGTGCGGTTTTTCTTTTTTTATGAAACCACGCGCCTGGATTAATTTTTCAGACGAAACAAAGCGTTACAAGAAGAGGGGGCTTAAGGGGAAACTTGATTCACCCAATAAACCACAATGGGAAAGGGGATGTTTAGAGACGAATGGCTGCTCTCAAGAGAGTGCTTCGGGTGGAAATTCCGCTAAGTGAATAACACTTTTTCTTGATATATATCAATCTGATAAAACCGTGTTTTTTACGCAAACGTCACTTTGCCGATTTGCCCGTATGGTCGAATTTTCAATTTGCGGCGGATAGGCTCGTGCGGCTTCCCTTGCATACGTCATTGGCAGGCGTCTACTCCGCCGCCCCTGAATAATTCTCTTTTCTCTATGAAGCGATAAGCGTTTTCCATAAAAAGGTTTACAAGATTTGCAAAAAATGGGCAAATTACTATCTGAAGCCCTGCAAATTTTGACGAGGTTTACATGCCCTCAAAGCACTTGTGAGTGAGAAAGATTCCTTCCGGCATCCTCTTCGTGAGCGCGTCGACCTGAAACATCCGTTGGTGAGCTTGTCCGAGCTGATTCAGACAAAGGCTCCGATTGATCCGTCGAGTCTGACGCATTGGCGCAAGCGGTTAGACAAGGAAGGTGTTGAGAGGATGCGGCTAGAGACGATTGATGTGGCAAAGCGAGCGAAAGCGATCAAGAACACCAGTGTAAAAAAGGCGGAGCAAGGAGACGAAGACGCGCAAGAAACTCTTCGGAAGATGGGAAAGTAGAAAGGCGTAATCGTTTTGAAATCAAGTCGGTTAATGAACACCACACTCCCTGAACCGGATATCGCTGCACACGCTCACTCGGAGAAGGTTGCGGCGTATGTGCGGCGCTTGCTTGATGTTGGCGGCGGTTGGTTGTCATTGCACGATTACATACAGGCGGTGCTGTATGCGCCGGGCTTGGGTTATTACATGGCGGGGACGCAGAAATTC
This sequence comes from Burkholderiales bacterium, assembly GCA_031277215.1. GTDB lineage: Bacteria > Pseudomonadota > Gammaproteobacteria > Burkholderiales > Casimicrobiaceae > UBA931. Next base: position 6,758 of record JAITMR010000010.1, read on the forward strand.
GGTGACGGCGGCGATTTCGTTACGTCTTCCGAGTTGTCGCCGCTGTACGCGCAGACTTGGGCGGGGCCGATCAGTGCGGCGATAAGAGTGGGAGAGGAAGGAGAAACCTCTCTCTCAGCCTCTCTTCCACAAGGGGAAAGACAAACCCCCGTCCGTTTTCGACGAACACCTCCTTTGTTGAAACGGGAGCTTGCAAAGCGAGGGGTGTCTTCAGTGCTTGAATTGGGCGGCGGTAGCGGTATTTTCGCGGCGCAATTGTTGCGACAGTTGCAGGCGATGGATTGTTTGCCGGATCGTTATGCGATTCTCGAACTCAGCCCGACATTGCTTGAACGGCAGCGGCAAACATTGCGCGATGAGGTTCCCGATCTGATCTCTCGGGTTGAGTGGTGGAAGTGTATTCCAGAGACTTTTCACGGGGTCGTGTTCATGAATGAAGTGCTGGATGCCATACCGCCGCGAGTGGTGGCGCGTGTCGGTGAAACGTGGCACGAGCATGGTGTGCGGTTTGATGGCGGTCGTTTCGTCGCTTCGCCGAAGCCGTTGTCTAATCCTGCGCTTCAGGCGCTAGCGAATTTGCGGTTTCCGGCACAGGGCGATTACGTTGCCGAGTTGAATGTTGCAGGCGAAGCGCTGCTCGAAACATTGGGGAAATGTTTGACGCCGGGCAGCACGCTTTTCGTCAACGATTACGGATTTGAGCGCCACGGGACACTGCTCGCGCAGTACGCCGACGGCACTTTGCGGGCGTATTACCGACACCACGTTCTCGACGATCCGTTGCTTTGGCCGGGGTTGCTCGACATCACGCATCACGTTGACTTTGTGGCGATGACGGAAGCCGCGCAACGCGGTGGATTGGTTCTGGTGTCTTTTCAAGCGCAGGGAGAATTTTTGCAGAAGCACGGCATTCTCGATAATTTGACACACAGCGGCGCACCCGACGAAGCAGCGTATTTGTCTGCCGCGCAGGCGGTGCGGACATTGATTGCCCCCGAAGCGATGGGCGGGATTTTCAAGGTGGCGGAATTCCAGCGTCAGGAATAACCCGTACCTCAGACGGTGTGGAGAGTGAAATATGACAACCAGAGGCGCTCGAAAAATGCCTAATGACGGTGGCGATGGCAGCAAAAGGGCGGCATGTTAAAATTTCCTGATTTAAACACGAAACGCACATGGCCAAATCCCCCGTCGCTTCTACCAGCGCTTCTACTGGTGCGTTTGCCAGTACGCCCGCCAATTTTGAGGCAGCGATGACCGAACTGGAAGACATTGTTGCCCGAATGGAGCAGGGCAGCTTGCCGCTGGCTGAGGCTCTGGCCTCGTATCAGCGAGGCGCGGTGTTATTGACGTACTGCCAGAACGCTTTGCGCGACGCGCAACAGCAGGTGCAGGTGTTGGAGGACAACATGTTGAAAGCGTTTAACGATGACGATACAGCGCGTGACGATTGAGTCCTCCGCTGCGGCGTCTTCGGCGGCGGCGACGATCACTTGGCAGGCGACGCATCGGGCGCGTGTTGAGATGGCGCTTGACCGTTTTTTGGTGATGCCTGCATCGTTGGAAGATGCGTTGCGTTTGTGGGAGGCGATGCGTTATGCGACGCTGTCGGGCGGGAAACGGTGGCGGGCGCTGCTGGTCTATGCGGCAGCGGAATTGTGTGGCGCTGATGTCGCAGTGGCGGATGCGCCAGCGGCGGCGGTCGAGTTATTGCATGCGTATTCTCTGGTACACGACGATTTGCCTTGCATGGATGATGATGCGGTACGGCGCGGCCAGCCCGCATGCCATGCCGCGTTTGGTGAAGCGCTGGCGTTGTTGACGGGGGACGCGTTGCAGACGCAGGCGTTTCTGGTGCTGGCGCAAAGCCGGATGCCCGACGCGGCGGCGGCATGCGCACTGTTGGCAAAAGCGGCAGGAGCGAGTGGAATGGTCGGCGGACAGGCACGGGATTTAAGCGGCGAAGCAACAACAGTGGAAACGCTGGAAGCGACACATCGGAGAAAAACCGGGGCGTTGATTGAGGCCGCGGTGATGCTGGGCGCGGCGTGTGGTACGCCGATGGGGTCTGCGTCGCGTATGGTGTTGGCGCACTATGCGGCGGCAGTCGGGCTGGCCTTTCAGATTGCCGACGATGTGCTCGATGTTGAAGGCAATACGCAAGGTTTGGGCAAGACGGCGGGCAAGGATGCCGCGCAGAACAAAGCCACGTATGTGGCGTTGCTGGGTTTGCAAAGCGCGAAGGACAGAATGCATGCGTTGTGCGAAGAAGCGCAACAAGCGTTGGATGTTTTTGGGACAGCGGCTTGGCCGCTAAAAGCGTTGGCGGCGCAAGCCGTGACGCGGAGTTGTTGAACCATGAATTCATATTCTGGCTCGATGCTTCCTGACGCTTCCCGAAACACGGAAGTGGTAACGGAGGACGTTGCCGGAAAAAAAATGGTGCCGAATAAAGCGGAAGCACAGAACAGCGATGCCAACAGTCGAACGGTAGCGTCGCTGCTTGATACGATCGAATCGCCGCAAGATGTGCGAGCGTTGCCGCGTGAAGCGCTGCCGACGTTGGTCGAAGAGTTGCGTGCTTTTGTATTGGAAACGGTTTCGCATACGGGTGGTCATTTGTCGTCAAACCTCGGTGTGATCGAATTGACGGTGGCGCTGCATTACGCTTTCAATACGCCGGAAGATCGAATCATTTGGGACGTGGGACATCAGACGTATGCACACAAGGCACTGACCGGCAGACGCACGCGGTTGCATACCTTGCGGAAAAAGGGCGGTTTATCCGGCTTTCCGTCTCGCACCGAAAGCGAATACGACGCATTCGGTACGGCACATTCATCAACCTCGATTTCAGCGGCGCTCGGTATGGCCGTCGCGGCGCAGGCCAGCGGCGACTCACGGCGTGTGGTGGCGGTGATCGGCGATGGTGCGATGAGCGGCGGTATGGCCTTTGAAGCGTTAAACAACGCCGGCGCGATGGACGCGAATCTTTTGGTGATTCTCAACGATAACGAAATGTCGATTTCAAAACCGGTCGGCGCTTTCCATCAACACCTGGCACAAATATTGACAAGCCCGTTCTACAACTCGGTACGTGAAAGCGGCAAGGACATTCTTGCAAAATTTCCACCGATGAAACGTTTTGCAAAGCAGGTGGAAGAACACACGAAGGGCTTGCTGATGCCGAGCACGCTGTTCGAGGAGTTCGGCTTCTTTTACGTCGGCCCGATCAATGGGCACGATGTCGATACTCTGACAAAAACGCTGATCAACATGCGCGATCTGAAAGGGCCGCGCCTATTGCACATTGTCACCGAAAAAGGTCACGGATACGCGCCGGCGGCGCGTGATCCGATTCTCTACCACGGCGTGACTCGTTTCGATCCGAATGAGGGCATCGTGCCGGAAGCGAAGGCTTGCCCGACGTACACGGAAATATTTGGTCAATGGCTGTGCGACATGGGGCGTGCTGATGAACGGCTGGTTGCGATCACACCGGCGATGTGCGAAGGTTCGGGGCTGACCGAATTCGCACGCGAATTTCCGAAGAGGTATTTCGACGTCGGCATCGCCGAGCAGCACGCGGTGACGTTTGCGGCGGGCTTGGCGTGCGATGGCTTGAAGCCGGTGGTGGCAATCTACTCAACGTTTTTGCAACGCGCCTACGACCAATTCGTTCACGATGTGGTGTTGCAAAACTTGCCGGTGGTGTTTGCGATTGATCGTGCAGGGATTGTCGGCGCCGATGGGCCGACGCACATTGGCGCATTCGATTTGTCGTTCATGCGTTGCCTTCCCAACCTGACGATCATGGCACCGACAGACGAAGCCGAATGTCGCACGATGTTGACAACGGCGTTCCGAATGGAAACCCCAGCGGCTGTGCGCTACCCACGCGGCACAGGCACGGGAGTGACCGTACCGTCAACGCTGGAAACGATACCTGTGGGGCGCGGTGAAATTCGTCGTCGCGCAACGGAACATGGCGACAAAAAAATCGCGTTACTGGTATTTGGCACGCCGCTGGTGAATGCGTTGATGGCGGCGGAAACACTCGATGCAACCGTTGCCAACATGCGTTTCGTCAAACCGCTCGATGTTGCGTTGATTGAGGAATTGGCAAACACTCACGATGAACTGGTAACGCTCGAAGAAAATGTGGTGATGGGTGGCGCGGGAGCCGCCATCGCCGAATTTCTGGACAATGCAGGCATCGCCAAACCGATATTGCATCTGGGGTTGCCTGATCGTTTTATTGAACACGGCACGCCGGAAGAATTGTTGATGCAATGCGGCCTCGATGCGGCGGGTATTATCCGGCAAATTCGGGAGTGGCAGATGCGAGTTGCGCAGTTTGGAGTACACCCAAATTCATGAACGCTAAAGAGATAAAACCTGTTGTGACAACAATACCCGACGTGCAATCAGAAAACGACACGCGCCGGTTGTTGATTGACCGTGTTGGCGTGAAACGATTGCGTTACCCGATTTATTTTGCCGATGAAGGCGGCGTGGCACAACCGACGATTGCGACATGCAGCGCCTATATCATGCTGTCAGCGCACCAAAAAGGCACGCACATGTCGCGGCTTGTGACCTTGTTTGAGGAAATGCGCGAGAAAAGCGCGAAAAAACCGTTGACAGTCGGCGCATTGCGCGATTGGTCGGCGTTGTTGCTCAAACGATTGGGAGCAACGGCGGGCGAATTGCATCTTGAATTTGATTTTTTTGTTCGCAAAAAAGCGCCGGTTTCAGGAATCGAGAGCACGATGGATTATCAGGTGCGCTTGAGCGGCGAAGTGAAAGAAGGGCAATACCGCGAGAAAGTGGAAGTCGACATTCCTGTCACTTCATTGTGCCCCTGCTCAAAGAGAATCTCCGATTACGGCGCACACAACCAGCGCTCGGTGGTGACTTTGAGTGCCACACTGAACGAGCCGATTTTTGTCATGGAGCTGATTCGGATTGCCGAAGAAGAAGCGTCGAGCGAACTCTACGCCATTCTGAAACGTGCCGATGAAAAATACGTCACCGAATATGCGTACAGCCATCCCAATTTCGTCGAAGACATGGTGCGCAGCATCGCGCAGCGGCTGGCGGCGGACAAACGGTTGGCGTCGTTCAGCGTTGAAGCAGAAAACTTTGAGTCCATTCACAACCATTCGGCTTACGCGCAAATTTTGTTTCGGAATTAAACCTGAAAACCTCAGTTGACCGCCCGACAATCTATGGAAAATCGCATGGTAGCTTGCTTTGGAGTTTTTTTAACACTCACCCATTGGGTGAGAGCGCTACGTACCCGCCAGCGCAACGCACGGCGCGCCATGCGGTGTTGCCCCTCCTTGCGGGACATGAGCCCGCTGCGTCGTCGCGCCTTGCCTGGCACGCCGTGCGCAGCACTGGCGAGTACGTCCAACTGAGGTTTTCAGGTTGAACACGGTCTTCAATGCCTGTTATTCATCCCCTTTCCGATCAACTGATTAACCAGATCGCCGCTGGTGAGGTGGTTGAACGTCCTGCGGCGGCGCTGAAAGAACTTCTTGAAAACAGTCTTGATGCGCAAGCTGCGCATATCGAAGTAACGTTGACTGGCGGCGGCTGTAAACGCTTGCAAGTGAGCGATGACGGAACCGGCATGGAACGCGAAGATTTGCCACTGGCGGTAGCGCGGCATGCCACGTCGAAAATTGCCGCGCCGAGCGACCTTGACGCGATTGCGACGCTGGGTTTTCGTGGAGAAGCGCTGGCGTCAATGGCAGCGGTATCGCGCTTCTCGCTGGTGTCGCGTGCGCGTGACGCAACGCACGCTTGGCGGCTCGATGTCGAAGGCGGAGCCGTCGGAGCGGTTGAACCTGCGGCGCTGGCAGCAGGAACGACAATCACGCTTGATGATTTGTATTTCAACACACCGGCACGTCGTAAATTTCTGCGCACCGAAGCGACTGAATGGGCGCATTGCGAAGAAACCTTTCGTCGCATTGCGTTGGCTTACCCGGAAGTTTCTTTTTTGTTAAAACATAACGGTCGGGAGATTCATCGCTGGCCGGGCGCAACACGCGAGAAGCGTGTTCGGCAAGTGTTTGGAGAAACGTTTGCGAAAGCCGCGCGTTTTCTGGAAACATCGGCGGGTGATTTGCGCTTGACAGGTTACGTTGTACCGCCGACAGCCGGAACAGCACCGCCGAAAGATGCGGCCTGCTTTTTTGTGAACGGGCGATTTGTTCGTGATCGCGTCGTGTTGCACGCATTGCGCGAAGCGTTTCGTGATGTTTTGCATGGCGGGCATCAGCCGGCCTACGCGCTATGGTTAACGCTTGACGCGCACAGCGTTGATGTCAACGTTCATCCGCAGAAAACCGAAGTTCGCTTTCGCGACAGTCAGGCGATTCATCGTTTTATTCGGCAAAGCGCCGAACGGGGGTTGGCATTGCCGGTGGGGAGCCAGGTTTCATCGGGCGGTGTTCAGCATTCAGAGCTTGAGGGGCGGCGCTCTTATTATTATGTTTCTGGGAAATCGGCGGACATGGCGAACGTGTCGCGATCATCGACACATTACCCGCCAGCACAAAAAGCATTCTCGTTGCCGGTGCGCGAAGCGGCGGCGGAAGGATTTGGGCCATCGCCCTTTTACGGAAAATTGTTCGGAACGAAATTTTCTGTTGATGCGGGAGGCACTTCCTCATCGCCGCCGCTTTCGGAAGCCTCTGATGAAACTGCATCCGCAGGAGTGCCACCATTGGGCTTTGCCATCGCGCAACTGCACGGGGTTTACATACTCGCGCAGAATCACGCAGGATTGGTGTTGGTGGACATGCACGCGGCGCACGAGCGCATCGTTTACGAGCGAATGAAAGAAACAGCGGCATCGCAATCATTGTCGTCGCAACCGCTTCTGGTGCCGGTGTCGATGCAGGCAACCGCGCTGGAAATGGCGACTGCTGAGACGCACGCTGAAACCTTGATGACGCTGGGTTTTGAACTGAACGCCATGGGGCCAGCGACGCTGGCGATACGTTGCCTTCCGGCCATGTTGCAGGACGCCAACGCGGAGATGTTGGTGCATGCTGTATTGCGTGATCTGCACGATTTCGGAGACACGCAGGCGGTCGAAGAACACCGGAACGAATTGTTGGCAACGATGGCTTGCCACGGCGCGGTACGCGCACACCGATTGCTGACCATTCCGGAAATGAATGCCTTGTTGCGCGATATGGAACGAACCGAACGCGGAGGGCAATGCAATCATGGGCGACCGACCTGGCATCAGTTCACGCTCGATGCGCTCGACGCACTGTTCATGCGCGGAAAATGAGCGCCACTTTGTTCCCTCCCCTTCAAGGGGGGTTAGGGAAGGGATGGGGTTCGGTGGCATCCACTTAAATAAAAACTCTTTACCAGACCAAAGTTCAATGAACACCTCACGCCATCCGACCGCCGTTTTTTTAATGGGGCCGACAGCAAGCGGAAAGAGCGCGTTGGCGCTTGAACTTGCCGACCGTTTCAATGGCGAAATCATCAGTGTCGATTCGGCACAAGTGTATCGGGGAATGGACATCGGCACAGCAAAACCGGATGCAGAAACGTGTGCACGGATACCGCATCATCTGATTGACTTGATTGATCCGACCGAACCTTATTCGGCGGCGCGTTTTGTGCGCGACGCGCTTGCAGCCATTCAAGACATTCAAATGCGCGGAAAGCGTCCGTTTCTTGTGGGCGGCACCATGCTGTATTTCAAAGCGTTGCTCGAAGGACTGAGCGAATTGCCGATGGCGAATGAAGCTGTGCGCGTTGAACTTGATGCGTGGGCGGCACGCGATGGTTGGCCAACGCTACACGCTGAACTGGGTCGTGTCGACCCGGTGACAGCACAACGTCTCAAACCGACAGACGCGCAGCGCATTCAACGCGCTCTTGAAGTATGGCGACTGACAGGCGTTCCGTTGTCGCAGTTGCAGGGACAGCGGCAAGCAAGCGAGACGCTTGACTCGTCTTTGAGTCTGGCGTTATTGCCGAATGATCGAAAAATGTTGCACGAAGCCATCGCGCAACGTTTCGACAACATGCTGGAAAAAGGATTGATAGAAGAAGTGCGAGCGTTAAGGTTGCGTTATTCATTGACGGCTTCAATGCCTTCAATGCGTTGTGTCGGCTATCGGCAAGTTTGGACATATCTCGATGGCGGGAGCGATGAAGCCACATTACGCGCAACCGGCATCGCCGCGACGAGGCAACTCGCCAAGCGACAAATCACCTGGCTGCGCAGCATGCCGAACCTCTTGGTTGCGGATCCATTTACAGAAGATGTTGCAAGTTGGGCAAAAGCGTTGGTGAACAAAGCGTGATGATGACTCACGCAGAGATTCTTTATTTTCACACGGAGACGCGGAGGCGCGGAGAAAATCCGCGTGTAGAAACTTACTCCCGTTTCAACTGCGGGAACAGCAGCACATCACGGATTGACGGGCTGTCGGTGAGAAGCATCACGAGGCGGTCAATGCCGATGCCTTCTCCCGCTGTCGGCGGAAGGCCGTATTCAAGTGCGCGAATGTAGTCGGCGTCGTAGTACATCGCTTCTTCGTCACCGGCACTGCGTGCGGCAACTTGCGCCTGAAAACGTGCGGCCTGATCTTCCGGATCGTTCAATTCGGAGAAGCCGTTGGCCATTTCACGGCAGGTGATGAAAAGTTCAAAGCGGTCGGTGATG
>JAITMR010000064.1 GCA_031277215.1 Burkholderiales bacterium
GGCGAACACTGAGAGGATGGCCGCACCCATGAGCGCGAGGAAGAAACGGGCGACTTGCAGGGGCAAGCGCGTTGTTTGTTTGAGTGAACCGGCGGTTTTGTCGCTTTCAGCGGTTTTCCTGTTTTTGCCGAAACAGGATTCAAGAAGAAAGCGCCAGAGAGAAGAAAGGGCGGGGCGCTGACACAGGCCGGTAAGCATGATGTTTCCTTTTTGAAAAGAACGGGTCAGGAATCAGAAGTCAGGTATCGGTGTTGACCTTTACAGAAGGTGCTATGTATCAACAATGTTAGTGCGCCTGTGAACTCTGATTCCTGATTTTTTGCCCCTGATATTTGCTATCGGATAACCAGCACTGGCAACGACGAGTGCGTGAGCACTTTTTGCGTTTCGCTGCCGAGCAACATGGCGGAAATACCGCGGCGTCCGTGCGAAGCCATAACGATCAGATCGCAGCCGTTTTCTTTGGCCGCGTCAAGGATCGCTTCCCAAGGGGTAGCGGCAAGAACATGGAGGCGGGCGCATTCCACTTGGGCTTTTTTGATTCTGTCTTCCGCCGCCGAAAGGATTTTTTCGGCTTCTTCGGTGACAAAAGCGGCGAATTCTTTTTTGGAAATCGGTTCGTACACGACGCCGCCAGCATAGGCGGGCAGCGGGTAACTGGGGGATGCGTAGAAAACGGAAATTTTGGCTTTCAGAACGACCGCCAGATCAATGGCCTGATCGATGGCTTTGTCGGAAAGTGGCGAACCATCGGTTGCGACCAGTAAGTTTTTGTACATGCAGATCTCCTTTTAGGGGTGGAAAAATATTCAAGATAATGCCCAATATGCTGGCCGTTTTATGTTGTTTGGTCAAGGGGTTTTCGGCTGAATTCCGATGAACATTTTGATCAGTGAAGGCCAAAGTTGACCTGATTGAACGGGTACCGTAGAGTTCGCCCATGTCGAAATTGCTGGAAACGCCTTCGCCGTCGGCGGAGGACACGCGCTTTTGTTATCACTGCGGAACGGAAAACCCGCAGGGTGTACGCTGGCAGGCGGTTTTGAAGGGGCAGCCGCGCATGTTCTGTTGTGCCGGTTGTCAGGCAGTGGCGCAGACGATTCATGCGGCGGGGCTGGATGCGTTTTATGCGACGCGCACGGTTTTGGCGCAAGCGCCGGAAGAAACGCAGGATGAATGGGCGGCTTATGACGACGAGCGTGTTGTGCGCGATTTCGTCAGGAAACGGGGCGTCGGGCAGGACGGTAAGGAAGAGCATGAAATCGCGCTGTTGCTCGAAGGGCTGACTTGCGGCGCTTGTGTGTGGCTGGTCGAATCCTGGTTGATGAAGCAGCCCGGCGTTGTCGAGGCGCGGGTCAATTTTGCGTCGCGACGGGCGACGTTGGTATGGCATCCGGAAACGGCGCTGCTCTCGCAGTTGTTGCGGGCGGTGGCGCGTATCGGTTACAGCGCTTATCCCTACGATCCGGCGCGGCGCGACATTCAGGCACGGCGCGAGCGGCGTTCAATGTTGTTCCGGATGGGCGTGGCGTTGTTCGGGATGATTCAGGTGATGATGTTTGCGATGCCGCACTACATCAGCAGCGAGGTGGCGCCGGATACGACGACTTTGCTACGCTGGGCGAGTCTGGTGTTGACGTTACCGGTGCTTTTTTATTCGGCGCAGCCTTTTTTCAGGGGTGCCTGGCGCGACTTGTCGATTGGCCGCGTCGGGATGGATGTGCCGGTGGCGCTTGGCTTGACGGTGGCGTTTTCGGCGAGCGTTTGGGCAACGTTCCGGGGAACCGGGGCGGTGTATTACGAGTCGGTCACGATGTTTGTGGCGCTGTTGCTGGTGGCGCGTTATTTTGAATCGGTGGTGCGGCAGCGTTCCGGCGACGCGATTGAGGCGATGGCCAGACAACGGCCTGTATTGGCTGACCGTTTGACTGAATGGCCGCGTTTGCAGACCACGCAGCCGATTCCTGCAACGGCGCTTATGGCGGGTGATCATGTGCTGGTGCGCCCGGGCGCGGTGGTGCCTGCGGATGGTACGGTGATTGACGGGGTGTCGCATGTCGAGGAGGCCATGTTGACCGGCGAAAGTTGGCCGGTGCGACGTGTTTCGGGCGATCCGGTGTTTGCTGGCGCGGTCAACCGTGAGAATGTCTTGATCGTGGAGGTTCAGGCAGTCGGCGAAGGCACCCGACTGGCAACGATTCTGCGGCTGGTGGATCGCGCGGCCAGCGAGCGGCCACGGGTGGCGCAGCTCGCCGACCGTGTCGCGTCTTACTTTATCGCCGCGTTGCTGGTGCTGGCGTCGGCAGTCGGGATCGTGTGGTGGCAGATGATCGATCCATCGCGTGCCGTGGAAGTGGTGTTCGCGCTTCTGGTGATTACGTGTCCGTGCGCGTTGTCGCTGGCGACGCCGACGGCGTTGTCGGCGGCTGCCGGTGCGCTTGGTCGTCGGCGCGTGGTGCTGGCGCGTAGTGGCGCACTGGAAACACTGGCGAGAGTGAAAACGCTGGTTTTCGACAAAACCGGCACGCTGACCGAAGGAAAAGTTACGCTCAACGGGATGAGCGTTGTCGAAGGGGGCGATGAGGCGAAATTGTTGTCGATAGCGCAGGCGCTCGAAGCGCCGTCTGAACATCCGCTGGCGCAGGCGTTCAGGATGGAAGAAAAAGCAGCCGAGGCAGCGGCGCTGCCTACAGTCTCGGATTTAACCATCGTATCCGGAAACGGGATTGAAGGGAAAATGGCCGGTGCGCTTTGGCGGATCGGTCGCCCCGACTTCGTGGCGGCGATAAATGACGCCGTGCCGATGCAGTTGTCGGAATCGCTGGCGCGTTTCATCGAACAGCGGCCCTCCGACGAAACCACCGTGTTTCTCGGCAACAGCGACGGGATTCAGGCGGTTTTTGCGCTCGGCGATGCGATGCGCCCGCAAGCGCGAGAAGTCGTTACGGCGCTGCACGCGATGGGGATTCAAACCGTACTGCTGTCGGGAGATCGCCGCGAAAATGCCGAAGCCCTGGCGCAAAAAGTGGGCATCGAAACCGTGCACGGTGGCTTGTTCCCAGAGGACAAGCGCCGCTACATTCTCGACCGGCAGGCCGCCGGTGAAGTGGTGGCGATGGTCGGCGATGGCGTTAACGACGCGCCGGGGCTGGCGCAGGCGCAAGTGTCCATCAGTCTGGGCAGTGCTACATCGCTGGCGCAGTGGACGGCTGACGTGGTGATTCTCTCCGACGAATTACCACGACTGACCGATGCGTTGCGGCACTCCCGCCGAGCATTGACCGTGGTTCGCCAGAACTTGAGCTGGGCAGTGGCCTACAACGCCGTGGCGGTACCGGCGGCAGCGCTGGGCTGGGCGACACCGTTGATCGCGGCGCTTTGCATGTCCCTATCGTCGCTGACCGTGGTGCTAAACGCGCTGCGGATCACGCGAATCAGGGATCAGAAGCCAGAGATCGGGGGCAAAGATCAGATACCGCCGCCGTCATTGCGGGCGTAGCGAAGCAATCCAGAAAGAATTAACGGCAAAGCACGCAAAAATATTTCACGCGAAGGGGCATCGTGCCTTTTCAATGGGGTCGTGAATTCATACACCGTGCCAATTTGAACTACCCTCTCCCCCACCCCTCTCCCGCAAGCGGGCGAGGGGAACCTGACTGTGCCTTTTTCAATGGAGTCATGAATTCGCACCAAGGCAGACACAGGGGGCTGCCTCTACGGTCTTCTCCGCAGCTTCGCGTGCAAAGGTTGTGGTGATATGCATACTCCGTCATTCCCGCGTGCATTTGGTGGGAATCCAGTGTCTTTTTTTCGCCCAATCAGTACTCCGTCATTCTGCGCGTAGCGTAGCGAAGTCGCAGAATCCAGAGACAGCTTGGATCCTGCGACTTCGCGCAGGATGACGGTGCATCGTGCCATTTTCTACGGTAGTCGTGAATTCGCACATCGCGCCTTCGCGTGAAAAACAAAAGACGCTGGATTCCCGCCAAAAACACGCGGGAATGACGGTACTTCGTACCTTTCTCCGCGCCTCCGCGTCTCCGCGTGAAAATGATTTTTCTCCGCGCTTTCGCGCATCCGAAGCCCCCTTTTCAAAGAGCTTGTCCCCGAAACGATTTTGATCGGGGAGGGTGAACGTCTGCGTTCTGCGACTCCGCTTCGCTTCGCGCAGAAGACGGGGGTTTGTCTTTCCCGCCCAAAATCACTGTGCGATAAAGCGGAAAAAAGACACTGGATTCCCGCCAAAACCACGCGGGAATGACGGCACATTCGTGCCTTTCTTCGCGTCTCCGCGCCTCCGCGTGAGAATAGGTTTTTCTCCGCGCCTTCGCGCGAATCCACCACCCTCTCCCCCGCCCCTCTCCACACGCAAGCGGGCGAGGGGAGCCTGACTGTGCCTTTTTCAATGGAGTCGTGAATTCATACACCGTGCCTGTCCCGATCGGCTTTGGCGTTTGCGTGGTAGGATGTTTGGAGCCGTTGGCTTTCGTATTGCCAATATTTGATCATCAAAACATTTGAAATCGCTTTTTAAACCGTATTCAAAAAATGGAAATTTTGTGGTTATTGATCCCGATGTCGGTTTTGTTGGTGCTGATTATGGGCTGCATTTTTTGGTGGAGTGTTCGGAGCGGACAATTCGATGATCTCGACGGTCCGGCATACCGGGTTTTGGCCGATGACGACGCACCAACACCGGGAATGGCGTCAGAAGAGGCTTTGTCGCCAGAAAGCGACAAAAAAGGGGGGGCTGAAGGCGGGTGATTTCAGCTTGGGGTTATCATATTCCCTGCTGATCATGTAATAATAATTTGAGCTACATCATAGTTTGTTACTTGCGTTTGGTTACAATGGCGCCACCACTGGGTTAACACATCAGGGACACTTACGATGGCTATAACATCAAAGGCTGAACAATTCAACTACACTGTAGTCCGCCAGTTCGCAATAATGGCGGTAATTTGGGGAATCGTGGGACTATTGGTTGGAGTGGTTATTTCTCTCCAATTACTTTGGCCCGTGTTTAATTTTGATCTTCCGTGGCTGACCTATGGTCGGCTGCGTCCACTGCATACCAACGCAATCATCTTTGCGTTCGGTGGCTGCGCGTTGTTCGCAACGTCGTACTATATTGTGCAGCGAACTTGCCAGACGCGGCTTTTCTGCGACAAGCTGGCGTCGTTCACGTTCTGGGGCTGGCAGTTGGTTATCCTTCTGGCCGCGCTGTCGTTGATATTCGGCATAACTTCCGGCAAAGAATACGCTGAACTGGAATGGCCGATCGACATTCTGATCGCTGTGGTCTGGGTCGCTTATGCGCTCGTTTACTTCGGCACCATTGTCAAGCGTCGAACGCCGCATATTTATGTGGCGAACTGGTTTTTCGGCGCGATGATTCTGGCGATTGCGCTGCTGCACATTGTTAACAGTCTCGCTATGCCGGTAACGCTGTTCAAGTCGTATTCGGCTTACGCGGGCGTTCAGGATGCGATGGTGCAGTGGTGGTACGGTCATAACGCTGTCGGGTTTTTCCTGACGGCGGGCTTCTTGGGCATGATGTATTACTTCGTGCCGAAGCAGGCCGGACGTCCGATCTATTCCTATCGGCTGTCGATCGTGCACTTCTGGTCGTTGATCTTCTTGTACATGTGGGCGGGACCGCACCATCTGCTTTACACAGCACTGCCTGACTGGGCGCAGACTCTCGGAATGCTCTTCTCGGTGATTCTGTTGGTGCCGTCGTGGGGCGGTATGATCAACGGCATCATGACGCTGTCCGGCGCATGGCACAAGCTGCGATCCGATCCGATCCTCAAATTCATGATCGTGGCGCTGTCGTTCTACGGCATGTCGACCTTTGAAGGTCCGGCGCTGTCCATCAAGACGATCAATGCGTTGTCGCACTATACCGACTGGACTATCGGTCACGTTCATTCGGGCGCGTTGGGATGGGTCGGCTTCATCACCATGGGTAGCCTCTACTATCTGATTCCGCGCTTGTACGGTCGCACTGAAATGTGGTCGGTCAAGCTGGTCAATACCCACTTCTGGGTTGCGACCATCGGCATCGTGCTTTATGTAGCGGCGCTGTGGATTGCTGGCGTGATGCAGGGCTTGATGTGGCGGTCGGTCAACGTTGACGGCTCACTGACCTATACCTTCGTCGAAAGCGTCAAAGCGAGCTATCCGTTTTACGTGATTCGCTTGGTCGGCGGACTGCTGTACTTTTTGGGGATGTTGTTGATGTTCTACAACATGTTGAAGACGATAGGGCAGGGCAAGTCGGTTGATGTGGCCGTTCCGACGGCGACGGCGCCTGCAAACGCCTGATTAAGGGGAGCTCAAGAATGAAATTCTTCTCTCATGAAACGCTGGAAACCAAACTGCCGTGGCTGATCATCGGTATTGTGATTCTTATAAGCATTGGCGGATTGGTTCAGATACCACCTCTTTTCTTCCAAAGCTCGACGACCGAGCCGGTGCTCGGACTGAAGCCGTACACGGCTTTGCAACTGGAAGGGCGCGATGTTTACATCCGTGAAGGCTGCCACGGCTGCCATTCGCAGATGATTCGTCCCTTCCGGTCGGAAGCCGAGCGTTATGGGCACTATTCGGTTGCCGGTGAGTTTATTTACGATCACCCGTTCCAGTTTAGCTCGCATCGCAGGGGTCCGGACTTGGCGCGTATCGGCGGTAAATTCTCCGACGACTGGCATCGTTTGCACATGATCGCTCCGCGTGCGGTTGTGCCGGAATCCAATATGCCCAATTATCCGTGGTTGGATAAGACACCGGCTAATGGGAAAGCCATTGCCGCCAAGATGAAGGCATTGCGGATTCTGGGCGTACCTTACACGGATGCAGATATCACAGCGGCTCCCGGAGAGCTGGCCGGGAAGACGGAAATGGATGCGCTGATTGCTTATATGCAGGGGCTCGGCATTCATGTGAAGAGTGTGAGGTAATTTGCAGTGAGTGGGCAAGCGCTTGTAGGCACGGCAATACTGGTACTGGTGGTAGCCATATTTATCGGTATCGTATTCTGGGCCTACAGCGGCGGACGTAAAAAGCATTTCGATCAGGCGGCACAAGCGCCGTTTGCGTTGTCCGACAATGCCGAAGGAACAGATAGTGATAATTCAATCAAGCAGGATATTGATCAACGGGGACGTCAACCATGATGAGTGACTTCACATCCAATTTTTGGAACCTTTACATTGCCATCGCAACGGTAGTGGCGCTAGTGTTCACTGCCTGGATTCTCTTGGCCGCCGGAAAAGACAAGGGGAAAGCCAGCGATACCACCCATGTCTGGGACGGTGATTTGACCGAGCTCAATCACCCGTTGCCAAACTGGTGGCGTTGGCTGTTCTGGGTATTGCTGATTTTCTCAGCGGGTTATTTGATTTATTACCCGGGATTGGGCAGCTTTAAAGGCATTGGAAACTGGTCATCGACCGGGCAGTTCGATAAAGAGATGGCGGCGCTGGAGGCGCAGACCAGACCGATGTACGAAAGATTTATGGCGATGGGCGTCGAGGAATTGGCCGCAAACCGGCAGGCGATGGGTACGGCTGAACGTATTTTCCAGAATACCTGCGCCCGTTGCCACGGCTCCGACGCTCGCGGCTTCATCGGCTTCCCGAATCTCAGAAGCGGGGCTTGGAACTGGGGCGGAGATCCGGCGGACATCGAGCAATCTATTGCCGAAGGCCGCACCGGAATCATGCTGCCGATGGGTGACGCGCTGGGCGGCGAACCGGGTATTAAGGCGGTCGTGGCCTATATGCGTTCGCTGTCGGGGCTTGATCATGAAGAAGGCCTGATGACGCAAGGCGAGGCGCTGTTTGAAGAAAACTGCGTTGCCTGTCATGGGATGGACGCCAAAGGAATGAAGGATATTGGAGCGCCGGATTTGACCGATAACGTTTGGGTCGAGGGCGGTACGGAACGAGCGATGATGAAGATCGTTGAGTTCGGGCATAACAGTGATTTGGCCGACGGTGATTTTGCGATGCCGCCACACAAAGGCGTTTTGAGCAAAGGCCAGATGTATTTGTTGACGGCGTATGTGTGGGGCCTGACCAGCAAATAAATTGCGGCAGGTGGAAGAATAAAAAGAGAAAGATTGATCATGGCCGCGGGCGAACAAGAATCGCCTGCGGCTTATGTTTTTTTAGTGGATACTTTTTTCATTCGGGATGAAGGCTGTTGATGTTGAACAGATCGGGTGGTCTTCAGTTCTTCCCAAGGGGTACTTATGAATGACTCTTCCGCCGATAAAGGCGCTCAAACGAAACAGTTGATTTTTGCTTCACGTCGCAAGCTGTACTTGCGTGCCGCTCGGGGGACTTTTCAGAACTGGCGGATTGCGCTTGT
Source organism: Burkholderiales bacterium (assembly GCA_031277215.1). Lineage (GTDB taxonomy): Bacteria > Pseudomonadota > Gammaproteobacteria > Burkholderiales > Casimicrobiaceae > UBA931. The sequence continues at coordinate 8,380 of JAITMR010000064.1, forward strand.
CGTTTTGAGTCAGGTGGTTTTTTACGGTTTGCCTTGGTTGGTCTGGGGCGACCGGCAGGCGTTCCTGCTTGAACTGGCGACGCGAAAATTTTATTTGTTCGGCGTGGTGTTCTGGCCGCAAGACATCATTTATTTGACGGCGTTGCTGATTGTCTGTGCGTATTCGCTGTTTTTGTTTACGGCGGTTGCTGGTCGTTTGTTTTGCGGTTTCGCCTGCCCGCAAACCATCTATACCGAAATGCTGATATGGATTGAGCAGGCAATCGAGGGCAACCACAATGCGCGGAAGAAACTCGACGCGGCGCCTTGGTCGGCAAACAAGGTCGTCCGAAAGTTAACCAAGCACGGATTGTGGCTGCTTCTGGCGTGGTGGACGGGGGTGACGTTTGTCGGCTATTTCACGCCGATTCGTGAACTGGTCACGGAGTTGCCGTTTGGTGTTTCCGGCTGGGCGCTGTTCTTCATACTTCTTTATGGCGGCATGGTGTACTTTTTGGCGGGCTGGTTGCGCGAACAGGTTTGCAAATACATGTGCCCTTACGCGCGTTTTCAATCGGCGATGTTCGACCGCGACACGATGGTCATTACTTACGATACGGCGCGTGGTGAACCGCGCGGCGCACGCGGGCGTAAAGCCGACTTGAAAGAGATGCAGTTGGGACACTGTATCGATTGTGAACTGTGCGTACAGGTGTGTCCCACCGGCATCGACATCCGCGATGGTTTGCAGTATGAGTGTATTGGATGCGCCGCTTGCATCGACGTTTGCGATGGCGTTATGAAAAAAATGGATTACCCGTTGGGCTTGGTTCGCTATACCACCGATAATGCGCTGGCTTCCGGTTACGGCAGAAAAGAAATCTGGAAGCGCGTGTTTCGCCCGCGCACGTTGTTCTATACGGCGATTTTGTTGGCGATCATTATTGCTGTGGCGTCGTCGTTGTGGACGCGCAATCCGTTGAAGGTCGATGTGTTGCGCGACCGTGCGATGATGGTGCGTGAAGCCTCGCCGGGTGTGCTCGAAAATGTTTATCGGTTGCAAATCATGAATACGGAGGAACGCGCCCACCGATTTGTGATCGAAGTAGCGGGATTGCCGGGAATTGAAGTGGGCGAACTCGAACAACCCATCAGTATTGACAGCGCAAGCGCACAGATGGTGCCGCTTTCGGTGCGGTTCAAGTTGCCGCGTAACGGCTTTGACGCGGGGATGCATCCGATCATATTTACGGTGCGCACAGAAGATGGCAAGACGCTGCGGCGCGAAGAAAAATCAACGTTCATGGTGCCCAGGAATTGATAACTTTGAAGGAGAGAGAATGATGGAAAAAGAAGTCAGACCGTGGTACCGTGAACCGTGGCCGTGGGTCGTTATCGGCATGCTCAGTTTCATAGTGGTTGCATCCTTTGTAACGCTTGGAATTGCGATCTGGTCTTACGACGGCCTTGTGGCGGAAGATTATTACAAAAAAGGTCTGACCATCAACAGGGTTCTGGTGCGCGAAGAGCGTAGCGCCGCTTTGGGATTGAGCGCTTCACTGATAGCATCGCCCGACGACGAGATGGCGCAAGTCGTTTTACAAAGCAGCGTTGCGGCGTTTACGCCGCCGCAAGTTTTGCATTTACGGGCAGAGCATTCCCGTTCCCCCGGCCAGGATCTGGAAGCGAAGCTGATCCCTGTTGAAGACGGCGTTTATAGCGGGCACTTTGCAGCACCCACGGAGGGGCGCTGGGAAATTGTTCTGGAGGGAGACGATTGGCGGCTTCCGATTCTTAAAATACAGGCGCCGATAACCGAAGTGCACTGGGAACGAGCGGCTATAGATATAGAGCCATAAGCACGCGCCGTATAAGCCAGAGCGTTTTTGGTTTAGTGCTTACATCCCAGTAAGGAGACACCGCGCTAGAGCATTTTAGATTAGAATGTTTAATTATGGTATGCTGAATGCTCCTTGGCGGAGGTTCAACATGCGTGCCTATTCTCAGGACCTGCGGGATCGTGTGATCAATGCGCTGGAGCA
>JAITMR010000066.1 GCA_031277215.1 Burkholderiales bacterium
TCCATGGCCGGATCGGACAGGTTAAACCACTGCTGCATGAAGTGAATCCGCAGCATTGTCTCGATCGGGTACGGCTGACGGCCTACTTTGCCTGTCTGGGGATAATGCTTGGCCACTTCACCAGCCAGATAGTCCCACGGGATAGTCTTGTCCATCTCGCTCAGGAACTTCTCGCGCCGTGTCTGCTTGCGTTTGCCCCTAAATTCCGCTTCCGAAAAACTCAGTTGATTCATGGGGATTCTCGCGTTTAAGATTATCGGAATTCTACTGCGAATATTATGACCAAGGATGTATTATTCAGAGGCTCCCTAAAAACCAAAACCTGAAACGCAAATTACAAAAATACGGGAAGCAAAAATTTTCTCACGGCGCAGGGCAACTCATCTTTCGGGTATATCCCCCGATCTGTTACTCAGGCTGTAAGAATCTATGCAGAATACGTACCCGCTTCAAAAAGTCAAGAGGATTTTTTGTAAAATCCGGGAATTATGCCTTTTTCTTACATTGTCAATACAATGTAAAAACCAGGGGCAACTGCCCGCTTTCGCCCCAACGGGGAACTTGTAGCGTTATCAAATCGACAATAACCGTGTGACAGGCGGCACCAAAGACGACTCGTTATAATGGAGCCTTTCTTGCCCTGCGTGTTTTTCCGCCTGTAAATCCTTATGGCTTCTCTCACTCTTTATGACAACTACACGCGCTTGTTGCGCCCGTTTGAGCCGCTGCATCCTGATGGCGAAGTCGGGCTGTACACTTGCGGCCCGACGGTGTACGACTATCAACACATCGGCAATTACCGGACGTTCCTGTTCGAGGACACGCTCAAGCGTGTACTGCGCTGGAACGGCTACCCTGTGCGGCATGTGATGAACATCACCGATGTTGGCCATTTGACCTCGGACGCCGACAGCGGCGAAGACAAAATGGAAAAAGGCGCACGCCGCACCGGCAAAACCGCCTGGGAAATCGCGCAGCTTTACACCGACGCCTTTCTCGATGATCTGGACAAACTCGGCATCGAGATGCCGACGGTTCTGTGCCGCGCCACCGATCATATTCAGGAGCAAATCGCGTTTGTCGCCGATCTGGAAAAAAAGGAATTCACCTACCGCACCTCCGACGGCATTTATTTTGATACCGGCAAACAAGAGAGCTACGGCTATCTGGCGCGGCTAAACCGCGAGGGGTTGGAGGCTGGCAAGCGCGTCGATCTGGGCGAGAAGCGCAGCATCACCGATTTCGCGTTGTGGAAATTTTCGCCGGCGGGTGAACAGCGGCAAATGGAATGGGACAGCCCGTGGGGCGTCGGCTTTCCGGGATGGCACATTGAGTGTTCGGCCATGGCGCAACGCTACCTCGGCGATTATTTCGACATTCATTGCGGTGGCGAAGACCACCTTTCCATTCATCACACCAACGAAATCGCACAAACCGAAGCGCGTGTCGGAACCCGCCTTGCTCATTTCTGGATGCACGGTTATTTTCTGCTGCTCAACGATGCCAAGATGGCCAAATCCGCCGGTGAATTTTTGCGCATTCAATCGCTGATCGATCGCGGCTACGATCCGCTGGCTTACCGTTATCTGTGCCTCACCGCGCACTACCGCAAACAGTTGACTTTTACCTGGGACGCGCTCGATGCGGCACAAACAGCGCTTGAACGCTTGCGTCAGGGGTTTTTCGCGCTGTCTGAATCTGCAGCACCTCCCGATGCCGCGCTCGTCGAACGTTACACTGCCGAATTAAACGATGACCTCAACTTGCCGCGTGCGCTGGCGATTGTCTGGGAAACCCTGCGCGGTACGCTTGAGCCTGCGGTCAAACGGGCGACGCTGGCGCGTTTCGATGACGCGCTCGGCTTGCAATTGGCGCAATGGCGACCCGCAGATATCACAATCCCCGACAACATCCGCGCACTGGCCGAAGACCGCCTCGCGGCACGCAAAGCGAAGAACTGGGTCGAATCCGACCGCCTGCGCGATGCGTTGAAAAGCGCCGGTTGGGACGTTGAAGACACGCCCGATGGCTACCGGTTGAGGCCACGGTAAAAATATCGTGTTATCCTTATTGTTTATGGATTCCGCTCGAGGTATTTCATCATGAAGATTCCTCCTGTTTTGCTTCGCGCTTTGTCGCTTCTGTGTGTCGCCGCTATGCTTTCCGGCTGCGGCGTGTTGACCCAGAGCCGAGACGAAGAAAACGCGATCAAGAATACCGTCGATTGCCAGTATCAAGGCGAGCGTTTGCTGGTGCGTTTCGACCGTGACGAAGTTCGGGTGCTGATGCCGGATAGTGGACGTATGTATCTTTACCGGATGCCTTCATCGCGCGGCGTGCTCTACACCAATGGCGATTTCGAATTGCTCGGCAAAGGCACCGACATCACCTTTGGCCCAGCAGGCGGTACTGCCAAACTGGAATGCAAGCCTTATAGCGTGGAAGACAAGGATCAGCGCAAAGAAGATCGCAAAGCGCTCAAGGAAATGTAGCCTTTTAAAGAATCACTGCTTCGACCATTCTCTTTTTTATCTAGCCGGAGTTTTTTATGACAACGATCGCCGCTTTCCCGACAACGCTTTTGCATGCCGCTTTTCCTGCTGCCCTTTCCAGCGCTCGTGCACATCCGTTACGCGCCATCGCGCTGACTGTTCTCGGCTCTCTGGCGTTGGCGGTTTCCGCCAAGTTGCAGTTCCCTTTCGGGCCGGTGCCTTTCACGATGCAAACATTTGTCGTTCTGGTGCTGGGCGCCTTGCTCGGAAAACGGTTGGCTGCCGCTTCCGTGATGCTTTATCTGGCGGAAGGGTTGGCAGGATTACCGGTTTTCGCCGCTGGTGGCGGTATCGCTTATCTGGCCAGCCCGACGTTCGGCTATCTCGTCGGTTTTCTGCCAGCAGTGATACTTGTCGGCCACTTTACCGAACGCGGCTTTGGTCGGAATCTGGGAAGCTGTATGTTGTTGATGGCTGCCGCCTACGCATCACTCTTCGTATTCGGCCTGATGTGGCTTGCTCCGGCAATCGGCCTGAAACAAGCTTATTGGGTCGGATTGCATCCGTTCTGGGTGCCTGCAATCATCAAGATCATCATGGCCGCGTTAACCGTTGCCTTGGCTTGGAAAGCACTGGCACCCTCCTCGCGCCGTTCCTGATTGGGTCGCAAAACGCGCACAGCTTCATCATGGCAGACATGAAAAAACTCTCCGGCGGTTCGCTACGAGCCGCCGGTTACGATGAAAAGGAACGTCGCCTTACCGTCGAACTGACTTCCGGCACCTTTGTTTTTGAGCACGTTTCGTCGGATGTATGGCGGCGCTTTATCGGAGCATCGTCACCCTGGAGTTTCTTCCGCGACAACATCGAAGAAGAGTACTCCGGCAAGAGAATCAGGTAGCGGAAATCAGAAAAGCATTCTCATGTGAAAGCACGCCCTCCACACTTCTGTGCTTGCGGGAGGGCAAGGGAGCTTTGATCGGTATGGGGCGGCCAGCTTATCTCCCTTCGCGCCTTCGCGTGAGATTCTTTTCTGATTTCTGATCCCTGACGTTCGTCAAGCCCTTGCCTTCAACATCGCTACCGCTGGCAGCTCTTTCCCCTCAAGAAATTCAAGGAATGCGCCGCCGCCGGTTGAAACATAGCTGATGTCCTGCGTCACACAAAATTTGGCGATTGCCGCCAGCGTATCGCCGCCACCGGCAATCGAAAACGCCGGTGAGCACGCAATGGTTTGCGCCAACGCCCGTGTTCCTTCGGCGAAAGCATCGAACTCAAAAACACCGAGCGGGCCATTCCAGACGATGGTTCCTGCCGACATAAGCAATGGAGCCAACATTTCCATTGTGCGAGGGCCAACATCGAGAATGAGATCATCGTCGGCAACCTGATCGACTCCTTTTATTTCTGCTGCGGCATCAGCAGAAAAAGATTTAGCGCACACCACATCAACCGGCAATGGAAACTTGCCCGGAAAATCGCGCAGCAACGCTTCGGCTTCGTTCACCAAATCAGGTTCCGCCAACGATTTGCCGATCGGAAATCCCTGCGCCAACAAGAACGTATTGGAGATGCCGCCGCCAACGATCAAGGTATCCACTTTTTCAGCCAGTGTGCGCAACACGGTAAGTTTGGTCGATACTTTCGATCCCGCAACAATCGCCACCAGCGGGCGCTTCGGCGCGGCCAACGCCTGACCCAACGCATCAAGCTCCGCCGCCATCAATGGGCCGGCGCACGCTTCCGGCGCATGAAAACCGATACCGTGCGTTGTTGCTTCAGCACGATGCGCCGTTCCAAATGCATCGTTCACGTAAACATCGCACAGCGCTGCCATCGAACGAGACAAGGTTTCGTCGTTCTTTTTTTCTCCTTTATTCATCCGACAGTTTTCAAGCAACACCAGATCGCCCGGCTTCAGCGCCTCTTGCCAGGAAGTATCGCTGACCCAATCGCGGATCAGCGGAACCGGCTTCTTCAAAAGTTCCGACAACCGTTGCGCGACCGATGTCAGCGAATTTTCGGCACGCCATTCTCCTTCGGTCGGCCTGCCAAGATGGGATGTCACCATCACCGCCGCGCCACGCGCCAGCGCATCCTCAATCGCCGGTAACGAGGCGCGGATGCGGGTGTCGTCGGAAATCGCACCCTGATCGTCCTGCGGGATATTCAAATCGGCACGAATGAAAACGCGCTTGTTGCGAACATCGACATCGGAAAGACGTTTGAACTGCATCATGGCTCCATTCCTTAAAATCATACCTCAGTGTTTTTCACGCACCCAATCACTTCGCCCGCATCAACGCCACAGCCGTATCGATCATTCGGTTCGAAAAACCCCATTCGTTGTCGTACCAGCTTGACACTTTCACCAAACGACCGCTCACCTTGGTCAGCGTTGCGTCGAAAACAGACGAGCGCGGGTCGTGATTGAAATCCATCGACACCAGCGGCGCGGTGTTGTAGCCCAGAATGCCGACGAGCGGCTCTGCTTCAGACGCCGCTTTAACGATGGCGTTCACTTCGTCAACGGTGGTGTCGCGTGCGGCGATGAACGACAAGTCAACAACGGAAACATTGATCGTCGGAACGCGCATCGCAAAACCATCCAACTTGCCGTTGAGTTCGGGCAACACCAATCCGACGGCTGCCGCTGCGCCAGTTTTGGTTGGGATCATGCTCATGGTCGCTGAACGGGCGCGTCGCAAATCGCTGTGATAAACGTCGGTCAATACTTGATCGTTGGTGTAGGCATGAATGGTTGTCATCAATCCGCTGACAACGCCGATTTTTGCGTGCAACGGCTGCACCATCGGCGCCAGACAGTTCGTCGTACACGACGCATTGGAAATCACCGTATCCGACGCTTTCAAAATCTGATGGTTCACTCCGTAAACAACGGTTGCGTCAACATCCTTGCCTCCAGGCGCCGAGATGATGACTTTTTTCGCGCCCGCCTTGAGATGTGCGCCCGCTTTTTCCTTGCTGGTGAAAAACCCGGTGCATTCGAGCACCACATCAACACCCAACTCGCCCCAGGGCAACTGCGCCGGGTCACGCTGCGCAAATACTTTGATACGATCACCGTTGACGATCATTGTGTCTCCGTCCACCTCAACCTTCCCCGGGAACTTTCCGTGTGCCGTATCGTAGCGCGTCAAATGCGCGTTTGTTTCCGGGCTTCCCAAATCGTTGATGGCGACGATTTCAATCGGCGCTTTTTTATCGTTTTCGTAAAACGCCCGTAAAATGTTGCGGCCAATACGGCCATAGCCATTGATGGCGACTTTGATGGTTGTCATGGTAGCTCCTTCATTGAGTTTAACGAACACCGAGAAGGCGGCGAACCGTTGTCGCCACATTCTCCACGGTAAAACCGAAATAGTTGAATAACACCGGCGCCGGCGCCGACTCACCGAACGTATCAATGCCGATCACCGCGCCTTTCGCGTCATCCGCCGCGCCGACATAACGATACCAAAAATGCGTCGTCCCCGCTTCCATCGCCAGACGCGGAATACCCAGCGGCAAAACTTGTGCGCGGTAGGTTGCGTCTTGTTGATCGAAACGCGACGTGCACGGCATGGACACCACGCGCACGGCGATATTTTCTTTCGCCAGCGCCTCACGCGCTTGCAGCGCCAGCCCCACCTCCGAACCCGTCGCTATGATCACGACTTTTTTTCCCGCGCTTTTTTCCTCTACCGGAAAATCGGCAAGCACATAGCCGCCGCAGGAGATTGTGGCAAGTGCTTTGTCGTCACGCGCTACGAACGGCACATTTTGCCGCGTGAAAAGCAGGCAACTCGGGCCGTCTCGACGCAGCGCGGCCTGCTGCCAGGCCACTGCCGTTTCAACGGTATCGCAAGGTCGCCAGACGTCCATGTCGGGGATCAACCGCAAGCTGGAAGCGTGTTCGATGGATTGATGCGTCGGCCCATCTTCGCCAAGGCCGATGGAGTCGTGCGTGAACACGGAAATCACGCGCTGTTTCATCAGCGCCGCCATCCGCAAAGCGTTGCGTGCGTAATCGGAGAACGTCAAAAAAGTTCCTGCGTACGGAATGAATCCCCCATGCAACGCCACACCATTTGCAATCGCCGACATGGCAAATTCACGCACGCCGTAATGAATGTGATTTCCTTGCCCGTCCGGCGTCAACGCACGGCTGCCCGACCAGTTGGTGAACACGGAGCCGGTCAAATCCGCCGACCCACCGAGAAATTCCGGAAGATGTGGCGCAATAGCTTCTATTGCCTGCTGCGACGCCTTTCGGGTTGATACGGTTTCGCCTTTGCTGTTCTGAGCTGCGATAAACGCTGCCGCCACCTGTTCAAAATTCGTCGGCAAGCCCTTTTCCATCCGCCGGATGAATTCGTAAGCAAGGTCTGGATACGCTGCGCGGTACGCCTCGAAACGCTGCGTCCATTCGGCTTCACGTTCAGCGCCTTGCGTCCGCGCATCCCATGCTTGATACACAGACTGCGGAATGTCGAACGGCGCATGCGACCAACCGAGCGTCGCACGGGTCGCAGCAATTTCTTTTTCACCCAGCGGCGCACCGTGCGTATCTGCCGTACCGCCTTTGGTCGGCGCACCTTTGCCGATCACTGTCTTGCAGCAAATCAGCGTTGGCCGTTCCGTTTCAAGCCGTGCCTCACGGATCGCCGCATCGACAGCATCGACATCGTGCCCGTCAACTTCGCGGATCACTTGCCAGCCGTAAGCCTCGAAACGCTTCGGCGTGTCGTCGGTCAACCAGCCGCGCACATCGCCATCAATCGAAATTCCGTTATCGTCGTAGATTGCAATCAGCTTTCCGAGTTTCCAGGTGCCAGCAAGCGAACAGGCCTCATGCGACACGCCCTCCATCAAGCAACCGTCTCCAAGGAATACATAAGTGTGATGATCGACAATCGTATGTCCAGGCTGGTTAAAGCGTACCGCCAGCATCTTTTCGGCGAGCGCCATTCCGACCGCGTTGGCTATTCCCTGACCGAGCGGACCGGTGGTCGTCTCGACGCCGGGTGTCACCTGCACTTCAGGATGCCCCGGCGTCTTGGAGTGCAATTGCCGGAAATTTTTGAGATCATCGAGCGACAAATCGTAACCGGTTAAATGCAGTAACGCATACTGCAGCATGGAACCATGACCGTTTGAAAGAATGAAACGGTCACGGTCATACCAGTGCGGATTGTCGGGATGGTGTTTTAAGTGCCGCAGCCAGAGCGCCACCGCAATATCAGCCATTCCCATCGGCATGCCGGGATGGCCACTTTTGGCGGCCTCAACAGCATCGATGGCAAGAAAACGTATCGCGTTGGCCAGATCGGAAACAGGAACAGAGGCAGAGTTTGATATTGGCATTTTATTGGCGCAGATAGGAAACAAAGCAAAATAAGGAGCACGCGAAACGCAAGATATTTAGGATTTTACAAGACTTGGAGCTTAAGAGGTTGTCGCAAAAGCTCTTTGCCACAATGCTGCGTGTATGCTTCTCTTTCCCTCGCTTGCGGGGGAAGGAGTTTTGCGACAACCTCTTAACGCTAAAAATTTCATTGCGTTACGGAAAATTCTCTCTGTAGCACGCGGTTTCCGTCGGCATGCCCCCCGATATTTTCCCGCTGAACTTTTATCACATCCATCTCGCATCGGGCGACATCGCTTTTTCAGAGAATTCACAAAAAAAGCTGAAAAATTCCGCGTTTTGTAAGATAATATGTGGTTCCTTCGGCTTGCCGGAGGTTTGTGGGTGCCCTTCTACTCGTCCGCGCGAACGCCGCATATTCCGGGTGTTCTGTGTACGGGGGTGGGGCTTTTCCTTTACAGGAGGGGAAAACGAATGGACGGTGTCCATCTGTTAGGAGAGTGGTATGGCTGCCCTGCCCACACGCCGGAATTTAACCGTGCCGAGGCATTGCGCGAAGTTTGTCTGAACGCCGTTGAGGCGTCCGGCTTGACCACTGTTGGAGAACGTTTTTATCAATTCGAACCGCACGGCGTTACTGGCGCTGTGGTTCTGGCCGAGTCGCATTTGGCGATTCACACTTGGCCGGAGTCCGGTTTCGTGACCGTCGATGTGTATGTCTGCAATTACACCGCCGACAATACCGCCAAAGCGCAAAAACTCTACGACATGATCGAAGCCGTTTTCAAACCGGCTCGTGCGCATTCCCAAAAGATTTTGCGGGGCGGCAAGGATGGCTGAAACGGCCTCTCCGAACATTACCGGAGACGCCTTGACGGAATCGCTGACGCCCGATTGGGGTTTCTTCATCCGTTCGTCCAAACGGCATGAAGCGTTTCATTCGGGACTCCAGGAAATCGAAATACACGATTCCGAATCGTTTGGCACCTTGTTCCGGCTTGACGGTCACTTCATGACATCGGAGAAAGACGAGTTTTTCTACCACGAAAATCTCGTCCACATGGCTGCCATCACCCACGATCAGCCGCGCCGTGCGCTCATCGTTGGCGGTGGTGACGGTGGTTCGGCTGAAGAGCTGTTTAAACATCCGAGCATCGAGCACATTACGCTGGTGGAAATCGATCAGGCCGTCGTTGACATTTCCCGCCGCCATCTACAGCGCGTACATCGCGGAAGCCTTGACGATCCACGGCTGACATTGAAAATCGAAGACGGTTTTGCTTATGTCAAAACCAGCACCGAATCGTTCGACCTGATCGTGCTCGACCTGACCGATCCCGGTGGACCGTCAACCCTGCTCTACACGCCAGAGTTTTATCGCGCCTGCGCTGCCCGCTTGGGCAACAATGGCATCATGACGTTGCACATCGCCAGTCCCCTCGCCAACCCGGCGCAAATCCGTGAAACCCTGCAACGGCTGCGCGAAGCCTTCCGCCATGTCGTTCCTTACCTCACGTCAATCCCGTTATACGGCGGATTGTGGCTGATGGCGTTCTGTTCGCAGCAAGCCGACCCGCGCCAATTGACCGCCGATGCCGTCGAAGCGCGACTGCAAGAACGCGCCATCCGTCATCTTCAGTACTACAACGGCGCCATGCACGGCGCAGCGCTGGCGTTGCCGAACTTCGTGCGGGCGCTGGTGCCTTAATAAGCTGTGGGGCGGGAAAAGCGTAGCGCGTCATTCTGCGCGAAGTCGCAGAACCCCCATAAACAATACGGTAAAAACAACTTCACAGAAACCCTTGGCAGACACGACTTGACAGCCTTAGGGAACCCCTGAACACTTCACGAAGTATAAACTCACGACTCCGTTGGAAAAGGCACGGGCAAAGTTCCGAGGGAAGGTCAGTGTGCGAATTCACGACTTCGTTGGAAAAGGTACGATGTGCCGTCATTCCCGCGTGTTTTTGGCGGGGGAATCCAGTGTCTTTTTTCCGCTCTATCGCACAGTGATTTTGGGCAGGAGAGACAAACCCCCGTCCGCCTTCGGCGTCCACCCTCCCCGATCAAAATCGTTTCGGGGACAAGCTCTTTGAAAAGGGGGCTTCGAATGCACCGCGGCTTCGCGTGCAAAGGTTGTGGTGTGCAACTTCCCTCGGTGCGTCTTCGAGAATGACGGCACATTCGCGCCTTTCTCCGCGCCTCCGCGTGAAAAACAAAAAGACACGGGATTCCCGCCAAAAACGCGCAGGATGACGGCGCATCGTACCTTTCTTTTACGGTGAAAATGGATGCAAATGGATTGTTCAGAGTTTTCTTAGCCCACCCACGCCCGAACTCACTCATACATTGGCTTTTTCTCCGTCAATCGCAACACGCCTTTGACGATCCGATAAACGTACCATATAAAAACAACAATCAGAAGGATAAAAGCCGGCCAGTACAAAAAAACCAGCCCCAACAAAAACAGCACGATGAGAGGAAGAGCAATGAGGACGCTCAGGAACAACCACAGCAACGTAAACCAAAACGTGTTGATCTGCCAGCGGAAATGACTTTCATACAGCGATCCCCGCATGTCGTCTTTTTTGACGTAATTCATCACGATCGCCACAATCGCGGTCAAAGGAATCACCGGCGCCAGCACATACAGCGCATAGATCACCATCGTAATATTGTGGGCAGCCGTTTCCTGTGATCCCGGGAGTAAAACGTGGGTCATAAAAACCCCTCCGTTCAAAAATAATAAATACTCTAGCACATACAACGCAAGACCATATCAACGCAGTACAATGGCCGAAAAAAACCACGCACATTCCCTTCCGCCTCATGGACCTTTCCAGCATCGCCGCTTTAGCCACTGCCTTCTTTTGGGCATGCAGCAGCATGTTGGCGGTTTATCCCGTTCAACAACTGGGTTCGTTCACCTTTAACCGCATCCGGTTACAAGCGATTTTCGTTCTTCTGTGCGTGCTGGTGCTGATCACCGGCGGCTGGCGCACTCTCGGCAGTCAATATATCTTCGCGTTGGCGTTGTCCGGTTTCATCGGCATTTTACTCGGTGATTCATTGCTCTATGCTTCGTTGCAGCGAATCGGCCCGCGCCGCAATTCCATTCTGTTTTCGACCCACGCACCGATGACGGCGATTCTGAGTTTTCTGGTGCTCGATGAACGTTTAAGTCCGATTGCCGTGGGCGGCGTCGCCTTCGTCATCGTCGGCGTGATGCTGGCCATTGCCTTCGGTCACAATGGCAGGCAAAAACACCCGTGGGAAAGCGTCAGAGGTTCGCTGGTCATCGGCGTCGGCATTGCGCTGCTCGCCGCCCTGTGTCAAGCAGTCAGCTCGATGATAGCCAAGCCGGTGATGGCAAGCGGTGTCGATCCGATTGCCGCTTCGGTAGTGCGCGTCAGCACGGCAGTGTTGTGTTTCACGTTGCTCGGCTTTTTTCCGCAGTTGCGTCCGACCGTCCCCATCACACCGCGCCTGTTCCTGCAAAGCACTGCCAGCGGCCTCTGCGGCATGGTGCTGGGCATGACCACCCTGCTCTTTGCGCTCGCCCACGGCCAAACCGGACTGGTAGCAACGCTGTCGTCAACCTCGCCGATCATGATTCTGGCGCTGCTATGGTTGCACACCAAAAAGAGACCGTCGCTCGGCGCCTGGATCGGCGCAGCAATCGCCATCGCCGGAATCGCGCTGATTTTCAACCGCTGACTCCACCCTTTTTATCTCACGCAAAGCCTGCCCCGAAACCCGCCACGACGTGAACTTCTTGCTGCAAGTGTTACGAAGTCAATAAGCAAGCCTCGAAGCAGCGCTGGCGTGAACGAATTTTCATAAATTGACCTTGATAGTGGTCGTGGTTCCATTGGTTTTGACGGAATTAATTCCCACATCGCGCGAGGCTATCGAGGCATACATCTGACTGGTGCCGATGACTTGGTGATTGGCCGCTTTGAGGTTGAAAAAGTACTTTCCGTTACTGGACTCTTTCTTCTCGAAGCGGGAATCATCGACGCAGTTTTTCTGAACAGACGCAATGCCGTTTTTGGCAGAGTCCTCTGCCTTGTATAGCTCACTGGTAAGAATTATTTCCGCGTTTCCCGCCTTAAGGACGAAGCGGAACTGACCATCGCTACTCTTGCTAAGTTCAAACCAACCTGACATGACCCTCTCCTTTACGGTGGATTTTCAACAACGCCCGACGTACGAGGCAAACAACGGCGAAGGCTGTTCACTTGCGCACAAAGTTAGGCGTTACTATGCCCTTTAATCATCTACTCGGTCTGACTTCGTGTTCCCGGTTATGGGATCAACCTTTATTTGCCGTTTCCGGCCTTCTTTGTAAGCCTTGATTTCCCACTGCCCATCGTCGAACTCTATCTCTATGATCGGCCCAAATCCCTGAAGCTCCAGGCTTTTCACAATCTCGGAGAGCCGCTTTGCGTTTGGCGGCGGTTTGTCCGCCAGCGCAACGCCCGAAAGGAAGACACAAACCACAAGGCAGAATACCGTCGTTGCAAGTTTCTTTACCATGAGGTTCTCCAAATCAAGACCAATGTATTATACTCTCTCGGCGCTAATCGGCGTAGTTTTGCTCTGCCATCTCGAAATTGACCCCCTTGCCGGAATCTGGGATAATTTCCGATTCGGCGGGTTAGCTCAGTTGGTTAGAGCAGAGGAATCATAATCCTTGTGTCCGGGGTTCGAGTCCCTGACTCGCCACCAAAAGATCATCCAAAGCCGTCCGGTAACATCCACCGGGCGGCTTTTTTCATGGGAAAGCCCCTTATCCACCAAACCGCGCCATCAATTTTTCCACGTACTCCGGCACTGCCTGCGTTGCCGGTGCGTGGATGGTTTCGTCGAAGCGCGTAGCGTTCTGGCTCGGTTCGAGGTTGAGTTCGACAGTTTTGGCGCCGTGCCGACGCGCTTCTTCGACGAAGCCCGCCGCAGGGTAAACATGGCCGGAGGTTCCGATGGACAGGAAAAGGTCGGCCTCGGCCAGCGCCCGATAGATGCGTTCCATCTCAAGCGGCATTTCGCCGAACCAGACGATGTGCGGTCGCAGCGGCGCCGGCGACACGCAACAAGCACAGCGATCTTCTGAGTTCAGATCGCCCGCCCATTCGACGACGCACTCGGAACGCACGCAACGCGCTTTGAGCAGTTCGCCGTGCATGTGGATAACGCGCTTGTTTCCGGCGCGTTCGTGCAAGTCGTCAACGTTCTGGGTAATTAGAAAAAAGCGATCGCCGAACGCTTCTTCTAGTCGCGCCAGCGCCTGATGCGCAGCGTTGGGCTGGATCGCCGAATCGCGTAACTGCCGCCGCCGCTGGTTATAAAAACGCAGCACGAGTTCCGGGTCGCGAGCGAATCCTTCTGGAGATGCTACATCTTCAATGCGATGATCTTCCCACAGCCCATCCGCCGCGCGGAAGGTGCGGATTCCTGATTCGGCAGAAATTCCAGCGCCGGTCAAAATGACGATACGTGAAACGGTTGTTGGGTGGTTCATGGTTTTCTTTCTGGACACTCGGACGATTGCGAATTGCCGGACATTGACGACACAGCTTACCCCAAAAGCATGTATTGGAAAATCATTTTTTCCTCGCTCGCTCTTTCGATACCGCCCCGCTTCCGTTAAAATCTTCTCTTAACTTTAAGGAGAGCAGCATGTCTATGGCGATGGCAGACCGCGATGGTTGGATATGGTACGACGGAAAAATGGTGCCGTGGCGCGAGGCCACGACGCATGTACTCACTCACACGCTGCACTATGGGATGGGCGTTTTTGAAGGTGTGCGTTGTTATGAGACGACGAAAGGCCCGGCCATTTTCCGTTTGCGCGACCACACCGACCGCCTTTTCCGGTCGGCGCACATTTTCAACATGAAGCTGCCGTTCACCAAGGACGAGATCAACGCGGCGCATCTCGCCTCGATCCGCGATAACAAGTTGAAATCCGGTTACATCCGCCCGCTGGCGTTTTACGGTTCAAACGCGATGGGGATTGCCGCTACGTCCAACCCGGTGCATGTGATCGTTGCCGCCTGGGCATGGGGTTCGTACCTCGGTGAAGAGGGGATGGCGAAGGGCATCCGCGTCAAGACCAGTTCGTTTACCCGCCATCACGTCAACATTCATATGGCAGGCGCAAAAGCCAGTGCCAATTATCTCAATTCGATTCTCGCCAATCAGGAAGTCGCTGCCGAAGGTTACGACGAGGCGCTGTTGCTCGACCCCGCCGGCTTCGTTGCCGAAGGGCCGGGTGAAAACATTTTCATCGTTATCAACGGTGTGCTACATACGCCCGATTTGTCGTCCGGCGCATTGAACGGCATCACCCGCGATACGGTCATCCAGCTTGCCCGCGAAGCGGGTCTTGAAGTGAAAGAGCGTCGCATCACTCGCGATGAAGTTTATTGCGCCGATGAAGCGTTCTTCACCGGCACCGCCGCCGAAGTCACTCCGATCCGCGAACTCGATCTCCGTCAAATTGGCATCGGTCGTCGCGGCCCGGTCACCGAAAAACTGCAAGCGCGTTTTTTCGATATCGTGCAAGGCCGCGATCCGTCGAAGGCCGAATGGCTGACTTACGTTTGATAATCTGATCCAGACTGGTGTCGCTTTTCGTCCATGCCTTCGTCCGAACCGCGCATTTTAATCATCGCGCCATCGTGGGTCGGCGATGCGGTATTGGCGGAGCCGCTGACGGTGTTGCTGAAAGAGCGCTACCCGCGCGGCGTTATCGACATTTTCGCGCCTGCTTGGTGCGCACCGGTCTATGCGCGCATGCGCTACATCCATCGCATCATCGAAAATCCGCTGCCGCACGGCCCGCTTAACTGGTGGTATCGCAAACAACTGGCGCAAAGTCTCGCCGCCACCGGTTACACCCACGCTTTCGTCTTGCCCAACAGTTGGAAATCGGCGCTTATCCCGTGCTTCGCCAAAATTCCGCAGCGAACTGGTTACACCGGCGAAGCGCGTTTCAAGTTGCTGAACGACCGTCGGACTTTGCGTCCCGAAATGTTTCCGCGTCTCGTTGATCGTTTTGCGGCGCTCGCCTACCCCGCCGAAACTGCGCCGAACAAAATCAGGACACCGGTGCCGGTGTTGGTGCCGCAACGAGATTCCCAACGCGCCGCGCTCGACGCGCTACACCTTTCCGTTAGCCCAACGCCGGTGGCCGTTTTCTGTCCCGGCGCTGAATACGGTCCGGCCAAACGCTGGCCGCCCGAATATTTCGCCGAGCTGGCGCAACGCTTGATTCATGAAGGCTTTGCCGTCTGGCTTGTCGGATCGCCGAAAGATCGGCTGATCACAGATCAAATTGTCGCCGCCGTTCGTTCAAACGCGCAAACTGACAACGTTCCCCTCTCTCAATTACACGATCTCGTCGGCCATACCGATCTGGGCACCGCCGTCGATCTCATCGCAGCCGCTCGCGTCGTCGTCAGTAACGATTCTGGGCTGATGCACATCGCCGCCGCGCTTGGTGTTCCATTGGTCGCGCTGTTCGGCTCATCATCGCCGACTTACACGCCTCCGTTGTCGCCGTACGCCCGAACCGCCAACATCAACATCGAGTGCAGCCCGTGTTTCAAGCGCGAATGTCCGCGCAAACACTTCAAATGTATGCGCGAACTAACGCCGCAAACGGTTTATCAACACATCGTTGCGCTGCGTTAACCTCGGACATCAGATGACCCGCCGTCATTCTGCGCGAAACGCATCGCAAAATCCATAAAGCCATGTCACGCAAAAAAAAACGGGCCGGATAAACCGGCCCAAATTCAAACGCCTTCTCAAAAAAGCATTATTTCGTCTTTACTTCTGCGGCTTTCTCGGGAGTTTTCGGAGAGCTTTTCTTTGCCGTCCCTTTGCCGCTTCCGGAAACCGTAATGCTGTCGCCCAGTTTCGCAACTGTTTTCTCGCCGAATCCTTTGACGTTCTGCAAATCATCGACAGACTTGAACGACCCGTGTTGGGCACGGTAATCGATAATAGCTTGGGCTTTTTCCGGCCCGATGCCTGACAACGTTTGCAATTCTTCTTTGGTGGCCGTATTGATATCGACGGCGGCAAAAGCGCACAATGAGAACAGCGCGAAAATAATACCGAGAAACAATTTCTTCATGATGAATCCTTTCTTCTACCAAATCAAAAAATAAAGACTCAAGCCGACTTTCCGGCTTCCTTCCCCTCTTTAGCCACCTGAAAACAACAACGGCGAATATCTATTCGCCGTTGTTGTTTGAAGAAATGATAAAGCTCAAGCTCTTGCAAAACAAGAAATAAACAACTTTAAAATAACCCTTTATGTATCATGTGTTTTTTATCCGACGCTTGCCAGTGCCTCGACATAACGCGCTACTCCGGTCGCCACATCGAACATCTTTTCCTCGTATCCGGCTGCCCGCAATTTTTTCAGATCAGCCTGGGTATAGCTCTGATATTTACTCACCAGTTGCGACGGAAACGGCACATACTCGATCACGCCTTCTGTTACCCACTCCTTCAAACTGCGCCCCTCCTTTCCGTCGTGCGCCGCAAGCGCGTTCAGCGTCGCCACCGCCACCGTGTTAAAACTCTCGGCGCGACCCGAACCAAGATTGAAAATTCCCGAATATTGCGGATGATCGAGAAAGTGCAGATTGACTTTCACCACATCTTCGACCGACACGAAATCGCGCTGCTGTTCACCCGCCGCGTAACCGTCCGAGCCTTCAAACAATTTTATTTTGCCGTTTTGTTTGTATTGGTTGAAGAAATGCCAGGCCACCGACGCCATGCGTCCCTTGTGCTGCTCACGCGGACCGTAAACATTGAAGTAACGCAAGCCGACAATTGGTGCCGTTTGTTCTGGCAATACGCGCCGCACCGATTGATCGAAAAGAAACTTCGAATACCCGTAAACATTCAGCGGCGCTTCGTGGGCGCGGTCTTCCACGAATTTTTTGCCCGCGCCGTAAACGGAGGCGCTTGAAGCGTAAATCAGCGGAACATCGTTATTCTGGCAATGCTCGAGAAGCATCATCGAGTACCGGTAATTGTTACGCATCATGTAGCAGCCATCGGTTTCCATCGTGTCCGAACATGCCCCCTGATGCAAAACCGCGCGGATGTCGTCGTCGAAATCGCCTTGCTCAAGACGGTCGAGGAATTCGTCGCGATCGAAATAATCGGCGATGTCGCAATCAATCAGGTTCTTGAATTTATCGGCGTACGCCAAATGATCGACTGCGATAATTCGGGTTTCGCCGCGCACATTCAGCGCCTTAACCAGATTGGCGCCGATAAACCCAGCCGCGCCCGTAACTACGATATACACATCTACTCCTTAATCGTTTCTTGAATTTTTTTGCTGACCGTCGTTATAATTCAAAGTCTATACGGCCAACCTCAGTCGTGACAAAACGTACGCGCCGGGTGACGCCGCACAACAGTTGGTAAGGAATCGAACCAGACCAGTGCGCCACCTCCTCAACCGGCAAACCATCGCCCCACAACAGCACCGGGCTGCCGACGTGCGCTTCCGGAATATCGGAGATGTCAACAGTGATCATGTCCATCGACACCCGTCCGATGAGCGTTGCCTGTTTCCCCGCCACGCGTACCGGCGTGCCGTTGCGTGCCGTCACCGGATAACCGTCCGCATAGCCGCAGGCCACCACACCGACGCGCGTCGGCCGCGTTGTTTTGAAAACATCGCTGTATCCGACGTATTGACCGGCGGCCACGTCCTGTACCGCAATCAACTCTGAACGTAACGACATCACCGGCTGCAAATCCAGCGAAGCCGCCGTCCGATCCGGCAGCGGCGACACACCGTAAAGCATCAAGCCCGGGCGTACAATGTCGCCGCCAACATCGCCGAAACGCAACACGGCCGCTGAATTGGCAATCGACAGCGGATACGGCAGCCCACGACACGCTTCTTTGAAAATCGCCAGCGGCGCTTCAGCGCCCGCCTTGGTTTCCGCCTGTCCCAAATGCGTCATCAAGCGTAACGCCGCAACTCCCGAAGAAGCGTTCAAACGCTCGCACATCACGGCGACTTCGTCGGGCTTGACGCCCAAACGGTTCATTCCGGTATTGACCTTCAGAAAAACTTCCAGCGACCGCTTCAACTTGGTTCGTTCAAGAATCGCTACTTGCTCAGGGTGATGCACGACCGTCGCGATTCGGTGCTTGGAGATTTCCAGCAATTCCTCCTCGGAGAAAAAACCTTCGAGCAACAATAAACGCCGCGTGTAATGTTGCCTTCGCAACGCAACGGCAGCGTCCAACTCCAACAAAGCCAATCCTTCCGCCTTGCCAAGCGCCGGGAGCACCCGAAACAACCCGTGCCCATAAGCATCGGCTTTGGCAACGGCCAAGACTTGCGCACCCTGAACGCATTGGTGGGCACGATCAAGGTTGTGACGTAATGCTGCCAGATTGATCTGAGCAACAAGTTGGCGCGAGAATGAGGGCATAGTCACTTCTCCGGTAAACCCGAGAGGATTTTTCGCATCTCAAATTATGCCACACTTGAAACCGCCATACCTGAAACGTCTCTCCCTTGCTTTCTCGGTAATCTTTTAAACGGAATGAACTCGGCGATTTTTTGGGGTTTATAACTTCGGAGGAGGGGAGCCAAGGCAAGCCCTCTCCCCGCCTTCGGCGGGCACCCCTTTGAAAAGGGCGAGGCGGGAACAACTGCCTAAAAAAAAGAAAGCCCACCAGGAGGAGGTGGGCCAAAGGGGGTCTTTTCCATAGGAGAGGGAAATATTTATTCCCTCCTCAGGATTACGTTCTAGCGTCTGCATGCAACATCTTATTCATGCTATGCCAACACTATCGCAGTGGTGCGATAAACCAAGCACCCACGCAGAAAATCGTGTTCACCAAGTGGTGTTTAACAAGAAGAGCAGGAATCGTGCCAAAAATTAATTTATTTTAAATTGTTTTTATTTTCAACAGGTTAGCTCGTTTCCGAATCACTTTCCTCTTGGGCAGGAAAAAATTTTTTCTTCGTTTCTGTCTCCAAAAAGAGACAGTCTTGCCAGCAGTAAATATAATCGCGTGATTTAAAACGGTTTTTCCTGTCTCCAAATAAAGACAGCGCAGGTGGTGAACACGTTGAAAAACGGGCTTTATCCATGCAGGCTTGATGATAAAGAGCGGTTAACCTTTGATTTAGAAAGAAACAGGCTTCACTCGCCCAAGTGTTGCCTAGAGCCAGTTAAGCGGCTTCGCCTCAAGCACACACACTTTTCACCCTCTCCCCGCCCCCGAACATGTGTCAACGATGTGTCCCGTCTGAACATCCCACAAGGGGCAAGTCGAACTTCAGTCTTCATGTTCCTTGAACATTGATAACTCAAGATTATGGCGCTGCATGAGTTTATAAAATTCTGTCCGGTTACGTTTGGCTTTGATCGCCGCCCGCGTCACGTTACCGCCGGTCATTTTGAGCAGGCGCACCAGATAGTCGCGCTCAAAGGTGCGGCGCGCTTCTTCGAGCGACGGCACCGAATCGGCTTCTTCCCGAAGGGCTTTCTGGATCAAGGAGGTAGGGATGATCGTGGTCGCCGCCAGCGCCAGCGCCTGTTCAATGACGTTCAGCAACTGCCGGATGTTGCCCGGCCAGGGCGCGGCCGTCAACAAATCCATCGCCTCTGGCGCCATACTCGGAACGACCACCTTGCCGTAACGCTCGGCCAGTTTCTCAAGGAAGTGCGCAGCCAACAGAGGGATGTCTTCTCGCCGCTCCGACAGCGGCGGCAAATGCAGCGACACCACGTTCAACCGGTAATACAGATCCTCGCGGAACTGATTGGAGGCCAACAGGCTTTCCAGATCGCGGTGCGTCGCGGAAATAACCCGAACATCAACTGGCGTTGTTTTGGTGGAACCCACCGGCCTGACTTCTCGCTCTTGCAAGGTTCTCAGCAACTTGACCTGCAACGGCAGCGGCATGTCGCCGATTTCGTCGAGGAGCAAGGTACCCCCATGCGCCGCCTGAAACAGCCCCGGATGTTCGCCGACCGCGCCGGTAAACGCCCCGCGCACATGCCCGAACAGTTCGGACTCCAGCAAATCGCTGGGGAACGCTCCGCAGTTGATCGCTATGAACGGTTTGTCGGCACGCCGACTCGCTCGATAAATCGCCCGCGCCAATACTTCCTTGCCGGTTCCCGATTCGCCGTAAATCAGCACACTGGCGTCGGACTCGGCGACTAAGCGCGCCTGACGCAACAAATCTTCCATGTGAGGTGCGCGGGTGATGATGTCGCGCCGCCAACTCTCGCTTTCGCTCGTGTCGGTCGGCCCGGCCGTCAAGCGCAAACCGGCCGACACTTTTTCCAGCAACTCCTGACTTTCGAACGGCTTGGTCAGAAAACCGAACACACCGCGCTCAGTCGCCGCGACTGCTTCGGGGATCGTGCCGTGCGCCGTCAGGATGATGACCGGTAATGTCGGGTGTCGCCGATGCAGCGCGTCAAACAACTGCATCCCGTCCATGCCGGGCATCCGCAAATCGGTAACCACCAGCGCTGGCGGCGCGATATCAATCATCGCCAGCGCCCGCTCGCCGTTCTCGGCGGTTCGAACACGATAACCCGCCGACGACAGGCGTAAGTTGATCAGTTTTAACAAGTCTGTATCGTCATCGACAAGAAGAATATCCGCAGCCATTTCAGCGCTCTCTCTTTATGGTCGTTTGGGCGGTGCTATGAGCGGCGGCGTCCTGCTTTCGGGCAGCCGCTCCTCTAACAACAGGCGATCAACGTCTCTTAACGCATCCAGCTTTTGCAATGCCCGCTGCTTTTCCTGAACCTGCGCACGTAACACGCTTGCCAGATGCCGCAGCGACGTCGATACTTTTTCGTTCTTTATCACAGTCTCAAGCATTAGTAACGCCCGCTGATCGCCAAGCCCGGAAGGATGCAAGGATAGCAGATACGCTAACCGAACCCGGCTTCCGTTTTCGCCTCCCTGCGACGCCGAAATTTTGCTGTTCAGCTCTGTTTGCATGCGCTGCACTTCCTCGACGTTCAAGCTCCGATAACGCGCCAAATCTTCGAGAAGTTTCTGAAACCTGACATGATTTTCAAGCTGTTTCCGCAGCAGCGCTTCTTCCAACGCGGCGGCGACGTCACGCTCCGAGTCCTCTATCGACAACACCGGTGAAGCCCCCTCTGGCGCTTCAGCAACAGAAGACGAAACCTCCTCCGGCTCCGGCGCAACGGGCGCACACGTACATCCAGCCACGAGCAATACCGCAAAGACCATGCAGCAGCAGCGGTATTTCTGATCGAAAAACGACTTCATCAGGAAGCTCCTTGAGTAATTGCTTTTTGCCGGGTGTTCTCGATAAGAGGCAATGTGCTGGTCCAAAATGGAAGCCGCAAAACCAGACGTGCGCCTTTGCGACCATCAGAACGGCTTCTGGCAGTAATACGACCGCCGTGCGCCAACACATATTCCCTGGCAATGGTTAGTCCCAGTCCGGAGCCTTTGATGCGATTCTCTGTCGGCGGATTTCCCTGGAAAAACGACTCGAAAATCCGTTCGCGTTCGCTCTCGGGAATCCCCGGGCCTTCGTCGATAATCTCCAACCGGGCGCAATCCTTGTCCACGCTCATCAACAGCTGAATTTTGCCCAACCGTGGCGAATACTTTATGGCGTTAGAAACCAGATTATCGACAACCGTCGTAATTTTTTTGGCGTTGCCAGTCACCAGCAACGGCAGCAGCTTTTCCTCGAACGAAATCAGCCGCGTCCACGCCGCCAGCCGATGCTCACGGACGACATGATGAACGATATCGGCCAAGTCTACCGGCAACAACACGCTCGGCTCCGTAACTCGCGATTGGTGGTACTGCAACAAATCCTCGATCATCCGCTGCAACGACAACGTGTTCTCGCGGACAATGTACAGAATTTCGCGTTGCTCGTCGCTTATGTTACCGCCGATACCGTCTCGCAACAGTTCGTTTCCCTCACGAATCGCCGTCAACGGCGTTTTCAATTCGTGCGACAAATTGCGCAAAAACTTCGTTTGCTGTTCTTCAAGCGTTTGCAGCCGCGCTCGCAGCCATTCGAGACGTTGCCCTAGATAACGCAGATCCGAAGGCCCCTGAACTTCGATCTCTTTGGAAAACTCGGCCGCTCCCAATTGCCGAATCGCCTGATCGATCTGCCGAACCGGACGGGAAATCAAAAACGTCAAGGAAGCCGCCAGAAAAATCGCCATTCCCAGCGACGGCCACAACAAAATCTGCCACTTCTTGCGTCCCGCATCGGCGGTTTCCTGCAGCTGATCCACCGATGTTATCGCCATCGAATAAGCTACTTGCTGAACCGCCTGCGCATATGCCACAAAGTCGCGGTAGCCGTTGATGATTTGCGCCACACTCTCCCTGTTACCCTGATATTTCTGAAGAGTTTGAAAAAGCTGCGCTTCTTCTTCCATCGCGTTCAGGAAATGCTTGTTTTCGTCTTTTGAAACCAGAGGCATCAATTGCGCTTGCGTATCAGACAGCACTTCGCGCACCCGCACATAGTCATTAAGTATCTCGCGATCCTCGAGAACCGTGTACTGCCGCGCCAAGCGCTCCAGCGTCGTTGCCTGCTCAAGAAATTGCCGCGATAATCGTGATACCGTTACAGAGTTGAATACGTTTTCACGCCCTTGCTGCGTCAATTCCGTAAGCACCGTATTGAGCTCGACAAGCGCGAAAACAAGCGGCACACTGACCAGGAAAAAGCCCAAAGAAATGAATTTGACTAGTGATCGCGGATAATACACGATGGCGTCTTTATGAATGAATTTGCCGAAACGCTCACCGGATGTGAGATGTCATACACTATACCAGCGATTTTAGCTAAATCGAACCTTTTTCGTTCGCCTTTTCCGCTTGCCATCATCGCCGCAAAAGCGCGGAATGGCGTTGTCGGACAAGCCGGGCAGCTTCCCTGGCGGCTTCCGGAGGACCTTCGGCACTTTCGGGAACTCACCACAGGGCACACCGTTGTCATGGGGCGAAAAACTTGGGAATCCCTGCCGCACGCCCTCCCGAAACGTCAGAACATCGTCGTCACACGCAACCCCGCCTACACCGCCCCCGGCGCACAAACCGCGCCAACCTTGGAAACCGCGCTGGCCGCCGCCACCGAACCCGCTCCCGTATTCTGTATCGGCGGTGGCGAGCTCTACCGACAAGCGCTGCCAATTTCCTCCGTCCTTTTCCTCACCGAAATCGACGCCGATTTCGACGGCGATACCTATTTCCCGCCGCTAGACCCTACCGACTGGCGGCGCGTCATCCATACCCCCCATACACAAACCACCAACCCCGGATTGCGTTATGCCTTTAACGTTTATCTACGCGCAGTGGGCGCACGGGCTGAAAAGAAGCCCTCCTCTTCAAGAGGGAAGGTTTTGACCAGCTCCGAAGGGGCGTAATATGCGTAACCGTCGGTGGGGCGAGCACCGCGAGCGAACCCCAGCGAAAAGCGAACATCCAACACTCATCCAGCCCTGCAAGGGCTAAACCCTGCGTTCATCCATCACATTCAGCGCGTAAACCGTGATGAGCGTAGCGAACCGCGACGGGTCGGCCTCACGCAAAGGTGTAAAGAAAAGCCCCATTCTCAAAGGGCTGGCCGCCGAAGAGCCTGCCCCCAAAATGCTTTGGGTCGGGAGCGGACGGGGGGATTGTTCTTCGCGGCTTCGCGCCTTTGCGTGAAATAAAAAAGGGCGGGTTTGAAACCCGCCCCACATTTGAAACGCTCCCGGATGGCGCTTCGCTTATCCAGTATCTACTCAGCGTGCCGAATCCAGCTTGGCTTGATTGATTTCCACTTTGGTGCTGTCGCGCAGGTTCTGAAGGTACGCTTTCAGCGCTTCGCGTCCCTTCATCTCGCTCAACATTTCCGCCGTCGCCAACTTCTGGGCAGCGTCCGGCGCTTCCGACGGCAGGATTTTCTCGACACGGTAAATCGTGTAACGCGATTGCCCGACAGCCGCGCCCAGATACGTCGGCAGCTTTCCGGCCTCCCGCCGGAACACTTCCGCATGCGCGTCTGCGGTAAAGCCCGGTTGCTGTTGCTGGCGACCGATGGTGGTCGGCTTGCCAAACGTTAGCCCCACGTCCTTAGCGCTCTTTCCTTGTTGCAATTGCGCCAGTTTTTCTTCACCGGCGGCACGCACCAATTCAAAGGCCTTGCGATTTTCCAGCAATATCTTGATTTGAGCCTTCACATCTTCAAGCGGTCGCACCGTGATCGGCTTGTGCGCGACAACACGCGCCGAGATGATCGTTTCAGAACCGACTTCGATTGGATCGGTGTTCTGACGATCACGCAACGACGCGGGAGAAAATACCGCTTCAGCCAGTTGTTGGTTGCCATCGGCCAGTTGCGCCACTTGCGCCCGCGTCAGGAATTCGGCTTTGCTGACCGGAATTTCCAGTTTGTTCGACAGCTCGTCGAACGAATCGATCTGCTCATGCACCATGTTCATGAATTCGGCAGCCTTTTCGGCGTAAGCAGTGTTGGCCTCGTTCTGCCGGAGGTCGTTCTCTATCTTGCTCTTGACTTCATCAAACGGTAATTGCTTGGCAGATTGAATCGTCACTTTGATGATGTGGTAGCCGAACTCGGTTTCTACCGGGCCGACAATGCCGCTTTCCTTGGCATCAAAGACGGCTTTCACAAACGCCCTGTCGAAGCCGCCCACGGTAATCGCCCCCAGTTCTCCACCATGCGCCGCCGATCCGGGATCCTGTGAAAATTCTTTCGCCAACGCCGCGAACGTGTCCGGCGCTGCCTTGAGTTTGTCCAAAATGTCCTCGGCTTTCTTGAGCGCTTCCGTTTTCTGCGCCCCGCCGGCATCTCTTGGAACGGCGATCAGGATGTGCGCCGCATCACGGGTTTCCGATTGTTCATAACGTTTCTGGTCGCGTTCGTAACTTTCGCGGATTTGTTCATCCGTCAGCGTGATTTTGCCAAGTAGCGCCGCCCTGCTGAGTTTTACGTACTCGATAGAAACGGTTTCCGGGCTTTGAAACGCCTGCGGATTTTGCATGTAATAGGTTTCGATGTCTTCATCGCTGATCTTGACCTGTTTCGCAAAATCAGCAATCTCCAGACTGGCCATCACCACTTCGCGCCTTTCTCCGGCCAGTGTGTGATAACGCTCTGCCGCCGAGAATGCATTCAATTCGCCCGCTTGTATGGGCTCGGTCAGCGGCGTTTTCAGAAATTCCGAGCGCACCAAGTGTTCAAACTGCGTCGGCGACATAGGTCTGCTCTGCCGAAGCAATACCTGCCTGTAAAGATCGGAAGAAAACTGGCCGTTTTCCTGAAACGCCGGGATACTGTTAATCGTATCGAAAACCTTTTGATCGCTGACGCGGAAATAATCATCGGTCGCTTTTTTCAGCAAAATGTTTTCGGTAATCATCTGGTTCAGCACCGCGAAACGCGCTTCCGGCGTACTGAACATCGTCGAGTCGTACTGCTCACCCAGTTGCTGCCGCGCTATCTCCTGCTGTTCGCGCAGCCTGTCCTCGAAAACCTGCGACGAGATTCGATTTTTACCGACTTTGGCAACGTCGCCTTCGGCGCCGACGCCTCGGAAAAAAGAATCAATCCCCCAAAACAACAACGGAACGATGATAATCACTATCACCACTGGTGTGAGGATTTTGCTGCGTTTTATAGAATTAAACATAGTCGGGCTGTCCCATTTTTATTGCGGCCATGGCGTCAAAGCGCCAACTGTCGGCATCCGTCGCGTGCGTATGACTGCCGCCTTTGAAATACCAAAGGTAGAATTTTACCAGATCGCCCCCGGCTCTGATGCCCAAAAAAAAAGACGAACCGCAGTTCGTCTTTTCTCTTTTTGGCGGAGCGGACGGGGCTCGAACCCGCGACCCCCGGCGTGACAGGCCGGTATTCTAACCAACTGAACTACCGCTCCAAAAACCTTGCACTTTTCCGGTTCGTGACCTAACCGCTTGACCTGATGCGTCTGGTGGGTGCTGAGAGGCTCGAACTCCCGACATTCGCCTTGTAAGGGCGACGCTCTACCAACTGAGCTAAGCACCCTCGCATCATTCATGGCTTCGGGATACGGGCACATTCCCCGAGCGGAAAGCTTGTTATTTTACAGCGTCTTTCAAAACTTTGCCAGCCCTGAAACGCGGCACTCTCGCCGCTTCGATTTCAATGGCTTCCTTGGTTCGCGGGTTGAAACCCGAACGTGCCTTGCGCTCGCTGATATAAAACGCCCCGAAACCGACAAGGGTGACGGTATCCCCTTTTTGCAGCGCCTCGGTAATCGCCTCCACTGTCGCATCCAGCGCACGCTCCGCCGCCGCTTTCGACAAATCCGTCTGCTTCGCAATCGCTTCAACCAGTTCAGATTTCTTCATGTTCAGCCCTTTCTTCTATCAAGATCAAGAAACGGGATAGAGCGCCATATGCGCCCTGCCCCTTCGAATCCGGCCTGCCCGGCCTTCAAGGCGCTTATTATCGCCCAAGCCTTCCTGATTCAACCGTGTTTGTTTGTATTTTTTTTTCTCAATGTTTGAGCTGTATCGATTTTTCTGCCGGAGCTTCTTGCGTTTTCGGCATATCGGGCGTTTCCGCCTTCTTTTCGTCTGTTTTGTCTCCTGGTGGCAACGGAATCGGCGCCCGTTCCAGCGCCGTATCCAACACCTGCTCGATCCAGCGCACGGGACGAATCTCGATGCGCGCTTTGATCTCATCCGGAATTTCGACGAGATCCTTCATGTTTTCCTCGGGAATAAGCACCGTTTTGACCCCACCGCGCCCCGCCGCCAGTAGTTTTTCCTTCAACCCGCCGATCGGCAGCACTTCACCTCGCAGCGTGATTTCGCCGGTCATCGCCACATCGCAGCGCACCGGAATACCGGTCAGGATCGAGACCAGTGCCGTACAAATCGCCACGCCCGCCGACGGCCCGTCCTTCGGTGTCGCACCTTCCGGCAAATGAATATGCAAATCGCTCTTCTGGTAAAAATCGGGATCGATGCCGAGGTCGCGGCTGCGGTGGCGCACGACCGACAATGCTGCCTGAATCGACTCCTGCATGACTTCGCCGAGTTTCCCCGTCGTCGTGGTTTTGCCTTTCCCCGGCAGCGTCACCGCTTCGATGGTCAGCAAATCGCCGCCGACTTCGGTCCACGCCAACCCCGTCACCTGCCCGACCTGATTTTTTTTCTCGGCAATTCCGTAGGTGTAACGGCGCACGCCCAGATATTTGTCCAGCGACTCGGACTCGACAACCACCGCGCCTTTGCTTTTCTTTTCTTCCAATTGCAGCGTCTTTACAACTTTCCGACAAATCTTGCTGATTTCGCGTTCTAGCCCGCGCACGCCGGCCTCGCTCGTGTAATAACGAACGATGTCGCGCAGCGCGTCGTCGGTCACGGTCAACTCCTCCGGTTTAACGCCGTTAGCGTCCATTTGCTTTTTCAGCAGGTATTGCTTGGCGATGCCAATTTTCTCGTCCTCGGTGTAGCCGGACAAGCGAATCACTTCCATCCGGTCGAGCAGCGGCGAGGGGATGTTCAGCGTGTTGGCCGTCGCCACGAACATCACATCCGACAAATCATATTCGACTTCGACATAGTGGTCGGTGAATGTGCTGTTCTGTTCGGGGTCGAGCACTTCAAGCAACGCCGACGACGGATCGCCGCGAAAGTCCATGCCGATCTTGTCAACTTCGTCGAGCAGAAAGAGCGGATTTCGGACGCCAACCTTGGTCATGTTTTGCAGAATTTTGCCCGGCATAGAGCCAATATATGTCCGGCGATGACCACGAATTTCGGCTTCGTCGCGCACACCGCCCAAACTCATCCGAACGAACTTCCGCCCCGTCGCCCGCGCAATCGATTGTCCGAGCGACGTTTTGCCTACGCCCGGCGGCCCGACCAGACACAGAATCGGTCCGCGCAAACGGTCAACGCGCTGCTGCACCGCCAGATATTCGACGATTCGCTCTTTGACTTTCTCCAGCCCATAGTGATCGGCATCGAGCGTCTCAATCGCTTTTGAAAGTTCTTTTTTGACCTTGCTTTTCTTCTGCCAAGGCAGATTTACCAGCGTGTCGATATAATTGCGCACCACCGTGGCTTCCGCCGACATAGGCGACATCAAGCGCAATTTTTTCAACTCATTTTGCGCTTTCTGCTCGCCCTCTTTCGTCATGTGTGCGCTTTTGATTTTCTTGCCGATTTCATCGAGATCGACCGATTCATCGCCATCGCCGAGTTCTTTCTGAATCGCCTTGACTTGTTCGTTCAGATAATACTCGCGCTGGCTTTTTTCCATCTGCCGTTTGACGCGGCCACGAATCCGTTTTTCTACCTGAAGAATATCGACTTCGCCTTCCAGCAAACACAGCAAATGCTCAAGACGCGGCATCACCTCGTCCATTTCCAGCACTTTCTGTTTTTGCTCGAGCTTCAACGGCAAATGCGCCGCAATCGCGTCAGCCAAACGACTGCCGTCTTCAATGCTGTTCATCGAAGTCAGCAGCTCCGGCGGAATTTTCTTGTTGAGCTTCACATATTGATCGAACTGCGCCAAAAGCGCCCGCCGCATCGCTTCAATTTCGCTGGGTTCTGCGGCTTTCGACGACACCGTTTTGCAGGCAGCGCTCAAATAGCCGTCCTGCTCGGCCACTTTGAGCAGGCGCACCCGCTCACGTCCCTCGACCAGCACTTTGACCGTCCCGTCGGGCAGCTTGAGCATTTGCAGCACCGCCGCTATCGCTCCCGTACCGTAGAGGTCTTCAACGGCAGGGTCATCCTTGGCCGCGTCTTTTTGCGCCACCAGCACAATCGGCTGATTGTGCTTCATCGCCGCGTCCAGCGCCTTGATCGACTTGGGGCGCCCGACAAACAGCGGAATGACCATATGCGGAAAAACCACGACATCGCGCAGCGGCAACAGCGGTAACCGCGCCGGCTTGTCGTTATCCTGAACGGCAGAAATCTCAGGGGACATCAAAGTCTCGCTTCAAAAAGAAAAAGGTTTATGGGTATATGGGGACGGTTTTCGTTTTATCAACGGTTCCGCCCTTTATTGTGCGCCTCGAAAGGTCACGAAATTTTTGCTTTCCTGACCTCTGACACCTGTTATGCGGTTCGATTATAGCTGGCGTCAGCGTAAACCCGCAACGGCTTGCCGACGCCATTGACCGCCGCCTCGTCAATCACCACCCGGGTGAGGCCGGTCAACCCCGGCAATTCGTACATCGTATCGAGCAAGGTCTGCTCCAGAATCGAGCGCAATCCGCGTGCGCCGGTTTTTCGTTCCAGCGCCCGTCGCGCCATCGCGAACAGCGCCTGCTCGCGCACTTCCAGCTCAACATTTTCCATCCTGAAAAGTTTTTGATACTGCTTGATCAGCGCGTTTTTCGGCTCGGTCAAAATCTGGACAAGGCTGTGCTCATCCAGTTCATCGAGCGCCGCCACCACCGGCAAACGACCGACAAACTCCGGAATCAGCCCGAAACGAATCAAGTCCTCCGGCTCAACATCGTGCAACAACTGCTTGCCCGCTTCGCTTTTCGCCGTAGCAATTTCGGCACCGAAACCGATGCCGACTTTGACCGTGCGCTGTTGCACGATCTTTTCCAGACCGTCGAACGCGCCGCCGCAGATGAACAAAATATTGCCGGTATCGACCGCGATCAATTCTTGATTCGGATGTTTGCGACCGCCTTGCGGCGGCACCGCCGCAATCGTTCCTTCCACCAGCTTCAACAATGCCTGTTGCACGCCTTCACCGGACACGTCGCGGGTTATCGACGGGCTTTCGCTCTTGCGCGAAATCTTGTCGATCTCGTCGATGTAAATAATTCCGCGCTGGGCTTTTTCTACATTGTAATCACAATTTTGAAGCAACTTGTGAATGACGTTCTCAACGTCTTCGCCAACATAGCCCGCTTCCGTCAGCGTCGTCGCATCGGCAATCACGAAAGGCACATCAAGCACGCGCGCCAACGTTTGCGCCAGCAGCGTTTTGCCGGAACCGGTCGGCCCGATCAGCAGAATGTTCGATTTCGACAACTCGACGCCATCCTCGTCCACCGTCGATTGCAGCCGCTTGTAATGGTTGTACACCGCCACCGACAAATGTTTTTTCGCCGAATTCTGTCCGATCACATAATTGTCGAGAACCTGACAAATTTCCTGCGGCGTTAACAGCTTGCCCTTTTCCGGCTCACTTTTCTTCTCGACGGTTTCACCATCGACCAGAATGTCGCTGCATGTGCGAACGCACTCGTCACAGATAAAAACTTTCTTGCCCGCATGTTCGCCAAAAACCAGGCGGCGCTCGTCCTGGCTGGCGCCACAAAACGAACAATGCGAAACATTCTCGCCGTCTTTTTTCTGAGTCATGCTGCTTTTTCCTGTATGGCCGTCGCTTTTCTATAATATCCGGCTTAAACACGCTTATGCAAGACTTTGTCTATCAAACCGTAATCGCACGCCTGCTGGGCGTCTAAAAAGTTGTCACGGTCGGTATCGCGAGCGATGTCTTCTAGCGGCCTGCCGGTATGCTCGGCCAGCAATTTGTTCAGCCGTTCGCGCTGGCTCAGAATGTGCTTCGCGTGAATTTCGATGTCGGACGCCTGCCCGCGAAAACCGCCCAACGGCTGATGAATCATCACCGTCGAATTGGGCAGCGCAAAACGTTTGCCCTTCGTGCCCGCCGCCAGCAGAAACGCTCCCATCGAAGCCGCCATGCCGGTACACAGCGTCGAAACATTCGGTTTGATAAATTGCATCGTGTCGTAAATCGCCAGCCCCGCCGACACCGAACCGCCCGGCGAATTGATGTAAAAATGAATGTCCTTCTCAGGATTTTCCGATTCGAGAAACAGCATTTGAGCGACGATCAGATTGGCCGTGTTTTCTTCGACAGGCCCGACCAGAAAAATCAACCGGTCTTTCAGCAGCCGCGAATAAATGTCGTAGGCGCGCTCGCCGCGGCCACTTTGCTCGACCACAATTGGCACCAGCCCCAAATTTCGCACGTCGTCCATACTGCTCTCCTCTTCTATTCTTCCCCTCCCCTTGAAGGGTGGGGATTGCCGCCCCTCTCCCCGTCCCCTCTCCCGCAAGCGGGGAGGGAAATTATCTACGTCGCCGCCGCTTTCGCCGCTGCCGAAGGAGGTGTCAGCGACAACGTCGGAGCCATCGCTTCTTCCAGCGTCATCGGTTTGTCGGTCACCCGCGCCGTTGTTTGCATCCATTCGATCAGATTGTGTTCCGTCGCCGACGCCTCGTAATTCGCCAACCGTTCCGGCTTCTCGAAATGCCAGCGCACCACCGCTTCCGGTTCTTCATACGTTTGCGCCACTTCCGCCACCAGCGCCCGCACCTGTTCAACCTTCGGCTGCAACTGATGCTTGCGCACAACTTCCGAAACCGCCAGCGACAGCTTGACGCGCTCTTCGGCCTGCTTGCGGAACATCTCCGGCGACAGCTTGATGTCTTCCGGCTTCATGCCCTGCTTTTGCAATTCGCCCATCATCCGCTGCGCCATCGACATCATTTCCATTTCGACCAGCGACTTGGGCAACGCCATCTCGGCATGCTGACGCATGGCCGCGATCACTTGCTCCTTCAGCAATCCTTCGATACGGTTTCTGAGCTGTAATTGCAGATTACTTCTCACTTCCTTGCACAACGATTCGACGCTGCCGTCGGCCATTCCGAGCATACGCGCGAAAGATTCGTCGAGCGGCGGCAACTGCGGCTCGGTCACTTCCTTGACCGTCAACTCAAACTCCGCCGTCTTTCCGGCAACTTCCCTGCCGTGATAATCGGCCGGAAACACCAGCGGGAAAAATTTGGTTTCCCCGGCCTTCATTCCCGGCAACGCCGTTTCAAACTCGGGCAACATCCGGCCTTCGCCGATAGTGATCGCAAAATCGCGTCCCTGCCCGCCGTCAAACGCTTCGCCGTTCAGACGGCCAATGAAATCACAAATCACCTGATCTTCGTTCTGCGCCGCCCGTTCCACCTTCTTGAAGGTCGCACGCTGCTTACGCAACACGCCCAGCGTGCGCTCGATATCGGCATCGGTGATCTCAACCTGAGGCCGCGTTAATTCGACCTTTGTCAAATCGCCGAGTGTCACCTCGGGATACACCTCGAACGTCGCTTGAAATTCGAGCTGCCCCTCCTGAGACTCATTGGCTGGTTTCGGCTCGACCCGCGGATAACCGGCAACGCGCAGATCGTGCTCGCGCATCACCGCGCTGAAACTTTCCAGCACCTGATCGTTGAGCACTTCGCTCCTGACCTGCTGGCCATACTGCTGCGTCACCATTTTCATCGGCACTTTGCCCGGGCGAAAACCGGCGATTTTCGCCGTTTTCGACAGTTTGGTCAGCCGTTTTTGCACTTCTTTTTCGACCACATCCAGCGGTACCGAAAGCGCCACGCGGCGCTCGAGCTGGCTTATCGTTTCAATCGTGGATTGCATGCGTTTGTCCTTATGCGGTATCCTGTTGTCGTCTCATGTTTTTTGGCGCCCGTGGTGCGAAAGGGGGGACTCGAACCCCCACGGGGGTTACCCGCTGGAACCTAAATCCAGTGCGTCTACCAATTCCGCCACTTTCGCAGCTGCCATATTCCGGCGATTGCCCTACTCCAGCAGTCGCCGACGAAGCCGATAATTATAGCTGAAACCGGGGCTTCCCGCTAATGCCGCCACCCTTTTGGGGTGGTCGAAAGCGGAGTTTCAGGCGCTCGCCGCCTTCAGCGCCTGATCAATATCCGCCAGAATGTCGTCGATGTGTTCGATACCGATCGACAACCGAATCATTTCGGGGCGCACACCGGCGGACAATTGTTCCTCAGGCGATAACTGACGGTGTGTTGTCGACGCCGGATGGCAGGCCAGCGATTTGGCGTCACCGATGTTGACCAAATGCACGAGCAGTTGCAGCGCGTCAATGAAGCGACTGCCCGCCGCCGCGCCGCCTTTGACTCCGAACGACAACACGCCGGAAGCACGACTGCCCATGTATTTTTTCGCCTGCGGATAATCGGCGTGCTCTTCAAGACCCGCGTATTCAACCCACTCAACAGAAGGATGCTTTTGCAGATACTTCGCCACTGCCAACGTGTTTTTGCAAATCCTGTCCATCCGCACTGCCAGCGTTTCGATGCCCTGCAAAACCAGAAATGAATTGAACGGCGACAGCGCCGCGCCCATGTTGCGCAGCATCACGCACCGCGTTCGCGCAATGTACGCTGCCTGTCCGAACGATTCTGTGAACACCACGCCGTGGTAACTGACCTCCGGCGTGCTAAGGCGCGGGAAACGATCCGCATGTTCTTTCCAGGGGAAACGACCACTGTCGACGATCGCGCCGCCAATCGTTGTCCCATGACCGGCAAGGTATTTGGTAAGCGCATGAACAATGATATCGGCGCCGTATTCAATCGGTCGGCACAGTATCGGTGAAGGCACGGTATTGTCAACAATCAGCGGCACGCCGAGCGCGTGCGCCTGTTGCGCAAAAGCGCCGATATCGACAACGTTGCCCAGCGGATTGCCGATGCTTTCACAAAACACCGCCTTCGTTCGCGCATCAGCAAGCGCTGCGATGTCCGCCGGTTTTCGATAATCGACAAACCGCACGTTGATGCCGAGTTGCGGCAGCGTATGCGCGAATAAGTTATACGTGCCGCCGTACAAGGCGCTGGTCGAAATGATATTGTCGCCCGCCTCGGCAATCGTTTGAATCGCATACGTTACCGCCGCCATACCCGATGCCAGCGCCAATCCCGCCACTCCGCCTTCCAGCGCGGCGAGACGCTTCTCCAATACATCGTTGGTCGGATTCATGATCCGCGTATAGATATTTCCTGGCACTGCCAGGTTGAACAAGTCGGCAGCATGCTGCGTGTTGTCGAACGCATAACTGCTGGTTTGATAAATCGGCACCGCAACAGACTTGGTGGTCGGCTCGGGTTGGTAGCCCGCGTGAAGGGCAAGGGTTTCAAGTTTCATGAATGATGCTCCTGAAATGGTTCAACGCTTTGCGTGGCAAAGCGAGCAGTGTAAACCATTCCGGCTATTCAACCCAAAAACCTCAGTTGACTTCTCGTAACTCTACGAAAAACCGCATGGCCGCTTGCTTTGGCGTCTTTTTAACCTAAGGAACCTCTGAACAAAACGCCATTCGAACGAATTTCATTAAGCCGCCGCTTTTGATTTTCAAAAATGCTGCGAAACGGCTCAAAAACTCCCGTTTATCCCGCGCTCACGCCTCGGGAA
>JAITMR010000033.1 GCA_031277215.1 Burkholderiales bacterium
GCGCTTGGATACACTTCCCCTATGAAGTTCATGGAAGATTGGATCAACAAGCAACTCGCGCAGGAGAAGGCTGCATGATTCAAACGGGCACGGGAAACGAAAAACCGAGGGAAGGTCAAAGAGGAACCAGAAGACCCGGAAAACCCCGATCCTGAAAATCCTGATCCAGAAAAACCCGGAGACGGTAAACCGGGAGAAGACGGCAAGCCAGGTACAGACGGCAAACCCGGAGAGGGTGGGCAAGGTGGTCAAGGTGGGCAAGGTGGGCAACCCGGCCAGCCTGGACAACCGGGACAACCCGGCCAAGGAGGTCAGGGTGGACAGGGAGGTCAAGGCGGACAAGGTGGTCAGGGCGGACAAGGTGGAAAAGGGGGCGAAGGTGGAAAAGGTGGTGAGGGAGGAAAAGGCGGAGAGGGCGGAAAAGGTGGAGATGCTGGAAAGGGAATTTGTGAAGAAAACCCCGATTTATATATTTGTAAAAACGGACAATTTAGTGGTACATGTGAATCTTCTTTTCAATGTGAAGGAGACCCGATTTTTTGCGCGACTGCAAAAGCTGTTAATGATTTGAATTGTCAGTATCAGCCAAAAGAAATCCCCCCTTCTTTATTAAATGAAATAAATGAAGGACAACAACACTTAGAAAAATTGAAAGAATCAAAAGAATTCAACTGGTCAAGTATTATCGACTTTTCTAATAAAGACGGGCAGGGCACATGTCCACCAGCGCATCAAATAACTGCGCTTGGTGCAACGATTAGACTTAACTATGATCCTTTCTGCGATCTTGCGCCCCTTGTTTCTTTCTGTCTAATATTTGCAAGTTCAATCGTATCAATTCGAGTCCTTTCATCGGTGACCTAAAATGCCAGCATTTTTGATATCGTTTCTCGCGTTCTTGGCTCCTGTTCTTAAATCGGTAGCTGGCCAAATCCTTGCGTCTCTTGGTGTCGGTTTCATAAGCTACATGGGCGTATCTGCGCTTACTGATTCCATGTTTGCCTACGTCCAAGGTAATATGGCTGGAATTCCTTATGCGTCGGTTCAATTTCTTTACATGTTCAAATTGCTAACCTGCATCAACATGATACTGAGTGCCTACGTTGGCAAATTCGTAGTCAGTGGCGCAAAGAAACTTATATTCTCATGATCTATTTAACCTGCGGCACACCCGGCAGCGGCAAAACCCTACACACGATTTCAACTGTAGAACAGCGTCGCATCAAAGAGAATCGTAAGGTTTTCTATAACGGCATCGACGGCCTTAGTCTCGAATGGGAACAACTTGACGACGCAACACAATGGGACACGCTCCCAGTCGGATCAATAATCGTCATCGACGAATGTCAACGTTTATTACCTATCAGAAAGCAAAGCGCACAAGTCCCGCCGCACGTTAGCGCATTCGAGACACATCGGCACAAAGGCTATGACATATACTTGATCACTCAAAGCCCACAGCTTCTTGACATGCACGTTCGGAAGCTGGTTGGTGAATACAAGTTTGTTGATCGTCCCTATAATCAAGACTATGCCGTCGTTTGGAAATTTCGTCACGTCTGCGATTGGAAAAACACAACCGAGCGAGCAGCCGCAGAACAAATAAGATGGAAATATCCTAAAGAGGCATTTAACTGGTACAAAAGCGCAGAAGTTCACACCCACAAAAAGCGTTTTCCGAAATTTCTTCTATGGTTTCCGGCGTTGTTTTTTCTTATAGCATTTTGTGGATATGCGCTTTATTCAGTATTCAACAAATATAAAGAGGCAAAAAATGAGGCTCCACAAGCCCAACTACAATCGAATTCTATGGCGACTGCTACCTTTAATTCGCTCGGGAATCAGGCGTATTTTTCGGGAATCCAAGCACCAGAAGAAAACAAACTCCTATCGACGGCCGAATACTTGGCGATGAGAGTCCCAAGACTTCCTGAGCTGCCATACTCAGCACCGGTCTATGACCAACTGGCGCAACCAACTAACTTCCCCAAAGTCTCCGCCTGCGTCGTCGGCAAAGACGATTGTCAGTGCTGGACGCAACAGGCAACTAGGCTTCATATTGACAAACAATTTTGTGTCTATTTTGTCGAAAATGGCTACTTCGACCCGTTCCTTGCGCCGTCAGAGCCCCCACAACAAAAACCGACGCACCCAGATACCCCAGAAACG
Source organism: Burkholderiales bacterium (assembly GCA_031277215.1). GTDB lineage: Bacteria > Pseudomonadota > Gammaproteobacteria > Burkholderiales > Casimicrobiaceae > UBA931. The sequence goes on from JAITMR010000033.1 coordinate 2,170, forward strand.
CTCACAGCGCGTTCTACGGCTCCTGTTCCACAGCCACAATCCCCATTTGCAAGCCCACAGCATCCCTTATAATTGCTCCGCATATCCGGTAGCATGTGTCCGAACCACCCGAAGGGTGGCCGAGCCGTCGTCCGGCTCGGGGACATGCTGACCGGCCATAAAAATAAGGGGTAGGGGTGTTTAACGTTGACAATCGACAACTTGAACTCTTTGAACGGCCACGTCTGACGCTTGACGAAATGGAGCGGGAAGCGTCGGCCATCTTTGCCATTTACTGGCACATCCGCAACACTCGCGGGAACCGATTTGGACGCACAAAACTCCGGCGTCATTACCGTGAAGTTGCCAAGATAAAAAAACGCCTGCTCATGGCAGGCGTCGAGAAGTCGGAAATCCTGAGTTATTTACGGCATTGCCGGTTGCAGTGCAGCAGGGATAAATCTTGCAAGTATTGTGCGAATCGCTTGCCGTAGTCTCTTCGGCAATTTGACATAATATAAATTATACGCAATAGCGGCTAAGTTGTAATGTCCGGTTTTACCCATTTGTGCGACCCTGATCGTCCTGGCTGGTTGCCCACATGGAGACATTTCGATGGCCAGAACAACGGAGACCATTAATAGATATCGCTTCTCTTTCCCAGCTTTACCACGAGCACGGATAGCGAATCATCTTTGAGGCTGCATATCACACGATAATCACCAACCCGATAGCGCCATAGCTCACCTAGTGAACCGGAAAGAGCTTTCCCTAGCTTGCGAGGATCAGAGCTTGTAGCCACCCGCATATCCATATAGTCGAGAATCCGGCGTGCGACCTGTTTATCGAGTTGACGAAGCTGCTTGCGTGCGGATGCCGCATATTCAATCGTCCAAGCCAAGGTCTTTTCTCACTTCTGCAGAAGAATAAGTTTTTTCGCGTCCACTACGCACTCGCTCTAGTACATCTGCCGCGAGGTAATAGTCTTCAATGTCTTCAAGGCCTTGCTCAATGACCTCCCGCAGGTAAAACGATTTCGTCCGACCAGTTTTTTCGGCCAGAAATCCAAGTCGTTTTTCTATATCGGGAGCCAGTCTAATCGACGTTGACATCGCCACCTCTTGATGTATGACATGTAATCTTTGTATTACACGCTCTTTTAAAGCCTCTGTCAAGAAATAAATCAGCCCCAAGAAACCGGACATTTCTACTTAGCTGGAAAGCGGACATTTGAATCTAGTTCTCCCTCCCGTGTTGCAACAATACGCGCAAACGCCGCCAATCATCGGCAGACATCATGTCCGGCAGCAGGAACAGTGTTTGTGAACGTTCCAAACGACGCAGGCGATGCAGCGCTTCGCTGCGCCAGACAAGGGTAAGAAAAGCGTCGCCGAGGCAGGTGCTGCCGAGTACTTGCGCCACTATCCCTTCTTCTGAAACCGAAGCGTCCGCTGTCGCTTCATTGGCAAAACCAGTGGCAAAGTAGAGGCGCAGTTGTCGCTCGGCGTCCAAGGTTAACGCTTCGAGACCGCCGGGCAATCCTTGCGGCATTAGCCGCCGCCACACCCAAAACGCCCACGCCACCAGCACCAGATCAGCAATCAAAAGCACCCACCAGGGCCACGGCAACGTCCACAACAGCAACGCCGTCGCCGCTGTCGGCACCGCAAACCATACCACCGTTCGCCTTGAGCGGCGTAAAACGACATGAAGACGTGGCACCTGTTTCATTATTAAAGATCAAAGGTCAAGGATTAGAGATCAAAAAAACAGGAACCATGAAAGACACCACGCTTCCTTCCCACACTTGGTCACCCTCATGCAGTTGCGCTTCGCTCGTCGTGAGACGCCTTTCGGTCTGGTTCCTGACATCTGCCTCACGGGTAAATAAAAGTACGCTGTCCAACCTGCTCCGTATAAATATGGCGGTTATACAATTCTTCCAAAAGTCTCCGCGTCATGGTCGATTCCACCTGACCCACAGCCAGCAAACTTCCCTCTTTCAAAGCGGCCACATTGTCGCAGAACCATAAAATATGATTGGGGTCGTGGCAACAGATAACCACGGCCAATCCCTCCGCAGCCATAGAGCGCGCCGTTTCCCACACGATGAGTTGGTTGGAAAAATCCAACGAGGAAGTTGGCTCGTCCATGAACATCAGCGAGGCTTCCTGAGCCAGCGCACGCGCTACCAGCACAAGCTGTCTTTGCCCTCCGGAAAGATGGTTGTAGCTTTCGCTGGCCAGTTGACGCAATCCCACCCGTTCCAGCGCATGATCCACAGTCATATGGTCGCGCCGAGAGAGCACAGGCATTGCGCCCCTGTGCGGAGTGCGTCCCATTTCCACCATCTCGCGCACCAAATAGGGAAACGCAGGTTGGTGATCCTGTGGAACATAAGCCACATGAGAGGCCAGATGTTTGGGCGCATAGTTTGAAAGAAGCGTATTTCCCAGGCGAATCTCGCCGCTGCCGGGTTTGAGAAAACCGAGGCAGCATTTGAAAAGCGTGGTCTTCCCGCTGCCGTTAGGCCCCAGCAAGCCGCAAAGACTGCCGGCGGTTATTTCCAGAGAAATGTCTCGCAAAACTTCTTTTGCGCCATAGGCGAACGAGAGGTTCTGTATGGACATCACGGTCTGGCCGCGCTTGAACGGCAGATGGGAATCACAGACCATAAAGGCTCCGTCCTTTCGAGCGTAGCAACCACAAAAGATACGGTGCGCCGATGATGGAAGTGATGATCCCCAACGGTATTTCCGCCGGGGTCAGCGTGCGAGCGATCGTGTCGCAGACCAGAAGATAAATCGCCCCCAGTATGGCCGCGCCGGGGATGACCCAGCGGTGATCTGGCCCAAAGAGAAAACGTGCCGCATGAGGCATCATCAACCCTACCCAGGCAATGATTCCACAAGTGGAAACGCAAACAGCGGCGATGAAGGTCGCCGCCACGATGACGAAAAATCTGGAAAGCACGGGATTGATGCCCAGGCTGCGGGCTTCTTCATCGCCCAGCGACAGCACGTTTAGCTTCCAACTGAAGTACCATAACAACAAGCTAACCGGAAAGATGGCAATCAGATTCAACTTGGCGTCGCCCCAAGTAGCGTAATGCAGTCCACCCATCATCCAAAACGTGATCTCGCGCAGCTGCGTATCGACTGCCAGGTATTTCATGATGCCTACCATCGCCGAAAACAACGCCCCAACAATGATGCCCGAAAGCACCAGCGCCAAAGGCGGAATCCTGCCTCGGCTTGCCACCAGACTGTAGCTGAGGAAAACGGCGCCTAATGCGAAAACAAACGCCACTAATTGCCCCTGCGGAAAAACATGGGGAAAAACAATCGCCAGAGCCGCTCCGCACGCCGCCCCGGAAGAAGCGCCTAGAATATAAGGTTCCACCAACGGATTGCGGAAACATCCCTGATACGCTGCGCCGGAAACAGCCAGCGCCATACCCGCCATCACGGCCAGAATAAGGCGTGGCACACGAATTTGCCAAACGATGATTTCTTCGGCGCGGGTGATCTCCGAAGTTGGCACGCCGGACAACTTGCTCCAGATCAGGGCAAACACCCTACCCGCTTCTATCTCATACGCGCCGGACAGTAACGCCGGAAACAGCGCCGCCACAAGAAGCAAAAGAAGCGCAAGCGCCGGAAAAATTTTGCGCTTAAAAATCATGCTCGATCATCCAGTCCAACATCTGCGTGTTGCGCAGCCCTTTGGCCTTTTCCGCATCGACTCCATAAATATCGCGGTAAAATTGCAAAGCGAAGTCATACACCTTAATGTCACGAAAACGTTCCGGATAGGCCGCCTTGGCGATAATCAGCATATCCAATGGATATTCCAGCCGTCGGGCGCAATTCATCGGCGTCCAGGGCATCGCGTAAACCCGTTTGTTTTTAACGGCGCGGAGTTCGCGCAGGTTTTCAAAATACGCAGCCTCGTAAAGCTCTCTCGGCGGGTGATAACCATTGGAAGTCGGAAGAACGATCACGTCGGGATCAAGCGCATAAATCTGCTCGGCGCTCAGAGGAATCATCTCGCCGCGACTTCCGAAAGCGTTTTTAGCGCCCGCCACATTCTCGATAATGTAAGACTCCGGCGTGTTCGCTCCGAAAACAGCTCCGGTCGCGCCTTTTTTGCGCAAGTCGGGATTAAGCCCCAGATACAACATCCGGGGTTTTTTGCTTTCACTGATACCGGAGGTGCGTTCACGAATCATCTTTTCCGTGGCTGCCAGAGTGTCGGCAAGCATCAACATCTTTCCCTTCTGCCCGAAAATATCACCGATCACGGCCATTTCATCTTTAAGTGACGCCAACTCGGCCTTGCGGAAATAACTCGGAGCATAGATCACCGCCAACGGCAAACCCAAGTCTTCGATGAGTTGTATCGTCCGCGTTATTTTTTCTTTATCGTTTGCGCCTACGGTGCAGTCGCCCACTCGCATGATAACCAACTCCGGCTCGACTTTAGCCAGTGTTTCAAAATTCAAAACATTGCCCTGCGGGGAATTGAAACACGGCAGATCATCAAGCCAAGGATGCAGGTACTTCATGGTGTTCCAGCCCTGGTGTGAATACTTTTCGCCGGAAGAAGTCTCAAAGTTATATTTGTAATCGCGCTTCATGCTCCAAGAACCGATAGCCACGACTTTATCTATCACGCCCAGATGGGTCATGATCCCCTCAACAAACCCATCGTTGATCGTGGCGACTCTTTTCAAATCCGCCGAAAAAGTGATTTCTTTCCCTCTCATATCAACGATAGTTCTTGTCTGGGGCGTAGTCGCCATCGCTTGAAACGGCAAGAAGGCTGCTGCGAGAAAAAGTAAGAAAGCACATAATCGAAGCATGATGTCTCTTCCCTGCTACGTTAACCGCAATGCACAACCTCACCCGCACACTCACGGCAAACCAGTTGCCCCTCACGGACACGAAGCTGCGGTTCGGCGGTCGGCTCCCCGCACAATGCGCAAGGAACAGAAACGTAAATAGCGGCCTTGGACGGCAGCGAACAGCGAGCAGGTTCCACGTTGTACAAAGCATCCTTGGGGCCGTTCAAAAAATAGTCCGCTTTTCCCTCGCGGCTCTGTTCTCCCGAGCCGAAACTTTTCCAGGAATACCGCAAACTTTCGCCACTCGACCGCTGAAAAAAGGTAAAAACATGTTTTCCCCGGCAACAAATCCGTAAATTGCCCTTCCCTGCCGTGCAGCCCAAAATGCTTTGAATACCGTCCACGCTGCACGAATCGGTTTCGACCAGAGCGACGATTTCCTCATCTTCGGTGCGCTCACGCAGACCGATTCTTTCTTTGTAGTCGAGGGCTATCCTGACCCCAATGGCCAGACCGGGACAGCGGTGACCGTGAAAGCGGGCGGCTTCGTCCCATGCGGCCATGCGTTTGTTACGTTCCATTTTATCTCCAGAACATTTTTGATTTACGAGCAAAGCGACGTAACCCAGAAACGTTTACGACGACGCAAAAAAAAGCGTTCCAGTGTTTACTCTTGAACGCAAGAATAGCACGATTTTTGAAATTCATGCCACTCACGCAAAGAAGAAATTCCGGCTTCATCGTGATTAAAACGAAGTCGGCAAGGAGATGAAAGCCCCTTTTCAAAGGAGGTGGCCGCCGAAGAGCCTGCCCCGAAATGCTTTTGGTCGGGGCGGACGGTTTTTCTCTCTTTTGAACCCTGGCCTTGGTTCAGCCTTTGATATTGATCAGTTCGTACTGGCGGGAGCCGATGCCCATTTCCGCCCCGTAGCTCAACTGGCGCAAGCCGTGCCGACTTTCGATGCGTTCTCGCAGATCGTGCGCTTCATCTTTCGGCAGTTGATAAATCAAGTCCACCGAAGCTTGATCAATGGCCACAATATCCGTTGACGCCAGGATGCCAACGTCGCGGACTTTGGGCGCCGCTGCTGCCACACCCATACAGTCGCAGTCGACAGACATGTTGCGCATCACGTTGATGTAGACGATTCGATCTCCAAAATGATCTGTCGTTGCCTTGGCCGCTTCCACCATGTGCTCCATGAAGCGCTCGCCGGTGACGGACCATTGGCCTTGACCCGGGAAGGTGTGCTGCATTTTTTTGCCGACTTTTCCATCGGCGTTACCGATGGCGATGTTTTTGATGGAACCGCCAAAGCCGCCTGATGTATGTCCTTTGAGATGCGACAGAACAACCATGGAATCGTATTTCAAAATGTTTTTGCCCAAGGACATTTCTTTGAAATGTTTGCCGCCTTTTATGGGCAGCATGACCGCACCGTCTTCGTCCATGATATCGACTTCGCAGAATGTCCAGCCGTTTGTTTTCAGAACTTCGCGGTGGCCTTCCGTTGTTTTCCGTGGACCGTTGTAATAGACGTTGGTTTCAACCAGAGCGCTGTTGGGAATGCTTTGCTGCAACGCCTTGACCATCGGAACCGGGACGAGGTTGGGTCCGTTCGGTTCGCCGGAATGCCATTTGATCGCCACCCGCCCTTTGATGTTTCCGTTGATTTTTTGATAGACCTTGAGTAACCCTTCCGGGCTGATATCGTCGGTAAAATAAACCTGTGCTTTCTTTGTTGTGGCTTCTGCGCCTTTGCGTTCTGCGGCCTTGGGCGAAGACGTTTTAGCTCCTGAAACCAATCCGGGAACGGCGAGAGCAATCGCACTGGCCGTCACTTTTAAAAAGGCTCTGCGCTTTATCATGGTTCGTTCCTCCGTTGCTTGTGAGTTGTGTTTGTACTGTGCGTGTACACTATTGCCAAATCACGTGTTGGGGTATACCGTTCGTGCAGTATAGCGGTTTTAGATACACCCTTCAACTTCGCTGGATATCAAATTTAAAATGAAAACGCTTCGCTTTTTGCTTTCCCTTTTTCATTGTACTTTTCTTTTCACAGCAGCATTGTTGCCCGGCGTCGCGTTGGCGTCAAATCAAACGCCCTCAAAATACGCGACAGAGAAAAATGAACCTGTGGAGGTTATTATCACCACTGAACCCTCGGTAAGAACACACCCTGCAACACCCATATTGAGCAACTTTGGCGCCCACCACAACGTGATCTCGTCGCAAGATATCGAGAACCAGCATTCACTGGATTTTTTATCAGCGCTGCGAGAAGTTCCCGGCGTTATTTTCAAAAGCCAGAACGCGGTGGGGAGCCAGGCCGGAACCAACCTTTACATCAGGGGTCGAGGTGCCAGCCATCCGGGTCCTGACATCACGGTCGAGTTCGACGGCGTACCTCGCAGCGGCGTTTTGTATGGTCAGACAATGGCCGATGGCATTGCCCTGGGAACCGTCGCGGGCGTGGAGATTCACCAAAGCCCTCAACCGGTACGGTTCGGCAGCGGCTATTCGCTGGTGAATGTTGTTCCTGAAAAGATGGACACCGAAGGGCAAACGGCAAACATCGGACTCAGCGGCGGTGTTTATTCGACATTTTCTGAAAACATGAGTGCAGGATACAAAAAAGAAGCGCTGGACATCTACGTCGCTCAAGATTGGACATCCAGTCAGGGACACCGCGCACATGCTCGCGGCCAGCAGGAAAGTTACTACGTCAACTTGGGGTATGCGCTCAATCGACACTGGACTGTCCGCCTCCTTGGAAATGTTGTTGAAGCGCAAACGTTAGCGCCAGAGCCGAATGAAAAACCAGACGCCGATAACGCCATCACTTGGCCTCAGGCCGAGCGTTTTGACACGAAAGCAACGTTTTCAACATTCACGCTGAATCACCGATACCGTCAAACGGAAGGATACTTGAAGGCTTACTGGAACGACGCCAACTTCGATATGTTGCAAGAACTCAATCAAGGTGAAAGGTATGCAGACGGCGGCAGATGGTCTCGTCAGCACTTGAAACTTTATGGAATCCGCGCAAAGGAAACGCTCTGGTTGTGGCAGGGAGGAGAAATGGTTTTAGGCGCCGATCTCGATCAAGCCCGCTTGACCAACACACAATGGGTATACGACACGGGGGCGCAAAGATTCTGGGACTTCCCAAGCACCACATTGTTCTCGCCCTATCTGGGAATAAGCCAGTACTTTGGCACGAGCGAGGCATTTCACATCACGCCTTCAGCGGGAATGCGGTATTACAAACACAGCGAGTTTTCAAATAAATCCGCTTCTCAAGCCGGTTTGATTGTGGGATACGGAAACACGGATTTGAATTTTAACTATGCGCGAGGTGTCAACTACCCCTCCCCTGCCGTTTTGCAAGGTCTTTTGGGACCCGGCGGCCCGGAAAACCCTGAGCAGTACTGGAAGAATTTGAGAGCAGAAGTTGTCGATCATTTTGAAGCAGGAATCACCCATCGCCTTGAAAAACGGGGAAGCATCACAGCCAGCGTCTTTCATGATCGCGGCAAAGACCGATTCAGAGCTTATTTCGGCGGGTCGATTCCCACACACTTTAACGATCCCATCGGGCGCTACACGATACGCGGGCTGGAATTGAGCACATCGCTGCGTCCCCATAAGCGTTGGAATGTTTTTGCCGGCGCTATCTGGCTCGATGTCAAAGCGAAAGGAAGCGACGGCATGGAATACAACGAAATGCCCTATACGCCGAGCTTTACGTTCAAAGCGGGAACGCAATGGAACATCACCGAATCCAACACCTTGTATGTTGACATGCAGCACATACGAGGACTGTACCAGGGAACCTCTGCACGCACCGGAGGATTCAACCATACGCCCCCGGACGCCAGGAACAAGCTGGATAACATCACGCTCTTCAACCTTCGATTGAACCATCGGGTTCAGAAACCCGGCTGGTGCTTTGAAGAAATGGAAGCGTTTCTTGCCATCAACAACCTCTTCGACCAGTCTTACGAAGTCGTCAAAGGCTATCCGATGCCGGGAATCACCGCCATGTTGGGCGTCAATATAAAAATCAAGTGAACAAAAAGCGCTTCAAAAAATCACAACCGCTCTTCGACCCAGTCGCGCACTGACTGCAACGCTGTCGGCAGTTTGTCGGGCTGTGTACCGCCTGCCTGCGCCATATCGGGGCGACCACCGCCCTTGCCGCCGACGTGTTGCGCGACAAAATTCGCCAGTTCGCCTGCTTTGATTTTGCCCATCACATCTGCGGTAACGCCCGCAATCAGGCTGGCCTTTCCGTCGCGGACGGTCGCAAGCACGATTACGGCTGATTTGAGTTTGTCTTTCAGTTTATCGAGCGTTTCGCGTAGAGTCGCGGGGTCGATACCTTCCAGCGTTGCGGTCAGGAGTTTTGCGCCACCGCTGATTTCGACCGCCTGATCCATCAGGCCGTCGATCTGGCTGCCTGCGAGTTTCGATTTGAGACGAGCGACTTCCTTTTCAAGCGCCTTTGTTTGTTCGGTCAAATGCGCGACTCGCACGTCCAGTTCACCGGGAGATACTTTCAATTCTCCGGCGGCGCGTTGCAAAATCTGCTCACGATCATTGAGGTATTCGATTACGCCTTCACCGGTCACCGCTTCAATGCGCCGGATGCCTGCCGCAATACCGCCCTCGGAAACGATTTTGAACAAACCGATGCTGCCGGTACGATCCACGTGTGTTCCGCCGCACAATTCGCGCGATGCGCCGATGTTGATCACCCGCACGGTGTCACCATACTTCTCGCCGAAAAGCGCCATCGCCCCGGCTTTCAGCGCGTCGTCAAACGACATGACCCGCGCCTGCGTCAACACGTTCTCCAGAATTTCTTCGTTGACCTTTGTTTCCACGCACGCAATTTCTTCAGAAGTCATCGGCGAAAAATGCGAGAAATCGAAGCGCGTCCGTTCGGCGTTGACCAACGAGCCCTTCTGTTGCACATGTGTGCCAAGCACTTCCCGCAACGCCTTGTGCATCAAATGCGTGGCGGAATGGTTGCGCACTGTGCGCGTCCGCGCCACACGGTCAACACTGGCTCCAACGGCGTCACCGACATTCAACGCGCCTTTCACAACTTCACCGATATGGCCGAACACTTCGGGTTGAATTTTTTGCGTGTCCCGCACTGAAAAAAGAACCGCGTCGTTATTGAGCGTGCCGATGTCGCCGACCTGCCCGCCCGATTCGGCATAGAACGGCGTCCGGTCAAGCACGACAACACCGCACTCGCCTTCTTTCAGAGTCGTTACGCTGACGCCGTCGTTGTACAGCGCCACGATGTTCGCTGTGTCTTCCAATCGCTCATAACCCTCGAACGCGGTTTTCGGCCCTTGATAGGCCAGCGATTCGCCAACCTTGAATTGACTCGCCATTCGCGCCCGTTCACGTTGCGCTTGCATCGCTTTGTCAAAACCCGCCTCATCGACCGCCACGCCGCGTTCACGGCAAACATCTGATGTCAAATCAAGCGGAAAACCGAACGTGTCGTACAGCGTGAACGCTGTTTCACCGTCGAGCACAGGTGTGCTGCTGTCTTGCATGCGTTTGAGCGCGTCGTCGATCAGCTTCATTCCGTTGTCGATGGTTTCGCTGAAACGCTGTTCTTCTGTTTGCAGCACTTGCGCAACACGCGCTTGCTCGCGCACCAGTTCCGGGTAAGCATCGCCCATCGTTTTCGCCAGCGCTTCGACAAGCGTGTAGAAGAACGGCTTTTTCTGCCCCAGTTTGTAGCCGTGCCGAATGGCGCGGCGGATAATACGGCGCAACACATAGCCGCGCCCTTCACTTCCGGGAATCACCCCGTCAACAATTAAAAACACGCACGCACGAATGTGATCGGCAATCACCCGTAACGATGGCGAATCTTTGTCTTTGCTCCCTGTCGCTTTCGCTGCCGCCGCAATCAATGATTGGAACAAATCAATCTCGTAATTGGAGTGAACATGCTGCAAGACCGCCGCCAAACGTTCCAGACCCATGCCGGTATCGACGCACGGTTTTGGCAACGGTGTGAGTGTGCCTTGCGCATCGCGGTTGAATTGCATGAACACCAGATTCCAAATCTCGATATATCGGTCGCCTTCGGCGTCGGGCGACCCTGGCGGGCCACCCGCAACGTCCGACCCATGATCATAAAAAATTTCCGAACATGGGCCACATGGACCGACATCGGCCATTTGCCAAAAATTGTCGCTGGCGTATGGAGCGCCCTTGTTGTCTCCGATGCGAACGAGACGCTCTTTCGGGACTTTGATTTCGTTTGCCCAAATATCCCAGGCTTCATCGTCGTCGATATAGACGGTGACCCACAATTTTTCCGGCGGCAGTTTGTAGACTTTCGTCAGCAATTCCCAGGCGAAAAAAATGGCATCGCGTTTGAAATAATCGCCAAAACTGAAATTGCCAAGCATTTCAAAAAACGTGTGGTGCCGCGCCGTATAGCCGACATTTTCCAGATCGTTGTGTTTGCCGCCTGCACGCACGCAACGCTGTGAATTGACCGCACGCTGATAGGGACGCTGTTCCTGACCCAGAAACACGTCCTTGAATTGCACCATTCCGGCGTTGGTAAACAACAGCGTCGGATCGTTGGCCGGAACCAGCGATGAACCGGACACCGCAGTGTGTCCGTTGGCAACAAAATAGTCGATGAATTGGCGGCGGATTTCGGAAACGTTCATGATTATGCTTTTGGAGTCGTGCGGCGCACAAAAAGAAGCATTGTAGCCGTTTGCGCGGCGCATTGACAGGGATTCACCTCCCGCCGTTATTCTGCGCGAAATCGCAGAATCTATTAAAACCATCGCACGCGAAGGCGTGAAGTCGTGAAGAAAAATGCCCCCTCTCTCGCTTGCTTGAAGAAGAGGGCTTAACAGAGGTTTTCGTAGGCCTTTGCGATAGCGTCGCTGTCGGTTAAGGTCAGTCCTGCGATGCCATCGGTCGCCCGTTTGGTCAGCGCCGCCAGCACTTTGCCCGGCCCGCACTCGACAATGTGGGTCACGCCACGCGCCTGCATTTCCTGCAAGGTTTGCGTCCAGCGCACCGGCTTGGCTGCTTGCATCGCCAGCGCCTGTCGGATGGCTTCCGGCGTGTTGTGCTCGCGGACATCCACATTGTGAATAAGCGTAATTTCGGGAGCGGAAAACGGCGTTTCATTCAACCGTTCCGCCAGCCGTTCTGCTGCCGTTAGCAATAATGAACTGTGAAACGGCGCGGATACCGGCAGCAGCACCGCCCGTTTGGCTCCGGCCTCTTTGGCGGCTTCCATCAACTGTTCGACCGCATTTTTGTGTCCGGCCACCACGACTTGCCCCGGTGAATTGAAATTGACCGCTTCGACTACCGCGTCTGCTGCGCTTTGCGCCGCGCACAACGCGGTTACTTGCGCATCGTCGAGTCCGAGGATCGCGGCCATTGCGCCGACACCTTCCGGCACAGCCTCCTGCATTGCCTGCGCCCGAAAGCGCACCAGAGGCACGGCATCTTCCAGGGTCAATGCGCCCGCCGCGACCAATGCCGCGTACTCGCCGAGGCTATGCCCGGCCACGATGGTCGGACGCAATTCACTCGTCTCGCACCAGGCACGCCACACGGCCACGTCAGCCGCCAGCATCAATGGCTGTGTGTTTGTCGTCAATGCCAACGCTTCTTCCGGCCCACGCTCGGCCAGCGCCCACAAGTCTTCGCCCAGAACGGCGGAGGCTTCTTCAAAGGTTTGGCGCACCACGGGGTGCGCGTCGAAACCGGCCATCATACCGATCGATTGCGACCCCTGCCCCGGAAAAACAAACGCGACTTTCATCCAATACCTCCTATAGCGTTTTCGGTTCGGACGCGCACACTACTTCTCTCTCCTTGCCTCTCTCTCACAAGGGGTGCAGAGTGCGCGTTCTCACAAAAATGTATCAACTTAAATCAAACCGCTTTATCCCCAGCGCACCAAACTTGCGCCCCAGGCAACGCCACCGCCGACCGCCGTCAACGCCAAAAGCTGCCCCGGTTTGAAGCAACCGTTGCGTGCACCATGATCCATCGCCAACGGAATCGATGCCGCCGAGGTGTTGGCCTGCCCTGCCACGGTATGAATGACTTTTTCCGGCGGCACGCCGAGTTTTTTCGCCGTCGCGTCCATAATCCGCGCGTTGGCCTGATGCGGCACCAGCCAGTCGATGTCGGCAAGCTGCAACCCGTTATGTATCAGCGCCTCTTGCGTGCTTTCCGCCAGCACCCGCACCGCAAGCCGGAACACGGCGCTACCTTCCATATAGATAAACGGGGAACCGTGAATCCGCCCGTCTCGAATTTGTCCTGTCGCGTTCAGGATGTGGCGGTGCTGCCCTTCTGAATGCAGGTGCGACGATAAAATTCCCGGCGTCTCCGACGCCTGTAGCACCAACGCGCCCGCGCCATCGCCGAACAGAACGCAGGTGTTGCGGTGACTCCAGTCGAGAATCCGGGTCATGATTTCAGCGCCGACGACCAGTGCGTTTTTTGCCATGCCGGACGCGACCATTCGATCCGCCGTTGCCAATGCAAATATGAAACCGCTGCATACGGCCTGCACATCGAACGCCGCGCCGCCGTTATGAATTCCCAACTTGTCCTGCAAGATGCACGCCGTCGAAGGAAACACCATGTCGGGTGTCGTCGTCGCCACAACGATCAGGTCGATATCGTTCGCCGTTAATCCGGCGCTCGCCAGCGCCCGCTGGGAAGCGATCAGCGCCAAATCTGAGGTTTCCTGTTCAGGCGCCGCAATGTGACGCTGCCGGATGCCGGTGCGCGTCTGAATCCACTCGTCGCTGGTATCAAGCGTTTTTGACAGATCGTCGTTGGTCACGATCTTTTCGGGCAGATAACCGCCTGTTCCGATAATCCGGCTGTATTCCATCATCTTGTCAGAAAAAAATGAGGTTAACAACGCATCGGCACGGCGGCGCCGACTCAATCCACGCGATCAGCGTCGGGCGAAGCTACTATCGGCAGTTGTGCCGATACCGCTTCAATACGCTGCGCGATACGGTCTAGCATACCATGCGCTACCTCTTGATACGCCTTGCGTAGCGCAAATTCAAACGCCAATTCGTCCGCCGAACCGTGGCTTTTGATAACAACGCCGCGCAAACCAACTAGCGTCGCTCCGTTAAAACGTCGCGGGTCAAGCCGCGACTTAAAAGATTTCAGCACCCGGTACGAAATCAGCGCCGCCAGCCGAGTCCGCCAGTTGCGCGTGTATTCGTCTTTCAGGAACTGATAAAGCATCTGCACGAGACCCTCGGAAGTTTTGAGCGCCACGTTGCCGACAAAACCGTCACACACGACGACATCAGTGGTTCCCGCGTAAATGTCGTCGCCTTCGACATTGCCGTAAAAATTCAGCCCTGAATGTTTCAGCAACTCCGCCGCTTCTCTGACCAATTCGTTGCCTTTGGTTTCTTCTTCGCCGATATTGAGCAGCCCCACTGTCGGATTGTCGTTACCTTCGATCGCCGTGGTTAGTGCGCTGCCCATGATCGCAAATTGCAACAGCTGCTCAGGCGAACAATTCACGTTAGCGCCAAGATCAAGCACCGTTGAAACGCCGCGTGAATTCGGCAACTGCGTCGCAATCGCCGGTCGGTCGATTCCAGGCAAGGTTTTCAACACAAACTTGCCGATCGCCATCAACGCACCGGTGTTCCCCGCCGACACGCACGCCTGCGCTTCGCCTTTCTTGATCAGATTGATCGCCACCCGCATCGACGAATCTTTTTTACGGCGCAGCGCATCGACCGGCGGCTCGTCCATTTCGACGATCTCGCTGGCGGCGCGTATCGTAATACGCGAACGCAGTGTTTTGTCCACCGCCGTCAGTGCTGCTTCCAGCGGCGCAGCAAGCCCCACCATCACGACCTGCGCATCCGGCATTGTCGCCAGAAAATTTGATACAGCAGGCACCGTCACCGATAAACCGTGGTCCCCTCCCATAGCATCCACTGCAATGGTCACACGCATATTGATTTCCCCAACGATAAAAAAGGAAAAGGCGCGGCAGCTTTCCCGCCGCGCGCCTTGTGCGTCCGTTTTCTTCCCGGACTTTGTATTTTCATGGTCGTTGCGCTTGTTCGTCCGTCAAATACAGATAAACCCCACGCAATCTTTTGTTTTACTCGTCGGCCTTGGTCTTGACCACTTTCTTGCCGCGATAAAAACCGGTAGGCGTAATGTGATGACGGCGATGCGTTTCTCCGGTCACCGGATCCGTCGATAACGCCGGATTGGTCAGAAAATCGTGCGCCCGATGCATCCCGCGCTTGGACGGTGATTTTTTGTTTTGTTGAACTGCCATAGCTTTCTCCTAACTAAAACCCAAATGAACCAAAAAGTAGTACACAACAACGTGCCTTAAACCCTGTCAATCATACACTCCGTCAGCGCTTGCAGCTGTTTTAAAACCTAAGCCCCGACACCACAATCCGTTTCGTGTTTCGGCGCAAACGGCAGCGACAGCAGTAACTCATCCTCGACCAGCGCCAACACCTCCTGCGCCTTCGAGCCTAAAATCACTTCCTGCTCCACCTCATCGTCCAACGCCACCAACGCTTCCGGCGTCCGCGCCACCAATACAACCGTGCGCTGCGCTATCGGCCACTGCAACGGTCGCAAGCAACGCTGACAAACCAGCGGAAAAACGCCCTCAACAGCGACCTCTAATGCCGATCGACCCGTCGAATCGCGCAACCCCCGCACCTGCCAGACCAGCGTCCCGGCCTCAGCCGGTTCCACCGTTTCCGGCAAGCGGTCAAGAAGCCGCTCCAACCGCGCAATCGGCACCTCGCCCGAGCAAGTGTCGCCCGCCTCGATAAAACGGAACACGTCGATTCTTGGCGAAGTCTCGCCGGGCGTCCTGTTTGTCATGGTTTCCGGCACTTTTCGCCTTGCTATGATTAAGCCGCGCAGGAATTCTACGCTAAACCGGTTGATTATAAACGAAAACACCCTTTGTTTTCAAATATCGCACAATTGCGAGGTCGAACTGAGGGCGCTTGCTTCAGGCTTCGGCTTATGCAAAATTCTTGCAAGAACAACAACTGCCCCGGCAATCAAGGCCGCGATAAGGGGAGAAAAAAAGCATTGCCCGAAGGAGAAGAATGTTGTTGCTCTAACATTTAGATTAACCGAGATCCCAAAGCGCAACCTTGGGATGCCCAGCGATTGAAGCGAACGTAGTTGAGCATATTGTCAGGATGCCGGGCTGTCGGCAGGCTGTCCCAAAATAGTTTCTCGCATCGCCCGCTTGTTCAATTTTCCCACGCTTGTCTTCATCAGTTCTTCAACGAAACGCACTTGCAGGAGAATGCCGTAGCGCGACACATGGGTGACTTCAATAAGGTGCGCTGCGTAAGCGCGAACCTTATGCTCCGTTACCTTGCCAACGAAATCCGGCTTGAGTACCACCAAAGCCAAGGGGCGTTCGCCCCACTTTTCGTCGGGCAAAGCGATCACCGCCGATTCTTGCACGGCTTCATGGCTGTTCAGAATATCCTCGAGTTCCAGCGAGGATGCCCATTCGCCAGCGATCTTGATGACGTCCTTGAGGCGGTCGGTAATCTTGACGAAGCCGCGTACGTCGATATTGGCAATATCCTGCGTATGCAGGTAGCCGCCCGCCCACAGCTTTTCCGACGCCTGAGGCGCGTGCAGGTATTCCTGGGTCAACCATGGCGCACGCAGCACGATTTCGCCGCTCGCCACCCCGTCGTGTGGAACGTCTGTCATTTCCGGCGTGACGATGCGCAGATCAACAAGCGGCAACGGCAGGCCGGTTTTGCAACGCAGGCGCACTTGTTCTTCCTCCGGCGCCTGGAGATCTTGCTCTTTGAGATGGGCGACGGTTACCACGGGGCAAGTCTCCGACATACCGTAGCCTGCTGTTAAATTGATACCGCGTTTCAGAGCGGCCTGAGCCAGCGTTTCGGACATGGCCGATCCGCCGATCAGCACTTTCCAGCCGGAAAGGTCAAAGGATTCCGAGTCGGGGTGACTGAGCAACATCTGCATGATCGACGGGACGCAGTGCGAGTAGGTGACCCGTTCGGCGGCGATGAGCTTCAGCAGGCTCCCCGGCACGTAGCGTCCCGGATAGACCTGCTTCAATCCAAGCAGTGTGGCGACGTAAGGAAAGCCCCAGGCATGCACATGGAACATCGGCGTGAGCGGCATATACACATCGGAAGTGCGGAGTGTTGCTCCGACTTCTGATGTTCCGATCAAGGTGGCAAGTCCCAGCGTGTGCAGGACAAGCTGACGGTGGCTGAAACTGACGCCCTTCGGCAGTCCGGTGGTGCCCGTGGTGTAGAACACCGTGGCCTGCGCGTTTTCGTCGAAGTCCTCGAAGACGTAGTTCGGATCGGCGTTGGCCAGCAGCGCCTCGTATTCGGCGGAAAAACTCACCGGCCCTTCGAGCGTACCCTGCTCGTCGTCGATCAACACGAAACAGCGCACGCTTTCCAGCCGCTCGGCAATCGGCGCCAGCAGAGAAAAAAATTCGCGGTTGACCAGCAGCACGTCGGCGCCAGAGTGATTGAGCGTATAAAGAATCTGCGAAGCATTCAGGCGGACATTCACCGTCAACAGTACCGCGCCCATCATCGGCACGGCAAAGAAAGCTTCCAGGTAGCGATGGCTGTCCCAATCCATCACGGCGACCGTTTGCCCCGGCTCGATGCCGAGACTGGCTAGGCCGCTGGCCAAACGCCCGACACGTTCCCTGAACGTGCGGTAAGTGTGGCGGGCTGTCCCCTTATAGGAGATTTCCTGATCGGGCGCCACGGCCAGCGGTGTGTGCAGAAGCTGCTTGATCAGCAAAGGATAAGCATACGCCGACGGCGTTTTCTGGACTATTTTTACTGGCATGATTTTTCCTCAAGTCAAAATGCGTGATGCACTATTACGGCTTAAACGCCAAAAACGAAATTCGAAAAAGAGCCTCAAAACGGCAATTTGAAGCCTGGTGGCAATCCGGCTGCCATAGGTGTCATTTTTTCTTTTGAAGCGTCTTCCACCTTACGAATTGCGTCGTTGAACGCCGCCACAAGCAAGTCTTCGAGCATGTCGCGATCATCCGCCAGCAACGACGGATCAATGGCGACCCGCCGCACCTCGTGCCGTCCGGTCATGGCGATTTTGACCAATCCGGCGCCGGACTGTCCCTCGACTTCCATCTGCGCCAATTCTTCCTGTGCACGCATCATGTCTTCCTGCATTTTCTGCGCTTGCTTCATCAAATTGCCAAGTTGACCCTTCATCATAGCCATTATCTTTCAATAAGTTATAAACGATTTCTAAAGGTGTTTCTTCAATAACTTCGATTTGTCATGTCGTGCCGCGATGGCTTCAAAACGGCGGAAATGCTGTCACTCCTATCTGCATTCAGCCTTCTCGTCCGGCCCCTTTTTCAAAGGGGTGTCCGCCATAGACGGGCGATGGTTTGTATCGGCCACCCTCCCGCTTGCTGGAGAAGTTACGCTTCAGCAGGCTGTTCCGAAGTCGGTTGCGCTGAGGCAGATGACACTGAAGCAGCTTGCACAGTTTCCCATTGCACTTCCCCGCCCTCTTTCTCCAGCGCCCGCACGAACGCGTCGCTGCGGAACGCTTCTTCGGTCTCGCGCTGCGCTTGCTCGCGGGCCTGCCGCTGCCGGGCTGCCAGCGAGGTATCGGCCACGTCAGCCACTTCAAATGCCAAGCGCAGGCGCAGGCCGCTCACTTCTTCCAGCGCCTTTTTCAGTTTGTCGGTGTTCGCCTTGTTCGCCAAATGACGCTGCGTTTCCGGCAGCGCCAACGTCAGCGTCCCGTCGGAAAAACCGCGCCATTCGGTGTTCGCCGCCAGTTGGGCCGCCATTCCTTTCAGTTCCAGACCGGCGATCCAGTCCAACCATTCGGCGGCGGAGGTCGGGAAAGCGCGAAGTTCGCTGCCCTCGCCTTGCCCCCGCATTGCCTCTTTTTCAAAAGGAGCGCCGCCGAAGACGGCGGAGGTTTGCTGTGGCGCTGCCGAAGACAGCGGAGGTCTGCTGAGGGGTACGTCGGAAACGGGCTGCGGCTTGTCGGCTTTTCCCGCCGCCTCTGTTTTCACCGCGTTTTCCACCCTGCCCGCTACGGGTTCCTGCCGAACGGGAACAGCCGCGGCAGAAGACGGCGGCGACGCTTCCGGCGTAAACGCCAGCAAACGCAACAGCGTCATGCTCATCCCCATCGTTTCGTCGGGCGCCAGCGCCAGATCGGCGCGTCCTTGCAACGCGATCTGATAAAAGAGTTGAACGTCCTCCGCCGTGAAGCGCACCGCCAGCGCAACAACCTGTGCGTTGTCCTCAAAACTGTTGGTCGCTTCCGGCACCACTTGCGCGATCGCGATCCGGTGAAACAGCGCGATCAATTCATCGAGCACCGCGCCGGCATCCAGCCCGTGCGCCGCCAGACCATCGGCTTCCGTCAGCAATGTGGCGCCATCGTGCGCCGCCAGCGCCTCAACCAATCGGTAAACATAATCGCGGTCAACCGCCCCCAACATCGCTCGCACTTGCGTTTCCTGAACACTACCAGCGCCGTAGGCAATCGCCTGATCGAGCAACGACAGCGCATCGCGCAACGACCCACGCGCAGCACGGGCAATTTGCGCCAAACCTCCGTCCTCAAAAACAATTTTTTCCGCTTCCAGAATGTGCGCCAGCCGCGCCTTCACCTGATCGGCAGGCAGAGGCTTCAACGAAAACTGCAAACAACGCGATAACACCGTCACCGGAATTTTCTGCGGATCGGTCGTCGCCAGAACGAATTTGACATGCTCCGGCGGTTCCTCAAGCGTTTTCAGCATCGAATTGAACGCCGCCTTCGACAGCATGTGCACTTCGTCGATCAAATAGACTTTGTAACGTCCGGCGGTCGGCGCGTAGCGGGCGTTGTCGAGAATTTCGCGCATGTTGTCGATGCCGGTATTCGATGCCGCGTCGAGTTCGAGCAAATCGACAAAGCGCCCCTCGTCAATCGCCGTGCAGGCAGCGCACTTCCCACACGGTGTTGCCGTCACACCCTGCTCACAGTTGAGGCTCTTCGCCAGAATACGCGCCAGTGTGGTTTTGCCGACGCCTCGTGTGCCGGTCAGCAGATAAGCGTGGTGGACGCGCCCTCGTGTCAAAGCATTCTGCAGCGCCGTCACCACATGGGATTGCCCCACCAACTCTGCAAAAGTCCGGGGACGCCATTGACGGGCAAGCGCTTGATAACTCATGTCGGGCATTCTGGAGAGAGGCGGTTAATCGGGCAATGGGACATTTTATACCAAGCCCTCTCCCTTTGTGGATTGCACCCCCCGCTGCCTTCGGCAGCCCCCTTGAAAAGGGAGCTGAGGGAGATGAACATCATAATAGGGTGGCGAGCCGAACCCCCGGCACTTGCACAAACTCGTTAGGGCTGCTTCCTTCCGGACCTGACCCGGTTGGCGAACGTGCAATGCGGGGCGACCCGCCGAAAAACTGTTTTCTTCCGGCATGGGAAGGCGAATTATAGCGGGGTTATCGCGTTCTTGCTGGCATTCTTGCCATTACGCCTTGCTTTGTATGAGAAAGCTTCGCTCGCAACAATGCAAACGACAAGCGCGTAGCCATAAAGTCACAAAGAAACCGAACGCACGGAACTGCACAAAGCCATCTGGCTAAATAAACAGAGCCACTTCTGAAATATCGCCAAAGCACACACTATCCCTAGTGGTACAACTGTCTTCTTTCCACAGCCTGTAGCATAAAAACAACTTTTTACCATTTTACAGTCATAGAAAAGCCATTATTCGAAAACACAGGGGCTTTTCGACTATAATCCATTCCGATGTCAAAACATACCTTCTTGCGAAGGCGGCAATGGACATTGTGGCGCAATCATCTTCAAACCGGCATCAGGCCTGCTTTGAGATTTTGTCGCACTCTGTTGTTGTTACCTGTGTTGGCGCTTCTGGCCTGCGACCACACACCGACGCCGCCGTCTTCCCTCTTTATGGCTGAAGCTCAAGCCGCCGTACCCAGGAACGATTACCCCGCGTTCTCGGTGTTGACGGTCGCCTTCTGTTCCGACCCGGCGAGCTGGTTCGTCAGCGGTGATGGTGAATTCGCCGGTTTCGAGCACGACCTGCTGAAACAATTCTCGCAGGAAGTACGCTTGGAGCTTCGCCCCACCGCCGCCAAAAACAGCGTCGATCTGCGCACTTCGCTCAAAAAATCCCGCGCCAGTCTAAGCGCCGGTCTTTACCGGCCAAATGAGATCGACGATGACAGCATCGTTTGGACCGACAGTTTTTACAGCACCGAACCGGTCATCGTTTATAACACCGATATTCGCCGTCCCAAAAACTGGGAACAGATTGCTGGCGATACGGTCGCGTATCTCGAAAACTCCGGGATGGATTCGCTGACTGCGGCATTATCGGAAACGCATCCCGGTATCCGCTGGAAGCCGGTCGCGGCGCCATCTGCCGACGCCCTGTTGGCGCTGGTCGATGAGGGCGTTTATCCCTACGCCTTGGTCACGTCGCACAAAGCCGCTCTTGCTCGCAATATCTACCTGAATTTCGCAACAGCATTTTCGACCGACGTCAAAATCGAAATGGCTTGGGCGCTTCCCGTCGGCAAACATTACTTGCTCGACTCGCTGAATTCTTTTATCGCCCGCGCCAAAGATGATGGCCTGATCGACCGGCTCGCCGAGCGTTATTTTCACCCTCTCCAGCAAGTGCCGCGTTTTGATGCCGGCGTCTTCCAGGAACGCATCCGTAGCGATTTGCCTCTGCTGCGCCCGATGTTCCACCGCGCTCAGGAAATGACCGGCGTTGAATGGCGGCTGCTGGCGGCCGTCGCTTATCAGGAATCGCAATGGGATCCCCTTGCTACCAGCGAAACCGGCGTGCGCGGCTTCATGCAGATCACTGAGAACACAGCCCGTTTTCTCGGCGTCAAAGACCGACTCGACCCTGTTGAAAGCGTTCAGGCCGCTGCCGGTTATCTGAAAACCCTTAAAGAGCGTCTGCCTGACAGCATTGCCGAACCAGATCGAACCTGGATGGCGCTGGCTTCCTACAACATCGGCTTCGGGCACCTCGAAGACGCCCGAAGGCTGGCGCGTGAACAAGACCTCAATCCCAACTTGTGGAAAGACATCAAACAAATGCTGCCGCTGCTGACTCAGCCGGAGTATTACAGCCGCGCCCGCCACGGTTACGCACGCGGCGGCATGCCTGTCGCCTTCGTTGACCGCGTTCGCGCCTACTACGATATCCTGCTGCGGCACGAACCGGAGCACGACCTCTTGCGGCTGCGCACCGCCAACAATAACAGCAACCGCATCCCGCCGGTCATTGTCGCGGCGCTTTCAAAAACATAACGGTTTCTCCGTCGGGCGAGCTTCAACCCCGCCCCGTTTTCCGCGCCTCCGCGTAAGCGCATTCTGAATTGCTTCGCTTCACTTGCAAGACGAAAAGCAAACGCAAACATTCTCATTTATCAAACGAGCCATAACGTATATCATGGTTCTTACCGCTCCACTCTCCCAATACCTGCCATGCCTTCCTGCGACAACCCGGCAAACGCTGCGCCTCTGTCACCTCTGCTGACTATCCCGCAACTGCGTTCTATCGAAAAGCGCTACTCAGAAGCGTCGCTCATGCAAAAGGCCGGGGCGGCGGCGTTTGATTTCATCAAGACGCGGTTAAAGTCGCCTGCGGACGGTTCCATCATCATTCTCTGCGGGCCGGGCAACAATGGCGGCGATGGTCTGGTGCTTGCCCACCTGCTGTGTGAAAATGGCTTTTCCCCTTGCGTCGTCGCCCCCTTTACCGGAGCTTTGCCACCGGACGCCGCCGAGGCGCTCGCCAGATTTCTCAATCATGGCGGCACGTTGCACACGGCGCTTCCCGACTTACCGAATTTAACAAATTCGCCGCCCGCTTTGATTGTCGACGCCATTTTCGGCATCGGTCTGAATCGCTCCCCCGGCACACCCTTCGACGATCTCATCCGCTGGATGAACGATGCGCATTCTGCCCACGATGTTCCCATCGTAGCACTCGACATTCCCAGCGGACTTAACAGCGATACCGGCGTCGCTTACACGCCTGCCGTCCGCACCACCGCAACGCTCAGCTTTATCGCGCTCAAACCAGGATTGCTGACGCTTGATGGTCCCGATCATTGCGGCGAATTGCGTCTTGCCACCCTCGATATCCCGCCCGAAGAACTTGAAGCCAAAGCAGATGCCCACGCTCTTAGTCGCCGTTTCATCGAAGCCCATTTACCCTCCCCTCTGCGCCGCCGTTTCCATAATGTCCACAAAGGCACTTTCGGCTGCTTAGGAATCCTCGGCGGCGCTTTCGGCATGAGTGGCGCACCGCTGCTTGCAGGACGGGCTGCTGCACGAATGGGCTCTGGAAAAATCCGCGTCGGCTTTCTCGGAGACGCTCCGCCCTTTGATTCCAGCTACCCCGAACTAATGTTGCATCCCGCTCAAACCATGTTGCGCATGCCGCACGACACCTGGGTTATTGGTTGTGGCTTGAGCACATCTTCTCCCGCGCCGGACATTTTGACGACAGCGTTCTCGTTCGATGCGCCGCTGCTACTTGACGCCGATGCCCTGACGCTGATCGGCCATCACCCCGAATGGATCGCTCGTATCGCCGAGCGGAACGCCCCCACCGTGCTGACGCCGCATCCGGCAGAAGCCGCTCGTTTGCTGCAATGCAACGCCGATGACGTTCAGCGTGACCGCCCGAAAGCCGCCCGCGAAATCGCCCGACGCTATCAGGCGCATACCGTGTTGAAAGGTTGCGGCAGCATCATCGCCGACCCCGAAGGCTCTTGGTGCATCAACACCACGGGCAATCCGGCGCTGGCGTTCGGCGGCAGCGGTGACGTTCTGGCAGGAATGATCGGCGCACTGCTGGCGCAAGGCGTCGAAGCGCCACACGCGCTGCGCTACGCCGTGTGCCTGCACGGCACCGCAGCGGATGCTTTGGCAGAAAAAGGAAAAGGGCCGATAGGCGTTCTCTCGGAGGACATCATCCGGTCGGCGGTTAGGCTGGTACGTTCAGCAGCGAAGCAGTAAGTCTCATAGGATGGGCAAAGCAAAGCGTGCCCACCACTCGGAAGTTTGCCCTGATGGCGGGCACTGGCCTCACGGCCTTTGCTCACCCTACAAGTCTTTATCTGCCGAAAACAAAACAGACTCCAGAATTTCAGCAGCGTCTTTCACAGCACGAGGGCAAACCTCAAGAACCCGTTCTCTGATTGCTTGCTTGTCGTCGCTCATCAAATCGATCTGCAAGAGTTCCTTGCAAACAGTGCTCCGGTTTCTCTCAATAAATCTTTTTTCAAACTCTTGCACCAGCGCGTATGTTTTTTCTCTCGACGCTTTATCCTCCAATAAAAAATTACCGTACTTCAACCCGATCACCAAATGCGCACCGGATACTGCGCCGCAGGTATAGCCAAGACGTCCCATTCCTGCGCCAAATCCACAAGAGAGTCTCAGCGCAGCTTCTTTATTCAAACCCAAATCTTCGCAGTACGTCGACAAAATCACCTGTGCGCAATTAAACCCCTGGCCGCAGTCAAAACACTCCAAAGCTTTGCTTACTTTACTTTCCCTGCTTTCCATTCAAACCTCTCTTTTGTTTTCGTGTCTACGCGTTAAAGCAACTCTTCAGGAAGAACCACTGCCGTTCCAAACTTGCCCACGACAATACCGGCTGCTTCGTTAGCGAAATAAACCGCTTCCTGCAATGGTGCGCCCGCCGCCAGAAAAACGCCCAGCGTCGCCACTACAGTATCGCCCGCGCCGGAAACATCGTAGACCTCGCGTGCGCGGGTCGGTATATTCCAAACGCCCTCTTCGGTGAAAAGGCTCATCCCTTCTTCGGAGCGCGTTAACAAAAGCGCTGACATGTTCAATGTTTGTCGTAATTGCGCCACTCTCGCTATCAAATCATCTTCATCGCGCCAGACGCCGACGACTTGCTGCAATTCGCTACGGTTGGGCGTGATGATGAACGCGCCCTGATATTTTTCCCAGTCGCTGCCTTTGGGATCAACGACCACCTGCTTTCCCGCCGCCGCTGCGCTTTCGATCATTTGCGTGATGTGACGCAAACCGCCTTTGCCGTAATCGGAAAGCAGCACGACATCTGTGTTGTTGATTTGCTCTTTGAATTCGGCGAGTTTGTCTGATAGCGCTTCGTGCGACGGTTGGGTTTCAAAATCAATACGCAACAACTGTTGTTGCCGGCCAATCACGCGCAACTTTACTGTCGTTGGCAGTTGCGCATCACGCTGAAACGATGAAATCACTTTCTCGTCCTGAATCAATGCTTCCAGTTTTTTTCCGGCCTCGTCGTTGCCGACCACCGACAACAACGTAGCCCAACCGCCAAGCGACGCAACGTTACGCGCAACGTTGGCCGCGCCGCCAGGACGCGCTTCTTCCCGCGCCACCCGCACAACCGGTACAGGCGCTTCCGGCGAAATACGCTCGACATCGCCGAACCAGTAGCGGTCGAGCATCACATCGCCGACAACCAACACTCTGGCTTTCGTCAGTCTGTCTTTCCAATGGGAGAAATGAAATGTGCCTGTTTCCATAATGAATCTGCTTTAACTTAAAAACCTCAGCTGGATGTACTCGCCCAATGGGTGAGTGTAAAAAAGACTCCAAAGCAAGCTACCATGCGGTTTTCCATAGATTCCCCCGGCTAAAGCCGGGGTTCTTACCGTTACAGCTCCATGCGGAGCTGACCTGAATCCTGCTTTCCTTGATGCTCCACATAGCGTTTAATAACCTCCTCATCTACGCCTAC